>NZ_JBVKBI010000004.1:0-516972 GCF_055639035.1 Streptomyces sp. NPDC107654
TTCTTGTACACCGTGCCGTCCATGGTCAGCTGCGTGCCCGGGAACAGGGTGTCCGGGCCGAGCGGCGCGGTGTCCTTCTTGGCGCTGGAGATGAAGTCCTTCGGGTCCAGCGGCGGCGGGGCGCTGGTGGGCGCGAAGGACGGCGTGGCGGTGGCGGAGCCGGGAATGGAGGCGCTGGCGGGCAGATTGCTCGGGCCTGCCTCCGGATCACCGCCGTTCGCGGAGACGACGGCCATGGCGACCGCCGTGCCTATCGCGACCGTGGCGAGGGCGCCGCCGGCTATGAACAGCAGCTTGCGGCGCTTGTTCCGCGTCTCCGAGGCCTCGGCGAGCGCGGCCCAGTCCGGAGTCCCGTCGTCGGCTGCGCTGTTCCACGGCTGCTGGGATTGCGGTTTCCAGGGATCCCACTGAGACTGGGGTCCCCCCTGCCCGTTACTCATGGGGCGCATCTTAGACGGGGGGCGGGGTGTGCGGGGTCCGTCCGTCGGCCTGCCTCGTTTTGACCCGCCCGGGGGCCGCCCGGTAACCTACTTCTTCGTTGTGTATTGGCTTGCTCATTCTCACGGGACGGGCCCTTACACCGGTCCACCGGGCCGATGACCAGCGACCCCACGTACGCGGTATGCGTCGCCGCCGTGGATCAAGGCTGTCGTGATCGTTTCGGTGACCTTGTTTAGGACCATTCACTCGAAGCGAAGGCTACGAACCGTGCGTACGTACAGCCCCAAGCCCGGCGATGTGACGCGCCAGTGGCACGTCATCGACGCTCAGGACGTTGTCCTGGGTCGTCTCGCCACCACTGCTGCGACCCTCCTGCGGGGCAAGCACAAGCCGATCTACGCGCCGCACGTCGACGCTGGTGACTTCGTCATCATCATCAACGCCGACAAGGTGCACCTGTCCGGCAACAAGCGGACCCAGAAGATGGCGTACCGCCACTCCGGCTACCCGGGTGGTCTGCGCTCCGTCCGCTACGACGAGCTGCTCGACAAGAACCCCGAGAAGGCCATCGAGAAGGCCGTCAAGGGCATGCTCCCCAAGAACACGCTGGGCCGTCAGATGCTCTCGAAGCTGAAGGTCTACAAGGGTGACCAGCACCCGCACGCTGCCCAGCAGCCGGTGCCGTTCGAGATCACCCAGGTCGCGCAGTAAGTCCGGCCACCCCCTAAGACTGAACAGAATCTGAGGAGAATCGTGGCCGAGACCACTGCCGAGCAGCCGCTCGAAGAGCTTGACATCGACAGCTACACCACCGAGTCCGAGGTTCCGGTGGAGGGTGAGTACACCTCCGAGTCCCTCGCCTCGCGCTTCGGTGAGCCCCAGCCGGCCGCCGGCCTGGGCCGTCGCAAGAACGCCATCGCCCGCGTCCGGATCGTTCCGGGCACCGGCAAGTGGAAGATCAACGGTCGCACCCTTGAGGACTACTTCCCCAACAAGGTGCACCAGCAGGAAGTCAACGAGCCGTTCAAGGTCCTGGAGCTTGAGGGTCGTTACGACGTCATCGCCCGCATCGCCGGTGGCGGTGTCTCCGGTCAGGCCGGTGCCCTCCGTCTCGGTGTGGCCCGTGCGCTGAACGAGGCCGACGTCGACAACAACCGCGGCCCGCTGAAGAAGGCCGGCTTCCTCAAGCGCGACGACCGTGCGGTCGAGCGCAAGAAGGCCGGTCTGAAGAAGGCCCGCAAGGCCCCGCAGTACAGCAAGCGCTAACCAGCAGCTGCCTGCTCGTACTCCGAACGCCCCGGCGGCACGCCACATGTGCCGTCGGGGCGTTCGTTTATCCCGGCCAAGGGCGTATAACGACACAAGGCGCTCAAAGGCTTGTGTGATCGGATCGCACGGCGTCTGCCATCATTCCCGGCAGCAAGGACGCTTCCTCAGGAGGACAAGTGGGACGACTCTTCGGCACGGACGGCGTGCGCGGTGTCGCCAACGCGGATCTGACGGCCGAGATGGCGCTCGGCCTCTCCGTCGCCGCGGCGCACGTGCTGGCCGAGGCGGGCACCTTCGAGGGCCACAAGCCGAAAGCGGTGGTCGGTCGGGACCCGCGGGCGTCCGGGGAGTTCCTGCAGGCGGCGGTGGTCGCGGGCCTCGCGAGCGCGGGCGTGGACGTCCTGTGCGTCGGTGTGCTGCCGACGCCGGCGGTGGCGCACCTGACGGGCGCGCTCGGCGCCGACCTCGGTGTGATGCTCTCCGCCAGCCACAACGCCATGCCGGACAACGGCATCAAGTTCTTCGCCCGTGGCGGCCACAAGCTCGCCGACGAGCTGGAGGACAGGATCGAGGCGGTCTACGACGCACACCGGCACGGCGAGCCGTGGGAGCGGCCGACGGGCGCCGGCGTGGGGCGTGTGCGGTCGTACGAGGAGGGCTTCGAGAGGTACGTCGCCCACCTCCTGTCGGTCGTGCCCAACCGGCTCGACGGACTGAAGATCGTCCTGGACGAAGCGCACGGCGCGGCCTCGGGGGTCTCGCCGGAGGCGTTCGCCCGGGCCGGTGCCCAGGTCGTCACGATCGGCGCGGAGCCGGACGGCCTCAACATCAACGACGGCTGCGGCTCGACCCACCTGGACAAGCTGAAGGCCGCGGTCGTCGAGCACGGCGCGGACCTCGGCATCGCGCACGACGGCGACGCCGACCGCTGCCTGGCCGTGGACCACACCGGCGAGGAGGTCGACGGCGACCAGATCCTCGCCGTGCTCGCGCTGGCGATGCGGGAGCGTTCCGCACTGCGCTCCGACACCGTCGTCGCGACCGTGATGTCCAACCTCGGCTTCAAGCTGGCCATGGAGCGCGCGGGCATCCGGCTCGTGCAGACCGCCGTGGGCGACCGGTACGTGCTGGAGGAGATGAAGGAGCACGGCTACGCCCTCGGCGGCGAGCAGTCCGGGCACGTCATCATCCTCGACCACGCGACCACCGGTGACGGCACGCTGACCGGACTGCTGCTGGCGGCGCGGGTCGCGGAGACCGGCCGTACGCTGCGGGAGCTGGCCTCGGTGATGGAACGGCTGCCGCAGGTGCTGATCAACGTGCCGGACGTGGACAAGTCGCGGGTGAAGACGTCCGCCGACCTCGCCGCCGCGGTCGCCGAGGCGGAGCGGGACCTGGGGGCGACCGGGCGGGTGCTGCTGCGGCCCTCCGGGACCGAGCCGCTGGTCCGGGTCATGGTCGAGGCCGCGGACATCGAGCAGGCCCGGTCGGTGGCGGGGCGGCTCGCCGATGCGGTGAAGTCGGCCCTCGGATAGGTCCGGGGCCCGGGGCCGGGCTCGGGGTGCGCGTCCAGCGGTTCGGGATTCCGGATGCCGGTGCGCGGGGTGCCGGGGATCGTGCGGTGCGGGCTGCCGGTTCGTCGGGGTGTGTCGCGCCCACGCGGCGCGGCCGCGGAGGACACAGCCCCGCGCCCCGGGCCGGCTGCGCCGCCCTACGGGAGACGCTCCCGCTGTTTCGTCCAGAACCACTTCTGCGCCAGCAGTGTCAGCGTGCCCGCCACCACGATCCCCGCCAGGTTCAGCAGAAGCTGGACGGACGAGCCCAGGGTCTGGTTCGTGTCGCCGTAGGCCAGGGCGACCGCCGCGTTGGCCGCGGCCGGGACCGTCGTCACCGAGATCGCCACGCCCACCAGGGCACCCGACTTGGCGGAGGTCAGGGAGAGGGTGCCGGCGACGCCGGCCAGGATCGCGACGACCAGGGAGAAGGCGTCGGGGGCGTAGATGAACGCCGTGTTGGGGCGCTTGCCCTCCAGGTCGGACCGGTGGAAGAGGTCGATGACGTCCATGAAGACGCTGAAGCCGACCGTCACCGCCATCGCCACCGCGAAGCCCACCAGCAGCGCGCTCAGTGAGCGCCAGGCCAGGCGTGGCTGGCGTCGGACCAGGGCCGTGCAAATGCCGGCCAGGGGGCCGAACTCGGGGCCGACCGCCATCGCGCCCACGATCAGGATGGCGTTGTCCAGCACCACACCGCAGGCCGCGATCATCGTCGCCAGGGTGATGAAGGCGACGTAGGTGACCGACAGCGTCGACTCCTCGTGGGTGGCCTCGGTCAGGCCCTCCCACAGGACCGCGTCCGCGCCCTCGCCCGGTGCCTCCGCCTCGGCCTCGTCGGCGCGCCGGGACAGGGAGAGGCCGATGTCGTCGACGGCGATCGAGCCGGTCTCGTCCAGGCCCAGCCGGCGCAGACCGCTGATGAGTGCGTCACCCGCCTCCCGGGCCACGTCGCACAGGACGAGGTCGCCGGCGGGATCGCGGGCGGTGCCCGGGAGGACGACGAGGTGGGTGGTACCGACCGTGTTCTCGATCAGACGGACCACCTCGTCGGTCCGCTCCGCGGGGCTGATCAGGCGCAGGTGCAGCATGGCGCCCATCTAACAGGGGCGGCTACAGCTTGCGCAGCCTGAGGCGCTGCACCTTGTGGTCCGGGCCCTTGCGCAGGACGAGGGTGGCCCGGCCGCGGGTCGGGGCGATGTTCTCCACCAGGTTGGGCTTGTTGATGGTCCGCCAGAGCGTGCGGGCGTAGTCCAGTGCCTCCTCCTCGGAGACCTGGGTGTACTTGCGGAAGTACGAGGACGGGTTCTGGAAGGCGGTCTGGCGCAGCTTCCTGAAGCGGTTGAGGTACCAGCGCTCGATGTCCTCGGCGCTCGCGTCGACGTAGACGCTGAAGTCGAAGTAGTCGGCGAGACCGACCCGGGTGCGGCCGTCCGTGCCGGGCAGGGCGGGCTGGAGGACGTTGAGGCCCTCCACGATCAGGATGTCCGGGCGGCGCACGGTGAGCCGCTGGTCCGGGACGATGTCGTAGATGAGGTGGGAGTAGACGGGGGCCGTCACCTCGTCCTTGCCGGCCTTGATGTCGGCGACGAAACGGGTGAGGGCGCGGCGGTCGTAGGACTCGGGGAATCCCTTCCGTGACATGAGGCCGCGGGCCTGGAGCTCCCGGGTGGGCAGCAGGAAGCCGTCCGTCGTGACCAGTTCCACGCGCGGGTGCTCGGGCCAGCGGGAGAGCAGGGCCTGGAGGAGGCGGGAGACGGTGGACTTGCCGCAGGCCACCGAGCCGGCGACACCTATCACGAACGGGGTGCCGGACTGGGAGCCCTTCTCCCCGAGGAAGGTGTTCAGCGCGCCTCTGAGGCCGTCGGTGGCGCCGACGTAGAGGTTGAGGAGCCGAGAGAGCGGGAGGTAGATGTCCCGCACCTCGTCCAGGTCGATGACGTCACCGAGACCGCGGAGCTTCTCCACCTCCTCGGCGGTGAGCGGCAGCGGTGTCTTGTCGCGCAGCGCGCTCCACTCGGCGCGGGTGAGATCGACGTAGGGAGTCGCCTCCGGCCTGTGCCGGTGGGCGCTCCGGGGCATCGAGGAGACCGGTGAGATCACAGTCCATTGTTAACGGAGTTCGAACGGCGCGGCGGGTGGGGTCCGTCACGCCGGGCCGGCGCGGGCGTCGGAGCACCGAAGGGCTGCGTACGACGGTGGGAATTTCCGAATTCGGGCAGGCGGAGGCCGTTTCTGATCACGGCCGGCCCGTAGGCTGCCGCTCATGTGCGGAATCGTGGGATACGTGGGGTCACAGTCGGCGCTCGATGTCGTGATGGCCGGACTGAAGCGGCTGGAGTACCGGGGGTACGACTCGGCGGGTGTCGCCGTGCCGGCGGACGGCGGGCTGGCCGCCGCGAAGCGGGCCGGGAAACTGGTCAACCTGGAGAAGGAGCTGGTGGACCGGCCGCTGCCGGCCGGCTCGACCGGCATCGGGCACACCCGCTGGGCCACCCACGGCGGCCCCACGGACGCCAACGCGCACCCGCACCTCGACAACGCGGGCCGGGTCGCGGTGGTGCACAACGGCATCATCGAGAACTTCGCGGTGCTGCGCGCGGAACTGGCCGAGCGCGGCCATGAGCTGCACTCCGAGACGGACACCGAGGTCGTCGCCCATCTGCTGGCCGAGGAGTTCTCCTCCTGCGCGGACCTCGCGGAGGCCATGCGGCTGGTGTGCCGGCGGCTGGAGGGCGCGTTCACGCTGGTCGCGGTGCACGCCGACGAGCCGGACGTGGTGGTCGGCGCCCGCCGCAACTCGCCGCTGGTGGTGGGTGTCGGCGAGGGCGAGGCGTTCCTGGCCTCCGACGTCGCCGCGTTCATCGAGCACACACGGTCCGCGATCGAGCTGGGCCAGGACCAGGTGGTGGAGCTGCGCCGGGACGGCGTCACGGTGACGGGCTTCGACGGCCGCCCGGCCGAGGTCCGCTCCTACCACGTGGACTGGGACGCCTCCGCCGCCGAGAAGGGCGGCTACGACTACTTCATGCTCAAGGAGATCGCCGAGCAGCCCAAGGCGGTCGCCGACACCCTGCTCGGCCGGATCGACCCGTCCGGCTCGCTCACCCTGGACGAGGTGCGGATCAGCCCCTCCGAACTGCGCGAGATCGACAAGGTCGTCATCGTCGCCTGCGGTACGGCCTTCCACGCCGGTCTGATCGCCAAGTACGCCATCGAGCACTGGACGCGGATCCCGTGCGAGGTGGAGCTGGCCAGCGAGTTCCGCTACCGGGACCCGATCCTGGACGGGCGGTCGCTGGTGATCGCCATCTCCCAGTCCGGCGAGACCATGGACACCCTGATGGCGCTGCGGCACGCCCGCGAGCAGGGCTCCAAGGTGCTGGCGATCTGCAACACCAACGGCTCGACGATCCCCCGCGAGTCGGACGCGGTGCTGTACACGCACGCCGGTCCGGAGATCGCGGTCGCCTCCACCAAGGCGTTCCTCACCCAGCTGGTCGCCTGCTACCTGGTCGCGCTGTACCTGGGGCAGGTGCGCGGCACCAAGTGGGGCGACGAGATCCAGGCCGTGATCAAGGACCTGTCCCGGATCTCCGAGGAGGTCGAGCGGGTCCTGGAGACCATGGAGCCGGTACGGGCGCTGGCGCGCACCCTCGCCGCGAAGAACACCGTGCTGTTCCTCGGCCGGCACGTGGGCTACCCGGTGGCCCTGGAGGGCGCGCTCAAGCTGAAGGAACTGGCGTACATGCACGCCGAGGGCTTCGCCGCGGGCGAGCTGAAGCACGGCCCGATCGCGCTGATCGAGGAGGACGTGCCGGTCGTCGTCGTCGTACCGTCGCCGCGCGGCCGGTCGGTCATCCACGACAAGATCGTCTCCAACATCCAGGAGATCCGGGCGCGGGGCGCGCGCACCATCGTGATCGCGGAGGAGGGCGACGAGGCGGTGGTCCCGTACGCCGACCACCTGATCCGCATCCCGGCCACGCCGACCCTGCTCCAGCCGCTGGTGGCGACGGTGCCGTTGCAGGTCTTCGCCTGTGAGCTGGCCACGGCCCGGGGGAACGAGGTGGACCAGCCCCGGAACCTCGCCAAGTCGGTCACGGTGGAGTAGCCACTCGTCCGCCGGGGCATCGCCGTCCGGCGGGGGCGTCGTCGTTCGGCGGTTGCGGTTGCGGTTGGGGTTGCGGGTGCGGGGCGCGTGTCGGGGAACCGCGCGTGCGGTCGTTCGCGCGGTTCCCCGCGTCCCTTCCGGGCGCGCTCGCTCAGTGCACCGAGAAGCCGCCGTCCACGAAGATCGACTGGCCCGTGACGTACGCGGAGGCGCGGCTCGCCAGGAAGACGGCCGCGCCCTCGAAGTCCTCGGCGAGTCCGTTGCGGCCGGTCATCGTGCGCGCGGCAAGAGCGGCCACCCGCTCGGGATCGGAGGACAGCCGCCTGTTCAGCGGGGTCATCACGAAGCCCGGCACGAGGGTGTTGACCGTGACCCCGTACGGTGACCAGGCCTCGGCCTGGGAGCGGGCCAGGGACTCCAGCGCGCCCTTGGAGACGCCGTAGGCACCGCTCTGCACGAAGGCGCGGTGGGCCTGCTGGGAGGTGATGTGGATGATCCGCCCGAAGCCCCGCTCGGCCATGCCGGGCCCGAACCGCCGGCCCAGCAGGAAGGGCGCCTCCAGGTTCACCGCCATCGTGTTGTCCCACACGTCGTCGTCCATGTCGTCCATCGGCGGCCGGAGGTTGATCCCGGCGGAGTTGACGAGGATGTCGGGCTCGCCGAAGACGGCCGCGGCCTCCTCGGCCGCCGCGCGCACCCCGTCCCGCGACCCCAGGTCACCGCTGACCCAGGCCGCCCGGCAGCCGGCGTCCGTCAACTCCTCCACGGTGGCCGCCAGTTCCGTCGGCCGCCGGGCCACGACGACCACCCGGGCCCCGGCCCGCGCGAGCGCCCCCGAAATGGCCCGGCCGATACCGGAACTGCCCCCGGTCACCAGGGCGACCCGGCCCTCCAGGGAGAAGAGGCCGGAGAGATAGGCGTGTGACGAGTTCATGCTGGAAGCGTAGAACGCGGCCCGCCGACCGGTTCGGCCCGTCTCCGCGGCCGGGGTCGTAGGGTGCTCGGCATGAGCATCATCGGGGTGGGCATCGACGTCGCCGAGATCGACCGGTTCCGGGCGTCCCTGGAGCGGACACCGGGGCTGGCCGACCGGTTGTTCGTGGAGCGGGAGCTGCTGCTGCCCAGCGGGGAGCGGCGCGGAATCGCCTCGCTCGCGGCCCGGTTCGCCGCCAAGGAGGCGCTGGCGAAGGCGCTGGGCGCGCCTCCGGGGCTGCAGTGGACCGATGCCGAGGTGTATGTGGAGGACAGCGGGCAGCCGCGGCTGCGGGTGAAGGGGACGGTGGCCGCGAAGGCCGCGGAACTGGGCGTGCGGTCCTGGCACGTGTCGCTCAGTCACGACGCGGGCGTGGCCTCGGCCGTGGTGGTCGCCGAGGGCTGACCGGACCGGGCCGGGCCCCGGCCTGTCCGCGCGTACGGGTCCCGGGCCCTTCGAGCACGACCGCGTGCCGCCGTGCGCGCCCGCTCGGACAGACCCCTGCGACCGGACCTCGCGACCGGACCCCGCGACCGGAAGACGGAGATCGCCTCCGGGCAGAGCGGGTGTGGACCGCGGGGGTCGCGGGGCAGTATCGACCGCATGCATACTGCGTACAGCGTGGAGACGGTAAGGGCGGCCGAGCGGGCGCTGATGGCACGGCTGCCGGAGGGCGCGCTGATGCGGCGGGCCGCCGCCGGACTGGCCGCCGCCTGCGCCGAACTGCTCGGGCGGGTGTACGGCAGCCGGGTGGTGCTGCTCGTCGGCAGCGGCGACAACGGCGGGGACGCCCTGTACGCGGGGGCCCGGCTGGCCCGGCGCGGCGCGGGCGTGACGGCGGTCCTGCTGACACCGGGACGGGCCCACGCCGGGGGGCTCGCCGCCCTGCGCCGGGCGGGCGGTGCCCTCGCCCCGGCGGACGGTGCCGGCCCGGTCGAGGAACTGCTCCTGCGGGCCGACCTGGTCGTGGACGGCATCGTCGGGATCGGGGGCAAGGGCGGGCTGCGGCCGGACGCCGAGCGGCTCGCCGGGGTGGTGGCGCGGTCCCGGGCCGCCGTGGTGGCCGTGGACCTGCCCAGCGGCGTCGACGCGGACACCGGCGAGGTGCGCGGGGCCGCGCTCCGGGCCGACCTGACCGTCACCTTCGGCACGTACAAGCCGGGACTGCTGGTGGATCCCGCGCGGGAGTACGCCGGGGTGGTGCGGCTCGTCGACATCGGTCTGGAACCGCCGCCCGCCGACGCCGTGCTCCAGGCCCTGCAACACGCCGACGTGGACCGGCTGTTGCCGGCGCCGACGGGGGAGAGTGACAAGTACCGGCGCGGGGTGGTCGGGATCGCCGCCGGGTCGGCGCGCTATCCCGGGGCGGCCGTGCTGGCGGTGTCGGGCGCGCTGCGCGGCGGGGCCGGGGCCGTACGGTACGTCGGGCCGGCCGGGGACGCGGTCATCGCCCGCTTCCCGGAGACCCTCGTCTCCGACGCGGGGCCCGCCAGGGCCGGCCGGGTACAGGCCTGGGTGACCGGACCCGGTGCCGGGGACGACGCGGCGACCGTGGCCGAGGTGCTGGCGGCGGACGTGCCGGTGCTGCTGGACGCGGACGGGCTGCGGCTGGCCGAACGGGACGCGGTACGGCGGCGTACGGCGCCGACGCTGATGACCCCGCACGCCGGGGAGGCCGCCGCACTGCTGGGCGTGCGGCGGGAGGAGGTCGAGGGGGCCCGGCTGGCCGCGGTGCGGGAGCTGGCGGCGGTGTACCGGGCGACGGTGCTGCTCAAGGGCTCGACCACGCTGGTCGCCGACTTCGCGGGCGGGCCGGTACGGGTGAACTCCACGGGGACGCCCTGGCTGGCCACGGCCGGGAGCGGCGACGTGCTGTCCGGGCTGGCGGGGTCCTTGCTGGCGGCGGGGCTGGGCGCGGCGGACGCGGGGAGCGTGGCGGCGTACCTGCACGGACTGGCGGGCCGGTTCGCGGCGGAGGGGGCGCCGACGGGGGCCCATGACGTGGCGTCACACATTCCGGAGGCCTGGAGGGACGTGCGGGGGTGAGGGGGTGGCGGGCGCGGGTCACGGGGGGCTGAGGGCCTGGAGGGGGGTGCGGGGCTGGGGGAGTGGCGAGAGGTTCGGGGTTGAGGGGGTGGAGGGGCGTGCGGGGCTGGGGGAGCGGCGAGAGGTTCGGGGTTGAGGGGGTGGAGGGGCGTGCGGGGCTGGGGGAGCGGCGAGAGGTGCGGGGCTGGGGGGCGAGTGGCGAGAGGTGCGGGGCTGAGGGGGTGGCGGGACATGCGGGGCTGAAGGGGTGGCGGGCGCGGGTCGCGGGCGGCTCGGCGGGGGTTGGGCCGCCTGCCCGCGGTTGCGAGCGCCGCGCCAAGGGGCACGGGACCGGACGGGAGACGCGGCTGCCGCCGCGGGGGCGCGACCGGGTCTCCGCGCCAGGCCGCAGCGGGGCGATTGCCCGGACGCGCGACGGCGTGAGCGACCTGGCCCCCATCGCAGCCCGGCGATGGCGGCACGTGCGATGGTCGGGCCGCCCCGGCCCCGGTCGCACGCGGGACGGCGGGACCGATCGGGCCCCGGCCGCAGCACGGCGACTGCCCGTACGCGCGACGGCGTGAGCGACTCGGCCCACGCCCCGCGTTACGCGGCGCGACCCGTCGGACCGACCGGGCCTGGGCCGCACGCGCGACGGCCGGACCGACCCGGCCCCCGCCCCGCGCAGGGCGGCTCTGAGAGACTGGGGGCGCGATGAGTGAGACAGCTGCTGAGCCGACCGCCGCCCTGCGCGCCCGCGCCGAGATCGATCTGGGCGCCCTGCGCGCCAATGTGCGGGCCCTGCGCGCCCGGGCCGAGGGCGCCGCCGTGATGGCCGTCGTCAAGTCCGACGGATACGGCCACGGCGCGGTGCCGTGTGCCCGCGAGGCCCTCGCCGCGGGCGCGAGCTGGCTCGGCACGGCCACGGCCGAGGAGGCCCTCGCGCTGCGCGCGGCCGGGCTGCCCGGCCGGATCCTGTGCTGGCTGTGGGTGCCGGGCGGCCCCTGGCGGCAGGCGATCGAGGCGGACATCGACGTCTCGCTGAGCGGCATGTGGGCCCTGCGGGAGGTCGTGGCGGCCGCCCGGGCGGCGGGCCGCACCGCGCGCGTGCAGCTCAAGGCCGACACCGGTCTCGGCCGCAACGGCTGCCAGCCCGGCGAGGACTGGGCCGAACTCGTCGCCGCGGCGCTGCGGGCCGAGGCCGAGGGGCTGGTCCGGGTCACCGGACTGTGGTCGCACTTCGCGTGCGCCGACGAGCCGGGGCATCCGTCCATCGCCGCCCAGCTCGCCCGGTTCCGGGAGATGACGGCGTACGCCGAGGAGCGGGGCGTCCGGCCCGAGGTGCGGCACATCGCCAACTCGCCGGCCACCCTCACCCTGCCCGAGACCCACTTCGACCTGGTCCGCACGGGCATCGCCATGTACGGCGTCTCGCCCAGCCCCGAGCTGGGCACCCCGGCGGACTTCGGGCTGCGCCCGGTGATGACGCTCAGCGCGTCGCTGGCCCTCGTCAAGCGCACCCCGGGCGGCCACGGCGTCAGTTACGGCCACCACTACGTCACCCCCGGCGAGACCACCCTCGGCCTGGTGCCGGTCGGTTACGCGGACGGCGTCCCGCGGCACGCCTCGGGAACCGGTCCGGTGCTGGTCGACGGCAAGTGGCGGACGATCGCCGGGCGGGTCGCCATGGACCAGTTCGTCGTGGACCTGGGCGGCGACGAACCCCCGGTGGGCAGCGAGGCCGTGCTGTTCGGACCCGGCGACCGGGGCGAGCCCACCGCGGAGGACTGGGCGCAGGCCTGCGGCACGATCGCGTACGAGATCGTCACGCGCATCGGCAAGCGCGTTCCCCGCGTTTATGTGAACGGGCAAGAACTCGGGTAACCCGTCCAGGGAGCGGCACTTCGCGTTCCCGGACGCACCGGTCACGTCCGTCACACCACAGCACAGCGGCACCGGCACGGCGGCACCATCCGTATCACCACCCAGGCGAACTGCAGTACGGCGAAGAGGAGCGGTACGTGAGCGAGAGCAGCGCGGAGGCCGTGGCGGACGTCGTCGCCTCGGCGGCCGCCGCCTCCGCCGCGGGGGCGGCCGGGAGCTGGCGCAGGACGACGGGCATCGCCGGTGCCGCGATAGGCGTGCTCGCCGCGGGAGCGGCGGCCGGTGTGGCCGTCGAGCGGATGACGGTGGGCCGGGGGATGCGCCGCAAGGCCCGGCTGGCGCTGGACTCGGCGGGCCCGTACGGCACCCTGCGCGGCACCCCCGGCAAGGCGTACGCCGACGACGGCACCGAGCTGTACTACGAGGTCGACGAGGCCGAGCCCGACCCCGGCCCGAACGTATCCCCACGCCGGCGCCGGCTCTTCGGCCGCAAGGCGCCCGCCCCCGTCACCGTCGTCTTCTGCCACGGCTACTGCCTCGGCCAGGACTCCTGGCACTTCCAGCGGGCGGCCCTGCGCGGGGTGGTGCGGACCGTGCACTGGGACCAGCGCAGCCACGGGCGGTCCGGGCGGGGCGTGGCCCAGACCCGGGACCGGGTGCCGCTCACCATCGACCAGCTCGGCCGCGACCTGAAGGCCGTGCTCGACGCCGCCGTACCGGAGGGGCCGGTGGTGCTGGTCGGTCACTCGATGGGCGGAATGACGGTGATGGCCCTCGCCGCGCAGTACCCCGAGCTGATCCGGGACCGGGTCGTCGCCACCGCCCTCGTGGGGACCTCCTCCGGGCGGCTCGGCGAGGTCAACTTCGGGCTTCCGGTGGCCGGCGTCAACGCGGTGCGCCGGATCCTCCCCGGTGTGCTGAAGGCGCTCGGGCAGCAGGCGGAGCTGGTGGAGAAGGGGCGCCGGGCCACCGCCGACCTGTTTGCCGGGATCATCAAGCGGTACTCGTTCGCGGGACGGGACATCGACCCGGCCGTGGAACGCTTCGCCGAGCGGATGATCGAGTCCACGCCGATCGACGTGGTCGCCGAGTTCTACCCGGCCTTCACCGACCATGACAAGACCGAGGCGCTCGTCTGCTTCCGGGACATGCCGGTGCTCGTGCTGGCCGGTGTGCAGGACCTCGTGACGCCCAGCGAGCACAGCGAGGCCATCGCCGACCTGCTGCCCGACGCCGAGCTGGTGCTGGTGCCGGACGCCGGGCACCTGGTGATGCTGGAGCACCCGGAAGTGGTCACCGACCGCCTCGCCGACCTGCTCACCCGCGCGGGCGCGGTGCCCGCAGGAGCTACCGTAAGTGGCTATGGAAGCACCAGCAGCACCGCACGACCCCGCTGAGACCCAGCTGACCGTCACCTCCCCGGAACAGATGCGGGAGCTGGGCCGCCGCCTGGCCAAACTGCTGCGCGCGGGCGACCTCGTGATGCTCAGCGGAGAGCTGGGCGCGGGCAAGACGACGCTGACCCGCGGGCTCGGCGAGGGCCTCGGCGTGCGCGGCGCGGTCACCTCGCCGACCTTCGTGATCGCCCGGGTGCACCCGTCCCTCGGCGACGGCCCGCCCCTGGTGCACGTCGACGCCTACCGGCTGGCCGGCGGCCTGGACGAGATGGAGGACCTGGACCTCGACGTCTCGCTGCCCGACTCGGTGATCGTCGTGGAGTGGGGCGAGGGCAAGGTGGAGGAGCTGACCGAGGACCGCCTCCAGGTCGTCATCCACCGCGCGGTCGGCGACACCACGGACGAGGTACGGCACGTGACCGTCACCGGTCTGGGGGAGCGCTGGACGGACGCGGGCCTGGAGACACTGTCCGGCTGAAGCGGTCTCCAAGGAGAGCGGCGACGGCACGCCCGTCGGCGACGGCACGCCCGACCGCGACGGACCCGCGGCGCCCGGCCACAACGGACCCGCGGTGCCCGACCGCGACGGACCCGCGGCGCCCGGCCACAACGGACCCGCGGTGCCCGACCGCGACGGACCCGCGGCGCCCGGCCACGACAGAACCCGCGCCCGGACGACGGCGTGTCCCGCGCCCGCCCACGACGAACCCACGGCGCCCAGCCACGACGGAGCCGCGCCCAGCCACGGCAGACCCGCGCCCAGCCACGGCAGACCCGCGCCCAGCCACGACAGTCCCACCGCCGGAGGACGGGGTCTCCCGCTAGCGGATGACGACCACCCGCACCCCGATCGTCGCGAACCTCCACATCACGTCGCCGTCGGCCCGCGTCTCGCGGATCCCCCCGGTCTTCACGCCCGCGTCGGCCACCATGCCCGCCGCCGCGCCGTCCACCGCCGCGCTGAACCCGATGGTCACCCCGTCCACGCTGGTGAACCGCACGATGTGCTCGACGGGGACGCCGTCGGTGCCGGTGGCCGCGTTGGAGCGGGACGTCACCCAGTACGTGCCGGCCGGCGGGTCGACGGTGCCCGGCCGCACCCGGAAGGTGCGCTCCACCCGGTTGCCGGGTGCGACCAGCCAGACCCGGTCGTCGTCCACCGAGTACACGACCCGTTCACCCGTCCCGGAGCCGTTCGGCAGGGCGGTCGGGTTGCGCCGGTCCCGTGGTGCCTTCGAAGCGGCCGTCGCGTGCGCCGCCGACCCCTCGCCCAGGTGCGCCGGTACGGTCGCCTGGGCCCGGTAGGCGAGGAATCCGACCGTTCCCAGAGCCGCCGCGGTGAGGCCGGCCACGATCCCCGAGCTGGTCCCTGCCACCTGCGCCCACCTCTGCTTCGTGCGATATGTCATACTTCGTACCGACCGTAGCAGTCGGTGACCGTCCGCCCCGGACGGCGATGCGCGAGCCGCGGGCGCCGTAGGCTGTTCGCGTGCTCTTGCTCGCTCTGGATACCGCAACACCCGCCGTCACCGTCGCGCTGCACGACGGCACGGACGTCATCGCCTCGTCGAGCCAGGTGGACGCGCGCCGGCACGGAGAGCTGCTGCTGCCGGCCGTCGACCGGGTCCTCGCCGAGGCCGGCCTGAAGCTGGAGGCCGTCACCGGGATCGTCGTCGGCACCGGCCCCGGCCCCTACACCGGCCTGCGCGTCGGCCTGATGACCGCCGACACCTTCGGCCTCGCCCTCGGCGTCCCGGTGCACGGCCTGTGCACGCTGGACGGCCTCGCCTACGCCGCCGACATCGAGAAGGGCCCCTTCGTCGTGGCGACCGACGCCCGCCGCAAGGAGGTCTACTGGGCGACGTACGCCGACTCCCGGACCCGCCTGACCGGCCCGGCCGTCGACCGCCCGGCCGACATCGCCGAGCGGGTCGCGGGCCTCCCGGCGGTCGGCGCCGGCGCGCTGCTCTACCCGGACACGTTCCCGAGCGCCCACGAGCCCGAGCACGTGTCCGCCGCCGCCCTCGCCTCGCTCGCCGCGGAGAAGCTCGCCGCCGGCGAGGAACTCCCCGTGCCCCGGCCGCTGTACCTGCGCCGGCCGGACGCCCAGGTCCCCAAGAACTACAAGGTGGTCACCCCCAAGTGACACAGCCGGAACCTCCCCGACTGCGCGAGATGCGCTGGTGGGACATCGACCCGGTCCTGGAGCTCGAGCGGGACCTGTTCCCCGAGGACGCCTGGTCCCGGGGCATGTTCTGGTCCGAGCTGGCCCACTCCCGGGGCACCGCGGCCACCCGGTGCTACCTCGTCGCCGAGGCCGCCGACGGCCGGATCGTCGGGTACGCGGGCCTGGCCGCCGCCGGTGAGCTGGCCGACGTCCAGACCATCGCGGTCGCCCGCGACCACCAGGGCACCGGCCTCGGCGCCCGGATGCTGACCGAGCTGCTGCGCGCGGCGACCGCGTTCGAGTGCCACGAGGTGATGCTCGAATGCCGGGTCGACAACCTGCCCGCGCAGAAGCTCTACGAGCGTTTCGGCTTCGTCCCCATCGGCTTCCGGCGCGGCTACTACCAGCCGGGCAACGTGGACGCCCTGGTGATGCGCCTCACCACGGAACCCGGCAGCGGCACCGCCGCGGGTTCCGCCTCAGTACAAGGAACCGATATCAATGACTGACGAACCTCTCGTCCTCGGCATCGAGACCTCCTGCGACGAGACCGGCGTCGGCATCGTCCGCGGCACCACCCTGCTGGCGGACGCCGTCGCCTCCAGCGTGGACGAGCACGCCCGCTTCGGCGGTGTCGTACCGGAGGTGGCCTCCCGGGCGCACCTGGAGGCGATGGTCCCGACCATCGACCGCGCGCTGAAGGAGGCCGGGATCAGCGCCAAGGACCTGGACGGCATCGCGGTCACCGCCGGTCCCGGCCTCGCCGGCGCTCTCCTCGTCGGCGTCTCGGCGGCCAAGGCGTACGCCTACGCCCTCGGCAAGCCCCTCTACGGCGTCAACCACCTCGCCTCCCACATCTGCGTGGACCAGCTGGAGCACGGCCCGCTGCCCGAGCCGACGATGGCCCTGCTGGTCTCCGGCGGCCACTCCTCGCTGCTGCTGTCGTCGGACATCACCTCCGACGTCCGCCCGATGGGCTCGACCATCGACGACGCGGCCGGCGAGGCCTTCGACAAGATCGCCCGCGTGCTGAACCTGGGCTTCCCCGGCGGCCCGGTCATCGACCGGTACGCGCGCGAGGGCGACCCGGAGGCCATCGCCTTCCCGCGCGGCCTGACCGGCCCGCGCGACCCGGCGTACGACTTCTCCTTCTCCGGCCTGAAGACCGCCGTGGCCCGCTGGATCGAGGCCAGGCGGGCGGCCGGCGAGGAGGTCCCGGTGCGCGATGTGGCCGCCTCCTTCCAGGAGGCCGTGGTCGACGTGCTGACCCGCAAGGCCGTGCGCGCCTGCAAGGACGAGGGCGTGGACCACCTGATGATCGGCGGCGGCGTGGCGGCCAACTCCCGGCTGCGCGCCCTGGCCCAGGAGCGCTGCGAGGCCGCCGGGATCCGGCTGCGCGTGCCGCGCCCCAAGCTGTGCACGGACAACGGCGCGATGGTGGCCGCGCTCGGCGCCGAGATGGTCGCCCGGAACCGGGCCGCCTCCAGCTGGGACCTGTCGGCCGACTCCTCCCTGCCGGTGACCGACCCGCACGTCCCCGGCCACGACCACGACCATGTGCACGAGGTCAGCAAGGAGAACCTCTACTCATGACGGTCGCCCTGATGTGGGAGGCCCGGGCGGCCGAGGGGCGGGGGGCGGACCTGCTGGCCTGGGTGCGCGAACAGCCCCTGTCCGCCGAGCCGTTGCGCCGGGAGACCTTCCGCGCGCCGCAGGACCGGGTGCTGGTCATCACCTGGTGGGACGCGCCGTACGACGCCTCGCTGCCCGAACTCCCCGAACCGGCCGCGGGGTTGGTGACCCGGGCCGTGCACCGGTGGCGGTTCGAGGCGGTGGCGGACCACTGAGGTTGCGCGAGCCCCCCTCGCCTGGGCTATGATCATCACACAGCGAACGGCCGGGAAACCGGCCCGGACGCACGTGCGTTGGTGGTCCAAGGAAAGACGCCCCGCTTCCTGCGGGGAGATGCAGGTGCAAGGCCTGCCCGGCGCTCCACTCGACACCCCGCTCCCGGTATCTCCGGGGGCGGGGTGTTTTCGTGCGTCCCCGTGCGATGCGATGACGCGCGAAAGGCCCTCGAAGGTCGCGAATGTTTCGTTCGACAAGTCGAATGTTCCGGTGGTGCCGGACGTGCGCTGACCTTCGTCAGGAAGCCGCGCAGGGATACGATCGCCGGCATGAAACCTTCGAAGCCCGCAGCAACACAGACGGCGACCCTCGCCGAGATCGCCCGTGAGGCCGGGGTCTCCGCTCCGACTGTTTCGAAGGTCCTCAACGGCCGTGCCGACGTCGCCCCCGCGACCCGCGCCCGCGTCGAGGAACTGCTGCGCGCCTACGGCTACCGGCGCCGCCGCGCCGAGGCCTCCCGCTCGCCCCTGATCGACCTGGTCTTCCACGAGCTGGAGAGCGCCTGGGCGCTGGAGGTCATCCGGGGCGTGGAGAACGTCGCCCGGGACGCCGGCCTGAGCGTGGTCCTGTCCGAGTCGGCCGGCCGGCTCACCCCCGGCCGGACCTGGGCCGACCAGGTCGCCGCCCGCCGCCCGCACGGCGTGGTGCTGGTGCTGTCCGGCCTCGACGAGTCCCAGCGGGCGCTGCTGACCAGCCGTTCCATCCCGTTCGTGGTGATGGACCCGGCCGGCGACCCGGGCCCGGACGTGCCCTCCATCGGCGCCACCAACTGGCAGGGCGGGCTCGCCGCCACCCGTCACCTGGTGGAGCTGGGGCACACCCGGATCGGCGCGATCAGCGGCCCGTCCCGGATGATGTGCAGCCGGGCCCGGGTCGACGGCTACCGGGCCGCCCTGGAGACGGCCGGGCTGCCCGCGGACCCCTCGCTCGTCGTGGCCGGCGATTTCCACCACGAGGCCGGCTACCGCCTGGGCCTGCAGCTGCTGCGCCGCCCGGACCGGCCCACCGCCGTCTTCGCGGGCAACGACCTGCAGGCGCTCGGCCTGTACGAGGCCGCCCGCGAACTGGGCCTGCGCATCCCGGAGGACCTCAGCGTGGTCGGCTTCGACGATCTGCCGGTGGCCCGCTGGGTGGGACCGCCGCTGACGACCGTACGGCAGCCGCTCACCGAGATGGCCGAGGCCGCGGCCCGGCTCGTGCTGGAGCTGGGGCGCGCACAGGAGGAGCGTGCGGCGACGCGGGTGGAACTGGCGACGAGTCTGGTGGTGCGGTCGAGCACGGCGGCACCCGCCGTGGCCGGAAGTTGACGTATTGACGAGTGGGGGGTGCACCCCCACACTCCTCCGAAGTCAATCGGATGTCGAACCGAAACTTTCGGGGGCACCCGCAGGAGAACCTCCATGAGGGCCGGGGCGGCCGTGCCCGTCGCCGCCGTCGGCCTGTCCACCGGCACGGCACACGCCGCCGGCACCCCCCTGCGCGACCTGGGCGCGGCCCGGGGCAAGGTCGTCGGCACCGCCGTCACCGGCTCCGAACCGACCGGCACCTACGGTGACATCACCGGTACCCGGTCAGCGCCGTCACCCCCGGCAACGCGGCGATCACCGAGCTGGACGTCCGGATGCAGCTGCCGGCCGACAGCGCGAAACTCGCTGGAACGCCGCCTGCGCCCAGTCCGGCGCGGCCGTCGCCTGTGCCGACGCCTCGTACAACGGCTCGGTGCCCGGCGGGGGTTCGGTGACCTCCGGCTTCAACGGCTTCTGGAGCGGGGCCAATCCGGTGCCCGCGGCGACGCTGGGCTGAACCGGAAGATGAGAATTCCCCAAGAAATCCGATTCGGGCCGCTTCCGCTGACAGTCCCCCAATAATTCGGACTTATGTTCCTGTCGTGACGCGACACGAGGAGCAGGACGACGCGGGCAGACGGGTGGGCCGGCGGCCGGGAGCGCTGAAGGCCGTCGGTCTCACCCTGGCGGCCACCCTGGTGCTGGGCGCGGCGGCGGCGGGCTGGGCCTACTGGCACCTCGACCACAACATCACCGGCGTCGACATCAACGGCGCGCTCGGCGACGACCGTCCGGCCAGGGCCGTCACCACCCCCTCCGCCGACGCCTCCCCGCTGCCCACCGGCTCCTTGAACCTCCTGGTCCTCGGCTCGGACTCGCGCGGCGGCAAGGCCAACCAGGAACTCGGCGGCGGTGACAGCGAAGGGGCCCGGTCCGACACCGCGATGGTCGTGCACATCGACGCGGGCCGCACCAGGGCCACCGTCGTCAGCATCCCCCGCGACACCCTCGTCACCCGCCCCTCCTGTCCGCTCCCCTCCGGCGGCAGCACGGCACCGGCGTACGGCGCCATGTTCAACAGCGCCTACGCGGTGGGCGGACCGGTGTGCGCGGTGAAGACCGTCGAGTCGCTCACCGGCGTCCGCATGGACCACTACCTCGAAATCGACTTCTCCGGCTTCGCCAAGCTGGTCGACGCGCTCGGCGGGGTCGACGTCACCACCGGCCAGGACATCGACGACGACAAGAGCCGTCTGCACCTCGAGGCCGGCACCCACCACCTCGACGGCACGCAGGCCCTGGCCCTCGCCCGCACCCGGCACGGCATAGGCGACGGCAGCGACCTGGGCCGCATAGGGCTCCAGCAGACACTGGTGAAGGCCCTGCTGGGGCGGCTCTCCGAAGCCGGCCTGCTCACCGACCCGGCCAAGCTCTACGAGGCCGCCGACGCCGTCACCGCCGGCCTCACCACCGACACCGGACTGGACTCCCTCAACGAGCTGATGAGCCTCGGCCGCAGCCTGAAGGACCTCGCCCCCGACCGGGTGCGGACGGTGACCATGCCGGTCGTCACCGCGCCCTCCGACCCCAACCGGGTCGTCGCGGACGAACCGGCCGCGGGCCGACTCTGGGCCTCTCTGCGCTGATGCGCACAACCTTCCCAGTGGACCAGGGGTCTGCTGCGATGACCGAACAGCTGTACACCAGGGGGTTCTCCGTTGTTCCGCTCGCGTTCGCACGCCCGTTGGGCCCTCCCGCTGACCCTGGGCCTGACCACCCTCGGTCTCGCCGCCCCGGCCGTGTCCGCCGCCCCACCGAAGAGCACGACCGTCCATGACGACTTCAACGGCGACGGCTACGCCGACCTCGCGGTCGGCGCCCCGAACGCCACGGTCGGCGGCCGGGCCAAGGCCGGCTACGTCACCGTCCTCTACGGCGGCCCGCACGGCCTGTCCGCCGGGCACCGCGCGATCATCAGCCGGGCCACCGCCGGTATCCCCGGCAACCCCCGCAAGGGGGAGGGCTTCGGCCTGCAGATCGCCAAGGGCGACCTGGACGGCGACGGCTACGCGGACCTCGTCTCCCGCGGGGTCGTCGTCTGGGGCGGGCCGCGCGGCCTGTCCGGGGGCACGGCGATCCCGGGCAACAACCACCAGACCGGTGACTTCGACGGCGACGGACGCCTCGACCTCGCCGTGGTCCAGGGTGGCTACGGCCCGGGCGACGACCCGGCCGGCAGCACCGCCGAGATCTGGAAGGGACCGATCAAGCGCACCGGCACCCCGGTCGCGCGCACCCCGCTCGACCCCGAGCACCTCCAGTACGTCGACATCCACGGCGGCGACACCGGCGACGTCAACGGCGACGGCCGCGCCGACCTGGTGCTGACCGGCTACTGCGGCGACGGCAACAACTGCAGCCGGCTGTACCTGAGCGGCCCCGCCGGTCTCTCCCGTGTCACCGAGCCCTACCGCAGTGGCGACGGCGCGGCGGCCATCGGCGACCTCAACGGCGACGGCTACGGCGACCTCGTCACCGGTTTCCAGGACGACGACGCGATCTGGGTGATGTACGGCAGCGCGTCCGGGCTGCGCGGCGAGGCCACCTGGAAGCGGTTCACGCAGGACACGCCCGGTGTCCCCGGCAGCCGGGAGCCGGGCGACAGGTTCGGACAGTCGGTCGCGGTCGGGGACGTCACCGGTGACGGCATCGACGACGTCGCGGTCGGCGTGCCCGACGAGAACGGCGAGGGCGTCGTCGACGTGCTGCGCGGCAGCCGCTCCGGGCTGACCGGCGCCGGCGCCCAGGCGTTCGGGCAGGACACCAAGGGGGTCCCCGGCACCGCCGAGCAGTACGACTCCTTCGGCTACGTCGTCCGGCTGCTCGACGTCAACGGCAACGGCCACGCCGACCTGGCCGCCTCCGCCCCCGGCGAGGACGGCGGCAACGGCGCCGTCTGGGTGCTGCGCGGACGCCCCTCCGGCCTGGTCACGGACGCGGCCGCGGTCTTCGGCGGGAAGACGGTCGGGGCGCCGTACAGGAAGGCGTCGTTCGGATTCGGGCTGAGGTAGGAGGTCTCCGGCCCAGGTAGGAGGTCCCCGGCCCCCCGGAAAGTCCCCGGAAAGTTCCCGGAAGAAAATCCGGCGAGCGTGTCGATGTGCGTCGCCGCCGTTCGACACAAGGGGTGAGCGGCGGGGACAGGCCCCGCCGCCCGGCCGAAGGAGCCACCATGCCCCGCTACCTGTCGATCATCCACATCGACGAGTCCTCCGCCCCCGCCGGCGGCCCCAGCAAGGAGCTGATGGACCGGATGGGCGAGCTGATCGAGGAGATCACCAAGGCCGGCGTCATGCTCGACACCGCCGGGCTGACGCCCGCCGCCCAGGGCGCCACCGTGCGCTGGGAGGGCGGCAGGCTCTCCGTCACCGACGGCCCCTTCACCGAGGCCAAGGAGGTCATCGGCGGCTACGCGCTCATGCAGTGCAAGGACAAGGCCGAGGCGCTGGAGTGGACCAAGCGGTTCCTCCAGGTCCACGAGCCGTACTGGACCGTCTCCTGCGAGGTGCGGGAGATCGCCGAGGGCTGATCCCGCTTGGCCTTGCCGCGCCCCGGGTGTTGCATGTGGGCTGTGGAAGCACAGCCCACTGCGGCACACGCCATCGAGACCGTCTTCCGTCTGGAGTCGCCCCGCGTGATCGCCGGCATCGCCCGGATCGTCCGGGACGTCGGCATCGCCGAGGAACTGGCGCAGGACGCCCTCGTGGCCGCCCTGGAGCAGTGGCCCCGGGACGGGGTGCCGGACAACCCCGGCGCCTGGCTCATGGCCACCGCCCGGCACCGGGCCGTCGACCTGATCCGGCGCCGCGAGACCTACGCCCGCAAACTCGCCGGGATCGGCCGGGAGCTCCGGTCGGCCCCGCCGTCGTACGACGAACCGGCCGACCCGGACGACATCGACGACGACCTGCTCCGGCTGGTCTTCACCACCTGCCACCCGGTGCTGTCCCCGCAGGCCCGCACCGCGCTCACGCTGCGCCTGCTCGGCGGCCTGACCACCGCCGAGATCGCCCGCGCCTACCTGGTCCCGGAGCCGACCGTCGCCCAGCGCATCGTCCGCGCGAAACGCACCCTGGCCACCCGGAACGTCGCCTTCGAGGTGCCGTACGGCCCGGACCGCGAGGCCCGTCTCGGCTCCGTCCTCGACGTCATCTACCTGATTTTCAACGAGGGGTACGCGGCCACCGCCGGCGACGACTGGCTGCGCCCGGGGCTGTGCGAGGACGCGCTGCGGCTGGCCCGGGTGCTGTCCGCGCTGATGCCCAAGGAGCCGGAGGTGCACGGCCTGACGGCGTTGCTGGAGTTCCAGGCGTCCCGCGCCGCCGCCCGCACCGGCCCCGACGGCACACCGGTGCTGCTGAAGGACCAGAACCGGCGCCGCTGGAACCGCATGCTCATCGCGCGCGGGGTCGGCGCCCTCGGCCGGGCCGGCGCCACCGCGAGCGGCCCCCCGGGCCCGTACGCCCTCCAGGCGGCCATCGCCGCCTGCCACGCGCGCGCGTACCGCTACGAGGACACCGACTGGCACGCCATCGCCACCCTGTACGGCCTGCTGGCCGTCCGCGCGCCCTCCCCGGTGGTCGAGCTGAACCGCGCGGTCGCGGTGGCGATGGCCGACGGTCCGGCGGAGGGCCTGAAGCTGGTGGACGCCCTGGCCGCCGCGCCCGTCCTGCGCGGCTACCACCTGCTGCCCAGCGTCCGCGGCGACCTCCTGTCCCGCCTCGGCCGCACCGCCGAGGCCCGCGAGGAGTTCCTCCGGGCGGCCGCCCTGACCCACAACGAGAAGGAACGCCTCCTGCTGCTGCGCCGGGCGGGGCAGTGAGCCTCGGCACCGCCTGAACGGCCGTGAGTACGGTCGTGTCCCGGCGGGCGCGGGGCGGACGAGGCCGGCCGGCGCGAGCCACGGCCGGCGCGGCCGGCCGGTGGCCCGGCGGGAGGCCGACGAGCCCGGCGAACGGCCCCTCGCCGTGGCGCTCCGCCGCGCGGTGACCTCGTCGCCGGTGGCCGGCATCCACCCGGCGAGCCCCGCACCGCGGGTGTGCCGGCCCGACGTCACACCGAAGGACGGCCGATGAGCATCGTCGGTGCCCCGGCCACCCGGGTCAGGAACACGGTGGCCGCGTTCGGGCCCTGCGGACGTACCTTCCGGCGCAGTTCCTCCGGTTCGACCGCCGAGCCGCGCTTCTTGACGGTCAGTGTGCCGACCTCGCGCTCGCGCAACAGGGCCTTCAGCTTCTTGACGTTGAAGGGGAGGTGGTCGGTGATCTCGTAGGCGGAGGCGTACGGCGTGGGCCGCGGCGCGTCGGCGGTGATGTAGGCGATGGTCGGGTCCAGCAGCCCGCCGTCGACCTCCTCGGCCACCTCGGCGACCAGGTGCGCGCGGATCACGGCACCGTCCGGCTCGTACAGGTAGCGCCCCACCGGCCGTACCCCGGGGTCGGGCAGCCCGCGGCCGACGAGGGTGCGCGGGCCGGGCAGCAGGGTGGCCCGTACGGTGCCCGGCGCCCCGGTCCCGAACCACAGCACCGCCTCCTTCACGTCCCCGCCGTCGGAGATCCACTCGGCCTCGGCCCGGTCCGGGACCACCTCGTGCGGGATGCCCGGGGCGATCTTCAGCGCGGCCCGGGGTGCCTGCAGGGCCGTCTCGACGGCCCAGGACAGCGGCGGCGAGTACGCCTCCGGATCGAACACGCGGCCCCGCCCGCCCCGGCGCGCCGGGTCCACGAACACCGCGTCGTACCCGGCGGTGTCCACCTCGGTGACGTCGGCCTCGCGCACCTCGATCAGGGCGGTCAGCCCCAGCGCCTCGGCGTTGGCCCGGGCCGCCGCCGCCGTCAGCGGGTCCCGGTCCACGGCCAGCACCCGGATCCCGGCCCGCGCCATCGCGATCGCGTCCCCGCCGATCCCGCAGCACAGGTCGGCGACGGAGGCCACGCCCAGCTCCCGCAGCCGCCGCGCCCGGTACGCCGCCACGCTCGCCCGCGTCGACTGCTCGACCCCGTTCGGGGTGAAGAACATCCGCCCGGCGTCCTCGGCACCGAACTTCGCCACCGCCCGCTGCCGCAGCCGGGCCTGGCCGAGCGCGGCCGAGACCAGCTCGGCCGGGTGCTCACGGCGCAGCCGGGTGGCCACGGCCAGCTCCTGCGCGGGCTCGGTGTCGCGCACCTCGTCGAGGAGGGCGCGGCCTTCGGGGGTGAGGAGCGGTGCGAGGTCGTTCACCGGGTCATTGTGGGCCAGTCGGTGGATGGTGCGCCTCCGGCGGCGGTGTCGGCCGGGGTCGAGGGCCGGGGCCTGGGAGGATCCGGCACCATGCGAGCAGTAGTACAAAATGACAAAAGTCGGGCGCGGTTGCGGCGTCTGGCGCTCGGCGGAGGAGCCGCCGCATGCGCCACCGTCGCCCTGCTCTCCGGCTGTGCCGGACCCGACGCCGTACGCCCCGCACCCGGCCGGGGCGGCCCCGCCCAGCCCCAGGACCCGGCGGCGCGCCGGGCCGCCGAACACGCCCGGCTGACCGCCGCGGCCCGGCGCTGGGGGCTGGACCAGGTCCCGCTGACCCCTCCGCCGCCGCCCATGGTCAAGCCGCGGATCGGCGCCCGCGACGGATTCGAGGTGGACCACCAGGAGGACTGGGACCTGCCGCCCGTCTTCACCACGGTCCCCACCCGGCACAAGGTCGTCTTCCTGACGATCGACGACGGTGCCGAGAAGGACCCCCGGTTCCTCGCCATGATGCGGGAGCTGAAGGTCCCGTACACCGCCTTCCTCAGCAACTACCTGGTGAAGGACGACTACGGCTACTTCCGCAGGATGCGCTCCTACGGCAACACCCTCAACAACCACACCCTGCACCACCCCTACCTGCCGGGCCTGACCTACGAGGAGCAGAAGGACGAGATCTGCGGCATGCAGGCCGTCATGAAGAAGGAGTTCGGCAAGGCGCCCACCGTCTTCCGGCCGCCGTACGGCAACTACAACCAGGACACCCTGGTCGCCGCGAAGGAGTGCGGCATCAGGTACGCGCCCATCTGGAACGAGGAGGTCTTCGTCGACCACTGGGAGTACCGCGAGGACGACCGGCGGCTGCGCCCCGGCGACATCGTCCTCACCCATTTCCGCGGCCGGGACGACTGGGACGGCACGATGGTGGACGACATGCGCCGCTTCCTGAACAAGGTCACGCGCGAGGGCTACGCCGTGGCCCGCCTGGAGGACTACCTGTGAGGCGCCTGCGGGGCCCTGCCGCGGTCATCGCCACGGCCCTGCTCCTCACGGGCTGCGCCCAGTCCGTCGACCCCATCGAACGCCTCGGCAAGAAGGCCGCCGAAGGGGCACGCCCGCGCACCACCGGCCCCGGTCGCGCCTACCGCGCCTGGGGCCTGACCCGCCCGCTCGCCCGCTCCCCGGTGCCCCCGGCCCACCCGCTCGCCGACCGCCCCGCGGCCCACGGCCTGCCCCGGGTCCTCGACCACGTCCCCACCCGCGACCCGGTCGTCTTCCTCACCTACGACGACGGCTCCGACCGCGACCCCCGCTTCGCCGACATGGTCCGCGACCTCCGCCTCCCGGTCACCCTGTTCCTCACCGACAGCGTCGCCGCCCCCGGATACGGCCACTTCGCCCGGCTGCACGCGCTCGGCGCCGGCATCGAGAACCACACCCTCGACCACCGGGCGCCGGCCGGACTGCCGTACGCCGGCCAGCGCGCCGGGATCTGCGGCCAGCAGGACCGCCTCCGCGCCCGCCTCGGCGTCCGCCCCCGCCTCTTCCGCCCGCCCTACGGCTCCTACGACCGCACCACCCTGCGCGCGGCGGCCGGCTGCGGCATCTCCGCGCTCGTCCTGTGGCGCGCCGCCCTCACCCCGGCGGGCCTCGCCTACACCCACGGCCCCCACCGTCTGCGCCCCGGCGACATCGTCCTCGTGGGCCCCGACGAGACCCCGGGCCCACCGCTGCGGGACCGCACGGTACGGGTGCTGAGGGAGGTGCAGGGGGAGGGGCTGACGGTGGGACGGCTGGAGGACTACCTGGGCTGACCACGGCGGACGAGCGGATCCGGCGGGGGACGGCGGGGGCAGCCTGGACAGCGAGTGGCAGCGGGGCGACACCGGGCCTACACCGGGCCGCCGGGGCACCCGCGCGCGCCGTTCCCGGCCGACGCGCCGCACGGCAATTGGCACTCCGCTTGACCGAGTGCTAATCCCGGTCATAGTCTCGGCTCTGGCACTCCCCCCTGGAGAGTGCCAACAAACGCGACGGGCAGGTCCGGCACCCGCGACGACGGATCCACCTGGTCGCCACCTCAGACAGTTAACCCCGTGAGATCTCCGAAGGGGGAGGTCGGATCGTGACGACCGCCAGCTCCAAGGTTGCCATCAAGCCGCTTGAGGACCGCATCGTGGTCCAGCCGCTGGACGCCGAGCAGACCACGGCCTCTGGCCTGGTCATTCCGGACACCGCGAAGGAGAAGCCCCAGGAGGGCGCCGTCCTCGCCGTGGGCCCGGGCCGGTTCGAGAACGGCGAGCGTCTGCCGCTCGACGTGAAGGTCGGCGACGTCGTCCTCTACAGCAAGTACGGCGGCACCGAGGTGAAGTACAACGGCGACGAGTACCTCGTCCTCTCGGCTCGCGACGTGCTCGCGATCATCGAGAAGTAATCACCTCAAGCGACTCTCTGCTTGAAGCTGCGCCCCTGGCCCCCGCGAATCGATAAGAAGCCGGGCGCCCGGGGCGCGGCGTTTTTCACCCACAGATTTCCGAGAGGGCTCCCGCTGCCATGGCGAAGATCCTGAAGTTCGACGAGGACGCCCGTCGCGCCCTTGAGCGCGGCGTCAACAAGCTTGCCGACACGGTCAAGGTGACGATCGGCCCCCGCGGCCGCAACGTCGTCATCGACAAGAAGTTCGGCGCTCCGACCATCACCAACGACGGTGTCACGATCGCCCGCGAGGTCGAGATCGAGGACCCGTACGAGAACCTCGGCGCCCAGCTGGTGAAGGAGGTGGCGACCAAGACCAACGACATCGCTGGTGACGGCACCACCACCGCCACGGTCCTCGCCCAGGCGCTGGTCCGCGAGGGTCTGAAGAACGTCGCCGCGGGTGCCTCCCCGGCCGCCCTGAAGAAGGGCATCGACGCCGCGGTCAAGGCCGTCTCCGAGGATCTGCTGGCCTCCGCCCGCCCGATCGACGAGAAGTCCGACATCGCCGCCGTCGCCGCGCTGTCCGCCCAGGACCAGCAGGTCGGCGAGCTGATCGCCGAGGCGATGGACAAGGTCGGCAAGGACGGTGTCATCACCGTCGAGGAGTCCAACACCTTCGGTCTGGAGCTGGACTTCACCGAGGGCATGGCCTTCGACAAGGGCTACCTGTCGCCGTACTTCGTGACGGACCAGGAGCGCATGGAGGCCGTCCTCGACGAGCCGTACATCCTCATCACCCAGGGCAAGATCGGCGCCATCGCGGACCTGCTGCCGCTGCTGGAGAAGGTCATCCAGGCCGGCTCCTCCAAGCCGCTGCTGATCATCGCCGAGGACGTCGAGGGCGAGGCCCTGTCGACCCTGGTCGTCAACAAGATCCGCGGCACCTTCAACGCCGTCGCGGTGAAGGCTCCCGGCTTCGGCGACCGCCGCAAGGCGATGCTGCAGGACATGGCCGTCCTCACCGGCGCCACCGTCATCTCCGAGGAGGTCGGCCTCAAGCTCGACCAGGTCGGCCTCGACGTGCTCGGCTCCGCCCGCCGCGTCACCGTCACCAAGGACGACACCACGATCGTCGACGGCGCCGGCAAGTCCGAGGACGTCCACGGCCGCGTCGCCCAGATCAAGGCCGAGATCGAGAACACCGACTCCGACTGGGACCGCGAGAAGCTCCAGGAGCGCCTCGCGAAGCTGGCCGGCGGCGTGTGCGTGATCAAGGTCGGCGCCGCCACCGAGGTGGAGCTGAAGGAGAAGAAGCACCGTCTGGAGGACGCCATCTCCGCGACCCGCGCCGCGGTCGAGGAGGGCATCGTCTCCGGTGGTGGCTCCGCCCTGGTCCACGCCTCCAAGGTCCTGGACGGCAACCTGGACAAGACCGGCGACGAGGCCACCGGTGTCGCGGTCGTCCGCAACGCCGTGGTCGAGCCGCTGCGCTGGATCGGCGAGAACGCCGGCCAGGAGGGCTACGTCATCGTCTCCAAGGTCAAGGACCTGGAGAAGGGGCAGGGCTACAACGCCGCCACCGGCGAGTACGGCGACCTGATCAAGGCCGGCGTCATCGACCCGGTCAAGGTCACCCGCTCCGCCCTGGAGAACGCCGCCTCCATCGCCTCCCTGCTGCTCACGACCGAGACCCTGGTCGTCGAGAAGAAGGAAGAGGAAGAGCCGGCCGCCGCGGGCCACAGCCACGGTCACGCGCACTGAGCCCGGTGCTGACCTGAACTGAGCCGAGGTGCCCAGTGTCCCTGTGGGGGCGCTGGGCACCGTGCGTTGTGCGGGTGGGCGGCCCGATCCGCGTACTCTGCGCGTCCGTGCCCACCTACAGGGTTCTGACGAACCGTACCGACTCCGTGCGAACCGTATGTGCTTCCTGGTCGTCCGACAGGCGGGCCGCGAGCGTGGCCCCCGCGAACTTGTATCGCCGGGTGTCCACCGCGGGAAGAGTCAGGTCCGGCCCGGCGTCCGCGACAGCCGTACGCCAGGACTCGAGCGTCACGTCGTCGCGTAGACCCACGAAGCGGTCGTCGACGAAGTCCTTCTCCGCGACGCACTGTTCGTGCCGCACGCCCACCGTCTCCCACAGCCACACCACCGTGCTGTCACCTCGCTGACCGGGGGCGGTGCATGGTGTCAGGCTTGCCGGGACGCCGGGACGCCGGGACGCCGGGACGCCGGGCCGAAGTCGGTTGTCAGGCGCAGATCTGTCGGCGCGGGGGCCGGTACCGCCTGCCCCTGTCAGGTCGTGCCTCTCCGCAGGCGGTGAGTGATGATGCCGCGGATGTCGGTGAGCCACTGGCGCAGAGAGACGCCGTCGGGGGGATAGACCATGAGGCCCAAGATCTCCGCGGCACGTTCCAGTTCCTTGTCCGACGATACGCAGGAAAGGAAGTCACGGAGTTCTTGGGCTGCTTCGGTGAGGTATTCAGCCGGATTCCCGTCGAGGTATTCGTCGAGAGCCTCGCGGTGGGACTCGTAGAACCGCGGGTGATCCTGGTGGAAGTAACCACCCAGAAGAGAGCTAAGCTCCGGGAACCGCTTCCTCCATTCCCAGTCGGTCTGTGGAACCCGCGCTTGTTCGTACACGCCGGAGGACCTCGTCCTCTCCAGGTGCGCACGGATGGTCATGAGGCACTGCTCCACGCTGCGCCCGGCCGGAGGCTCGACGTGAGGCAGGAGGTCCACGTCGTCGGCGATCTCGTCGTTGAACAGGCCGACCCGCAGCAGGTCGTCGATCTCCGCGATGACCGTGTCCAGGGCTCCTGGCGTACGCATGGCCTGTCGCACGTACGCCTTGAGTGGGACGCCGGGCTCATCGGCGGTGTCCGTGAAGGAGTTCCCTGAGGAGGCGTAGGAATCGAGCATTTCGTGCAGCGCGGGGAACCGCTCGTCTCTGTCCAGGAACCCTTCCGGGTAATGGTGGGTCACAGCGTGTTCCTTGCGCTCACGAGGTGGGATAAGAGGTGTGGATACGGTAGCCGCTCGTCATGTCGGGGTCGCGGCGCAGGAGCAGGAAGACCCTGTTCACGTTGTGCGGCCCGGTTCCTCTGATGAAATCCTCCCGGGACAGACTTCGGCCGGTGACCTCATCCCCGAAGTCGACCGTGAGCGTGAGTTCGGGCTTTCTGGTGTTCTCGAGCCATCGTCTGACATCGTGCTGACGTTGCACGATCGCCCGGTCTGTCAGGTCCTGCGCTGTCTCGGGGCTGAGGAAGCTGGAACTGCCGGTGATCCTCTTCTCGGCGCGCAGGCGGGCTCGAAGCTCCCGGTCGGTCTTCTCTACGTGCTTTTCCAGGGTGTGGGAGTGCGATCTGGCGGTCCCCTTGCCCTCGTCTCCTGCCAGGTCGGCCCGGTACTTCGGCTTGACCGCGCCCTTGCGTTTGCTGCGCGGCCAGGCGTTCGGCTCCCCGTCTCCCTTCATCAGCAGGCCGAGGTCGTCCGCCGATGCCGTCACGCCGCCCGGCAGGGCGAACTCCGGGGAGAGTCCCGGCAGCCGTACTCCGCCCAGGAGTTCGCTCCAGCCACCTGCACTGCCGACGGCCCTCACGGCAGCGCCCCCACCTCCCAAACCACCGCCCAGGAGCGCGCCATAGGCGGCGGCCTCGCGGGCCTCGTCGAGGCTGAGGCTCTTCTGCTCACCCAGGGTGATGGACAGGGGCTGGGCGACGGCGAGGTCGACGGTGACGGACTCGATACCCGCGATGGCCGCGGTGGCCAGGGTCGTGCCCGCGATGGAGGCGACCTCGGCTGTGACGGTGACGCCCAAGCCGGCGGCGAGTTCGGTCACGGTCGCCGCGGCGGCGACGGCCGCTCCTTCGGAGAGCCCCGCGGTGAAGACGGCCAGCAGGGTGCCTCCCACGAGGGTGGCGCCGACGATTTCCAGTTCGTGTTCGAGCTTCTTCTTCGCGGTGTGTACGGCGTCGGCGTAGGCGTCCAGCGCCTTGGCCATGTCGCGGGCGCCGTCGGACAGGTCCTTCAGCCAGCCGTGCTTGTCGTGGTAGTAACGGCGCCAGAAGGGGTCGTCGAACGCCGAGATGGCCTCGCCCTTGTTGTGCTCGATCAGGGAGCGGGCGGCCTTGTTGGCGGCGGCGGTGACGTCCTCGACGTCGTCGGCGAAGTCACGCCACGCCTTCGCCGCGTCCCGAAGCCCGTCGATGTCGGCCGCAGGCCACCACATGCCCGTCAGGTCCTGGACGACCTTGCGGGCCTTGTCCGCGACGCTCACTTGCCGTGTCCCTCGGTGTCGTGGGGGACGTCGATCCGGCTGAACATCGAACGGATCAGTTCCTCGTTGTCGATGTGGCCGTCGGCCATGTCGACCATCGCCGTGTGGATACTGGCCAATCCGGCGGCCAGGATCTGGGCGGACTGTTCGATCCGCGTGACCAAGGGTCCGTACGTCTCGTGGAACTTGTGGCCCTGCTCGTCGTCACCCCAGGGCGCGCCAGCCGCCGACAGACCGGTCTTCAGCTTGGTCAGCGCCTGTGCGAGCGCAACACTTTCGTGGCTGAAATGCGGTGCTGTCCGCTTGATGTCGGCGATCTTGATGTCGAGCACCTCGCCGTTGTTGCCCATGACTTGGTCTCCGCCCCCTCCGTCGGCCGTCCGGACCGTTCGACCTTAACCCGGAGGTGCAGTGCACAACTTCGATCGCTGCAAAGGAGGAGCAAAGGCTGTGGGAGGGGCTGGGCCCGACCGGTGACACGGCAGGCGTCGCCGAGGAGCTGAGGCACCACATCAAGGTGGTCGAACGCCGAGCCACGGACCGACGCCCGGGAAACCCTGGACCGTTCGAGCGAACAGACCCCAAGGACCGCAACGTGTCGGTGAATTCAGCAGAGCACCATTTCGCACATGCGGCCGTTCGCCACTTCGAGGACGCTGTCTTCCTCCATGACGGGGCGCGCCTGCCCAACGACGACCATCACTTCGGCTTCGCGGTCGAGTGCGCGCTCAAGAGCCTGCTGCTCCGCTCCACGGCGGTCACGATGGATCCCAAGCCCAACGGCAAAGCCGCCACCATGCCCTGGACCGAGGATCCCGCGACCGGCAAGGTGACCTCCTACAGCCACCTGCCGTGGGTGGCCACCGGCGTGGGCTCTGCTGACACACGGCAGGTCGGCGACGCGCCTGTCGGCCGCGCTCGGCGGCCTGCCGGCCTTCGACATGTGGTCCGTGCACGACCGCTACCGCGACGGCAGCGGCGTCGTGGAGGCGGACGGGCCGGTCGCCCAGGCGGCGCCGAGAGGGCTCGGTCTGCGGCGCAGCGCGGGCAGAGCGTCTCGTCTCCGATGGGCCGGAAAAGGGCGGGCTGGAGGTGGCGGCCCTCGCATTCGCCGGTGCCGTATGGGCGGCTTGGGAACAGCGGGCACCAGGCACCTCCGGAACGGCAGCAGCGAAGGAGGAGGGCACGACGACGCCAGCCGTGCCACCCCCTCGGAATCCTGCTCCGCGCCTTTGACACCGACTCCGGTCCGGCTCGAGGGACGAACAGCTGGGTGTTCCGTATCAGGACAGGCGTCGAGGAGGCCCCACAGTGCTGCGGCCTCCTTACTGCTCCAGCTCGTCCAGCGCCCCGAGCTGCTGCATCAGCCCCAGCTGGTCGTGCTGCCACCACAGCTCGGCGATCTTGCCGCCGGCGGTGAAGCGGAACAGCGTCATCCCGGTCATGGCCGCCCGCCGGCCCGTGGGTGCGATCCCCAGGAAGTCGCCCTGGTGCGTGGCGTTCCAGGTCCACCGCGCGCACGCCCGGTCGCCCTGGGCGAGCACGTCCTCGACCGTGAACGTGCAATCGAAGGCGCCGCGCCACATCCGGAACTCGGCGCGGACGTTGTCCAGCCCGATGGTGTCCTGCGGGTTCATCGGGTCGTGGCTGTGGACGTCCTCGGAATGCGGCCGGCCGACGGCTACATGATCGACGCCAAGTACGTGAAGGACACCGACGACGAGTGCAAGAAGAACTCGTGGCGCACGCCAGACACCTTCGCGCTCGAAGACAAGTACGACGAGAACGGCAAGAAGAAGTGGAGCAAGAAGGACATCCTCGTCGGCAAGGACGAGGACGAACTCGACGACTACCGGCAGGCGATGACACAGCACGAGCAGATCCGCGGCCTGGAGATCATCACCAACGACAATGACGCTGCCGCGTACTGGCAGACACTCATGGCGGCACAGGGGGTCAAGGGCACCTCCCGGTACGTGCCCTGACCCCGACGAAGAAGGACGCTTCCCGCTGTGGACCTCGACGAATACCAGACGACCTTCCTGCTCTACGCGCCCGCCAAGAACCCCGCCGGCTGGAACCTGGACCTGGCCGCCTTCGGCGCCGCCCTCGAGGCCGCGTTCCCCGACGTGCGGTACGAGACCCGGCAGGGCAGGCAACTGCGCCTGTCCTTCTGGGCGGTGACGGCCGAAGGGATCGAGTTCACCGGCTTCGCCAGCAACGAAGGCAGGGACACGGTGGTTCTCGTGGACAACACCGCGGAAGAGGCGGCCGTGTTCATCACCTGGCTCCGTGACTCCTACGTCGCTTCCCCGGATCTGATCCGCTTCAGTTCCGAGCCGGCCGTGGAGGCGGGCATCGAGACGGACTGGCGCCTGCCCGCGGCCGGCGACACGGCGAACATCGCCGAGGAGCTGAAGCATCACATCCAGGTTGTCGAACGCTGAGCCGTGGACTGGCGCTCCGCCGGGGGACACCCCGGGCCGTTCGGGCGACTCAGGCTCTGAGATCCGCAGGGTGTCGGGGGGACGAACAGCTGGGTGTTCCGTATCAGGACAGGCGTCGAGGAGGCCCCACAGTGCTGCGGCCTCCTTACTGCTCCAGCTCGTCCAGCGCCCCCAGCTGCTGCATCAGCCCCAGCTGGTCGTGCTGCCACCACAGCTCGGCGATCTTGCCGCCGGCGGTGAAGCGGAACAGCGTCATCCCGGTCATGGCCGCCCGCCGGCCCGTGGGTGCGATCCCCAGGAAGTCGCCCTGGTGCGTGGCGTTCCAGGTCCACCGCGCGCACGCCCGGTCGCCCTGGGCGAGCACGTCCTCGACCGTGAACGTGCAATCGAAGGCGCCGCGCCACATCCGGAACTCGGCGCGGACGTTGTCCAGCCCGATGGTGTCCTGCGGGTTCATCGGGTCGTGGCTGTGGACGTCCTCGTCCAGCAGGTCGTTGAGCGGCGGCAGCTCGTCCGCCGTGCACAGCGCGTCGAAGAACCCGCGCACGACCCCCTCGGCCAGGCGCTCGTCCCGTACGACGTCCAGGTCGGTGAACCTCGGCTTCTCGTCGCACAGGGCGACCATCTCCCGGAAGATCCGGCCTGTCTCCGGGAGGTTCGCGTTCCGCACCGCCTCCTCGTACGACGGGAACTCCACGACCTCCACCACGTGCGACGTGTCCGAGCGGTCCGTGCCGACCAGCGCGTGCGTCGCCGTCCGCTTCCCCTTGGTCCGCCGGACCCAGTCGTCCATGAGCCGGTTCATCTCGTCCACCCGGCTCGTCCTGCACTCGATGAGCTGTACGAAGGTCATGACGCCGCCTCCGACCCCCCTGGGTCCGGTACCGTCCCGCCCATTTTCCCACCGGGACGGCGGCGTCACCCGTCGTTACTGCGGTCCGTACTTGCGCCCCGTCCGGGAGCTGATCCCGCCCAGCAGCCCGCGCGGCGTCACCTTCACCAGCCCCATGAGCGCCTTGTACCGGGGGTCCGGGATGGACAGCGTCCTGCCGCGCGCGAGGTCGGCCAGGGCCGCCGCGACCAGCTTGTCCGCGTCCAGCCACATCCAGCCCGGGATGTTGTCCGTGCCCATCCCGGCCCGCTGGTGGAACTCGGTCCGCACGAACCCCGGGCACAGCGCCATCAGCCGCACCCCGCTGCCCGCCAGGTCCTTCGCCGCGCCCTGGGTGAACTGCACGACCCACGCCTTGGACGCGCCGTACGTGCCGCGCGGGACGAAGGCGGCCACCGAGGCGACGTTCACCACCCCGCCCCGGCCGCGCTCGCGCATCGCCTCGGCCGCCGCCGACGTCAGCCGGAGCACCGCCTCGCAGTGCACCTTGAGCATCCGCAGCTCGTCCGCCATCGACACTTCCAGATAGCGGCCCTTGTTGCCGAAGCCGGCGTTGTTGACCAGCAGGTCGACCGGGTTCCTCCGGTCGCCCAGTCGCTCGGCGACCGCCTCGATGCCCTTGTCCTCGGCCAGGTCGGCGGTCAGCACCTCCACCTCGATGCCGTGCCGGTCGTGCAGTTCCGTCGCCTGCTCGCGCAGCCGCCCGGTGTCCCGCGCCACCAGCACGAGGTCGTGCCCGTCAGCCGCCAGCCGGCGCGCGAACGCGGCACCGATCCCCGCGGTCGATCCCGTAATCAGAGACGTTGTCATGGCCCAAGGGTAGTGACCCGGACCGACAGCCTCCGCTGCCCGCGCGCCCTGTCTCCGGCGCCGTCCTGACGGAGTATCAGGCCTCGTGCCGGGCCACGTACTCCCGGGCCTTCGCCAGCGACTCCGAGTGCAGCGCCTCGCCCGCCGCGAGCAGCCGCGGCAGCAGCTCCCGCTCGGTGGTGACCGCGCGGAACTCCAGCGCCGCCGTCACCCCGTGGTCCGGACGGTGCACGATCTCCACCGGGTCGCCCGCCCGTATCTCGCCCGGCTCGATCACCCGGAGGTAGGCACCCGTTGCGCCCTTCTGTGTGAACCTCCTGACCCAGCCGCGCTCGCCCAGATGGCCCTGGAACGTCTTGCACGGGATCCGGCCCGAGGTCACCTCCAGCACCAGCTCGGGACCGACCCGCCAGCGCTCGCCGATCAGCGCCCCCGAGACGTCCAGGCCGTCCGTCGTCAGGTTCTCCCCGAAGCAACCGTTGGCCAACGGCCTGCCGAGTTCGCGCTCCCACGCGTCGAGGTCCTCGCGGGCGTACGCGTACACCGCCTGCTCGTCCCCGCCGTGGTGGCGCAGGTGGCACACCGCGTCCCCGGCGAGCCCGCTCCCGCCGGTCCCCTTGGGTCCCGGCGCCGCGACGCGCACCGGCCCGTCCGTCGGGCGCTTGTCGATACCGGTCAGGCCCTCCGGCTGGCTGGTGTAGGGGACCTGCCGCGGGCTGCCGAGATTGACGGAAAGAAGCTTCATCCCCGCACGGTAAGCGATCCGTCCTCAAAGCGTCGACGCATTATCGGGCGTCCGGCCCAAGGCTGCCTTATGCTCGACAGGTGATCGAGGCCCGTCATCTCCGCGTCCTGCGCGCCGTCGCCACCACCGGATCCTTCTCCGCGGCGGGGCGCCTGCTGGGCTGCACCCAGCCCGCCGTCAGCCAGCAGATGAAGGCCCTGGAGACATCCGTCGGCACCCCGCTGCTGGTCCGCACCGGACGGGAGATGCGCCTGACCCAGGCCGGCGAGGCCCTGGTCCGGCACGCCTCCGGCATCCTCGCCGGACTCACCGCCGCCGAGGAGGAGGTCGCCGCCATCGCCGGCCTGCGCGCGGGCCGGGTCCGGCTGGTCTCCTTCCCCAGCGGCAGCTCCACCCTGGTCCCCACCGCCCTGGCCGCCCTGCGCGCCGCCCACCCCGGCACCCGGGTCTCCCTGGAGGAGGCCGAGCCCCCGAGGTCCGTGGAGCTGCTGCGGGAGGGTGACTGCGACCTGGCCCTGGCCTTCCGCTACGAGGGGGCGGCGGTCGCCGAGGAATGGGACGACCTCGTCGTGCGCCCCCTGCTGACGGACCGGCTGGTCGCCCTGGTTCCCGAGCGGCACCGGCTCGCGCGCGCGGAGGCCGTCGCCATCGGCGAGCTGGCCGGGGAACCCTGGATCGCGGGCTGCCCGCGCTGCCGCGGCCAGTTGATCGAGGTGTGCGAGGGGGCCGGCTTCACCCCGCGCATCGACTTCGCCACCGACGACTACCCGGCCGTGGTCGGTCTGGTCGGCGCGGGCCTCGGAGTGGCGGTACTGCCCCAGCTGGCCGTGGAGTCGGTTCGGCCGCGCGGCGTGCGCACGGTCCGGCTGGAACCGGCGGTCCGGCGGGAGATCGTCGCCCTCACCCTGCCCGACCTGGCACAGGTTCCGGCCGTGTCGGCGACGCTGGAGCAGCTGGCCCGGGCGGTACGGGCGGCGGGGCGCGGGTAGGGCGCACGGCAGGGTCACGGGCACGCGCGTGCGTGCCCGGTGGGGAAGGAATGGTCGCCCATGGATGCAGAAACGTTCCTTCAGTGATCCGAGGCGGCGTCCCCGCTGGTGCTCGACGCCGCCACGAGGCGGTTGCGCGCCCGCCCCATCAACTCCTCACGCTCGTCCTCGGTCAGTCCGCCCCAGACCCCGTACGGCTCGCGCACCGCCAGCGCGTGCGCCGCGCACTCCGCACGGACCGGGCACCTCATGCAGACCTCCTTGGCCGAGTTCTCGCGAGCGCTCCGAGCCGCCCCGCGCTCGCCCTCCGGGTGGAAGAAGAGCGAGCTGTCCACGCCGCGGCAGGCAGCCAGCAGCTGCCAGTCCCACAGGTCCGCGTTCGGTCCGGGAAGGCGGGAGAAATCTGCCATTACGTGACCCCTTGTCGCCGTTCTGGGCGGATACGGTGCCAACGACCGTACATCTCCGGTCTAAGGAGATGAAAATATGACTCATTGCGAATCTAGCCCCGGACACTGCGAAACGGGAAGAAAAGGGGCCGAATGGGGCATAGGTTGTGATGAAAAGTTGAAAGTCCGTTGAGCATGTCTGCACCGTGTCGGCGCCCTCACATAGAGTGCCGAAGACGGCACGCGGAGCCGTAACTCTTTCGAGTGACCGTCGTTGAGAGTGCGGAGGCGGTTGAAGCCACAAGCGCTCGGGCAGGCGTCCGAGACGGTCGACCGCACAGGTGACGATTCCGTACCAGCCTGGAGGCTCAAGGTGACGCGCATCAGCTGCGGAGGGCGGTCATGACATCCGTCCTCGTCTGCGACGACTCCCCGCTTGCCCGAGAAGCGCTGCGCCGCGCGGTCGCGACCGTGCCCGGTGTCGAGCGCGTGACGACGGCGGCCAACGGCGAGGAAGTCCTCCGCCGCTGGGGCGCCGACCGTTCCGACCTCATCCTGATGGACGTGCGCATGCCCGGTCTGGGCGGCGTCGAGACCGTGCGCCGGCTGCTGTCGGCAGACCCGGGCGCACGGATCATCATGCTCACGGTCGCCGAGGACCTGGACGGCGTGGCCCTCGCGGTCGCCGCCGGTGCCCGTGGGTACCTGCACAAGGACGCTTCGCGCGCCGAGCTGCGGGCCACGGTGACGCAGGCGCTCGCCGACCCGACCTGGCGGCTCGCCCCGCGCCGCCTGCGCTCGGCCGAGATGGGCGCGGCGCCCACGCTCACCGCGCGCGAGATCCAGGTCCTGGAGGGCATGAGCCACGGCCGCTCGAACGCCGAGATCGGCCGTGAGCTGTTCCTCTCCGAGGACACCGTCAAGACGCACGCGCGGCGCCTGTTCAAGAAGCTCGGCGCGTCCGACCGGGCCCACGCGGTGGCCCTCGGCTTCCGCTGGGGACTGGTCCGGTAACCGGTGCGAGGCCCTGCGGGCCGCCCGACACCGACGCCCGCCGTCCGGCGGACGGGACTCGCACGGCGGACCGTCGCCGTCGCCACCCGGCGGGTGCGGTGGGCAGTGCGGGGCGGTGCCGTCAGAACCTGGCGGATGCGGTGCGGACTGCGGTTCGGTGCCGTCGCCCCCTGGCGGATGCGGTGCGGGCTGCGGGCCGACGCCGTCGCTCCCTGGCGGATGTGGCTCGGACCGCGGGTCGACGTCGTCAGCGTCCGGCGGATGCGGTGCGCACCGCGGACCGATGCCGTTCCCGCTCGGCCCCGCTCCCGCCCGGTGTTCCTGTCCGGGCGGCCGGTCGGCTTCTCGCTGGTCGGGCCCGTACCGGACGGTGAGGTCGGGCCCGCACCGGACGGTGAGGTCGGGCCCGCACCGGACGGTGAGGTCGGGCCCGTACCGGACGGTGAGGTCGGGCCGGTACCGGACGGCGTGGTGGGGTCCCGGGCCGCTGCCGGCCCGGCGCTCCGGTGCGGCTCCGCTTTCCCAAGGCCCCGGGGCGCCCCGGGCAGTCGCGGAGCGCTGCGCGGACTCCGGTCCGACGTGCTCCTTCGGCGCTGGTGTGGGCCCCGGCCTGCTGTCCGCTTGCCGTTCGACAGCGCTCGCACGTGCTCCTCGCGGGCCACGGAAGACCGGGTCGGCGGTAGGCCGACGTGCCGTACGCGCGTGCCCTGGGTGTGCTCTGACCGGGTCCTGCCTTGACAGGGGACCGGCAGGCCGTGCCGATGACGCCACGGCGCGTCCCTCGAAGCACCCGGGGGAGCGCGCCGGGCAAGCGGATCACCTGGGGCACGTCATCGCCGTGCGCGTGGTCAGGTGGAGCCGGGTTCCGGCCGTGCGCGTGGTCAGGCGGGCCTGGGTTCCGGCCGTACGCGTGGTCAGGCGGGCCCGGGTTCCGGCCGTGCGCACCGACAGGCGGGCCTGGGGTCCGGTCGCGTGCGCGGGCAGGTGGCCCCGGATTGCCACCCCGCGTGCCGCACGGCGGCGGCTCCGGCGTGCGGCGGTGTTCACCGGCGTGCCCAAGTGCCTCGCACACTGCGTTGCCGCGCCGGCGCGGCACTTCCGGGAACACCCCGGAGGGACGGGCGCAAGGCGGCCCGCCGGACGCGCGCTGCTCGTTTCGGCGCGGATGCCGCATCCTTGAGATGTGGAGTCTCTCGGGGACGAGTCGGTCGAGCGGAAGGGGAGGGCGCAGGGGATGAGTGCCGGCGCACCTGCTCATAACGCTTCGGTGCACAACCACGAACACGATGCGACGGACCGGACGGCCGCAGTGCACCATGGACCGATGCGCGACGACGAGGCGGGCACGGCCCACGGGGCGATCGGTGCGCTCGTGCATCGAGCCGTCGACGGGGACGAGCAGGCCACGCACGATCTGCTCGCGCATGTCCACCCGCTCGCGCTGCGCTACTGCCGCACCCGGCTGTCCCGGCTCCCCGGTGACGCCCGGCACTTCGTGGAGGACCTCGCCCAGGAGGTCTGCGTAGCGGTTCTGCTCGCCCTGCCGCGCTACCGCGACACCGGCCGCCCCTTCGAGGCGTTCGTCTTCGCCATCGCCTCGCACAAGGTCGCCGATCTCCAGCGTGCGGCGATGCGCCACCCCGGGTCGACCGCGGTGCCGTCCGACGAGATGCCCGAGCGGCCCGACGACTCCCTCGGCCCCGAGGAGCGCGCCCTGCTCAGCAGCGACGCCGAGTGGGCCAAGAAACTGCTGGCCAATCTGCCCGAGAACCAGCGCGAGCTGCTCCTGCTGCGCATCGCGGTGGGCTTGACCGCGGAGGAGACCGGGCAGATGTTGGGAATGTCACCCGGCGCGGTCCGCGTGGCCCAGCACCGGGCGCTGAGCCGCCTCAGGGCGCTCGCCGAACAGTAATCCCCGTGCGCGGAGCCGCCGTAGCTCCTTCGCTGAACAGGCGCACCGTCGTTTCCGTACGAACATACGAAGCCGGAAGCGAGCCCGTACGGTGGAATTTGCTAGCGACGCTTCCCGTTAGCATGGACATCCGCACCGATCAAGGCCATTTGGGGAAGGTGTCATGACTGCCAACGTCGACGGAGTGCCCGGTAAATTCTCGACACTCGGGCTGACCTACGACGACGTGCTGCTGCTGCCGGGCCCGTCGGACATGGCACCCGACGAGATCGACACCGCCTCGTACGTCTCCAAGAATGTGCGGGTCAACATCCCGCTGCTGTCCGCCGCCATGGACAAGGTGACCGAGTCCCGCATGGCGATCGCGATGGCCCGCCAGGGCGGCGTCGGCGTCCTGCACCGCAACCTCTCCATCGAGGACCAGGCCAACCAGGTCGACCTGGTGAAGCGCTCCGAGTCCGGCATGGTCACCGACCCCATCACCATCCACCCGGACGCCACGCTCGCCGAGGCCGACGCGCTGTGCGCCAAGTTCCGCATCAGCGGCGTCCCGGTGACCGACGGCGACAAGAAGCTCCTCGGCATCGTCACCAACCGGGACATGGCCTTCGAGAGCGACCGCAGCCGCCGCGTGCACGAGGTCATGACCCCGATGCCGCTGGTCACCGGCAAGGTCGGCATCTCCGGCCCGGAGGCCATGGAGCTGCTGCGCAAGCACAAGATCGAGAAGCTGCCGCTGGTCGACGACGAGGGCGTCCTCAAGGGCCTGATCACGGTCAAGGACTTCGTCAAGGCGGAGAAGTACCCGAACGCCGCCAAGGACGCCGAGGGCCGCCTGCTGGTCGGCGCCGCGGTCGGCGTGGCCGGTGACGCCTTCGAGCGCGCCCAGGCGCTGATCGAGGCCGGTGTCGACTTCATCGTCGTGGACACCGCGCACGGCCACTCCCGCCTGGTCGGCGACATGATCGCCAAGATCAAGTCGAACTCCTCCGGCGTCGACGTCATCGGCGGCAACATCGCCACCCGCGACGGCGCGCAGGCGCTGGTCGACGCCGGTGCCGACGGCATCAAGGTCGGTGTCGGCCCGGGCTCCATCTGCACCACCCGCGTGGTCGCCGGCGTCGGCGTCCCGCAGGTCACCGCGATCTACGAAGCCGCGCTCGCCGCCAAGGAGGCCGGTGTCCCGGTGATCGGCGACGGCGGTCTGCAGTACTCCGGCGACATCGCCAAGGCCCTGGTCGCGGGCGCCGACACGGTGATGCTCGGCTCGCTGCTCGCGGGCTGCGAGGAGTCCCCGGGCGAGCTGCTGTTCATCAACGGCAAGCAGTTCAAGTCGTACCGCGGCATGGGTTCGCTCGGCGCCATGCAGTCCCGAGGCGACCGAAGGTCGTTCTCCAAGGACCGCTACTTCCAGGAGGGCGTCGCCTCCGACGAGCAGCTGATCCCCGAGGGCATCGAGGGCCAGGTGCCCTACCGCGGCCCGCTGTCCTCCGTCGTCCACCAGCTGGTCGGCGGCCTGCGCCAGTCCATGTTCTACGTCGGCGGCAGGACGGTTCCGGATCTGCAGGCCAACGGCCGGTTCGTGCGGATCACCTCGGCGGGTCTGAAGGAGAGCCACCCGCACGACATCCAGATGACGGTCGAGGCGCCTAACTACAGCAGCAAGCGGTGACGCCCACGCGCGCGTGAGGCTCGTACCACGGCGGTCCCGGAGCATCCGGGGCCGCCGTTGTCGTACCCGTCGGCGATACTGGAAGGCGCTGCAACGCATAGGGAAAGGCCACCAACGTGACTGAGATCGAGATCGGGCGCGGCAAGCGCGGCCGCCGGGCGTACGCCTTCGACGACATCGCCGTCGTCCCCAGCCGCCGTACGCGGGACCCGAAGGAGGTCTCGATCGCCTGGCAGATCGACGCCTACCGCTTCGAGCTGCCGTTCCTGGCCGCTCCCATGGACTCCGTGGTCTCCCCGGCCACCGCGATCCGCATCGGCGAGCTGGGCGGCCTCGGCGTGCTGAACCTCGAAGGGCTGTGGACGCGGCACGAGGACCCGCAGCCGCTGCTGGACGAGATCGCCGAGCTGCCCGCCGAGCAGGCGACCCGCCGCCTCCAGGAGATCTACGCGGCACCGATCAAGGAGGAGCTGATCGGCGCCCGCATCAAGGAGGTCCGCGACTCCGGCGTGGTCACCGCCGCCGCGCTCTCCCCGCAGCGCACCGCCCAGTTCTCCAAGGCGGTCGTGGACGCGGGCGTGGACATCTTCGTCATCCGGGGCACGACGGTCTCGGCGGAGCACGTGTCCTCCTCGCACGAACCGCTGAACCTGAAGCAGTTCATCTACGAGCTGGACGTCCCGGTGATCGTCGGCGGCTGCGCCACCTACACGGCGGCCCTGCACCTGATGCGCACGGGCGCCGCGGGTGTGCTCGTGGGCTTCGGCGGCGGCGCCGCGCACACCACGCGCAACGTGCTCGGCATCCAGGTCCCGATGGCCACGGCCGTCGCCGACGTGGCCGCGGCCCGCCGGGACTACATGGACGAGTCCGGCGGCCGGTACGTGCACGTGATCGCGGACGGCGGCGTCGGCTGGTCCGGCGACCTGCCCAAGGCCATCGCCTGCGGCGCCGACGCGGTCATGATGGGCTCCCCGCTGGCCCGCGGCACGGACGCGCCCGGCAAGGGCCACCACTGGGGCATGGAGGCGGTCAACGAGGAGCTGCCCCGCGGCCAGAAGGTCGACCTGGGCACGGTCGGCACGATCGAGGAGATCCTCACCGGCCCGTCCCACACCCCGGACGGCTCGATGAACTTCTTCGGCGCCCTGCGCCGCGCGATGGCCACCACCGGCTACAGCGAGCTGAAGGAGTTCCAGCGGGTCGAGGTGACGGTGGCGGACAGCGAGCACCGGCGGTAGCCGCCGCGGCGGTCGCCACGACGCCTGAAGGGCCGGTCATCCTGGGTGGGTGACCGGCCCTTCCGCATGCCCGGGCGCGGGCGAGCGGGCCTGGACGCGCCCCTTCACAGCCGATGCGCCGCCCCCGTGGGCGTGGCCCCCCGTGTGTCCAGCAGCAGCTGAGCCTTCACCGAGAGTCCCTGCAGGTCGTACGTCCGGTGCTGCTGGAGCAGGATCGTGAGGTCGGCGTCGGCCGCTGCCTCGTAGAAGGAGTCCGCGCGGGGCACGGGGCGGTCCAGGACGCTCCAGGCGGGCACGTACGGGTCGTGGTAGCTGACGGCCGCGCCGAGTCCCATGAGCCGTGCGGCGATCTCCTGGGCCGGGGTGCCCTGGAGGTCGGCGAGGTCGGGCTTGTAGGTGACGCCGAGGAGCAGGACGCGGGCCCCGCGCGCGGACTTGCCGTGCTCGTTGAGGAGGGTGGCCGCGCGCTGGACGACGTACCGGGGCATCCGGCTGTTGACCTGCTGGGCCAGTTCGACCATGCGCAGGGTGCGGGTGGCGTGCCCGGTGAGGTCCTGCGGGACCCCGTGGCCGCCGACGCCCGGGCCCGGACGGAACGCCTGGAAGCCGAAGGGCTTGGTCTCCGCGCAGCGGATGACGTCCCACAGGTCGACGCCCAGCTCGTGGCAGAGGACGGCCATCTCGTTGACGAGCGCGATGTTGACGTGCCGGAAGTTGGTCTCCAGCAGCTGTACGGCCTCCGCCTCGCGCAGACCACGCGCGCGTACCACCTTGTCGGTGAGCCGGCCGTAGAACGCGGCGGCCGACTCGGTGCAGGCGGGGGTGAGACCGCCGATGACCTTCGGGGTGCCGGCCGGGGTGTGGTCGCGGCTGCCGGGGTCGACGCGGCTGGGGGCGTAGGCGAGGTGGAAGTCGCGGCCGGCGCGCAGCCCCGAGCCCTCCTCCAGCAGCGGGCGCAGGAACTCCTCCGTCGTCCCGGGGAGCACGGGCGACTCCAGGATGACCGTGGTGTGCGGGCGCAGGCGTGCGGCCAGGGTGCGGGCGGCCGACTCGACCTGGGTGAGGTCGAGGGCGCCGTCGGTGCCGCGCGGGGTGGGCGCGCAGATCACGGCGGTGCGCACCCGGCCGAGCTGGGCCGCGTCGGTGACGGGCCGGAATCCGGCGGAGTGCATCCGGCGCAGCTCCGCCGGGCTGAGCGAGCCGGCCTCGGGGCCGGTGGCATAGCCGACCGTGGCGATGCCGGCGGCGACGGCGGCCTGGGCGAGCGGCAAGCCGTAGGGACCGAGTCCGATGACGGCGAGGTCTGCGGGCATGGCGTGAGCCGTCCTTCCCAGTAGCCGAAGCGGGACAGGTGCGCAAGCGCTGTGGACAAGCAGAGCGGGCGCACTGTCAGACTAGGTACACATATGACCGCTATGTGTGATTGTGTTCGTGTGTCTTGCTGTGGTTGTGCGCGAGTTGTCCACAGGTTCGGGGCCCGTGGTGGCTGAAGCCGGGCAACACGGTCAGAATTTGGGCATGAGGAGGGGATGAACCGGGCTTCGCCCGCCGGGTGCGGCCGACGCGAGCGTGTGTGCGACAGCGGGAGGCAGCGGTGAGGACAGCGACTCTGGGGCCGGCGCAGCGCGCCGAGGCACTGGCGGCGATGGCGGAGCGCGAGCTGGACGTGCTGGTGGTCGGCGGCGGAGTGGTGGGCGCCGGCACCGCGCTGGACGCCGTCACCCGCGGCCTGTCCACCGGCCTGGTCGAGGCCCGCGACTGGGCGTCCGGCACCTCCAGCCGGTCCAGCAAACTGATCCACGGCGGTCTGCGCTATCTGGAGATGCTCGACTTCGCCCTGGTCCGCGAGGCCCTCAAGGAGCGCGGCCTGCTCCTGGAGCGCCTCGCCCCGCACCTGGTCAAACCGGTGCCGTTCCTCTACCCGCTCCAGCACAAGGGCTGGGAGCGGCTGTACGCGGGCTCGGGCGTCGCGCTGTACGACGCGATGTCGATGGCCCGCGGCCACGGCCGGGGCCTGCCGATACACCGGCACCTGAGCCGTCGTCACGCCCTGCGCGTCGCACCCTGCCTCCGCAAGGACGCCCTGGTCGGCGCCCTGCAGTACTACGACGCCCAGATGGACGACGCCCGCTTCGTGGCCACCCTGGTGCGCACGGCGGCGTCCTACGGCGCCAAGGTGGCCAACCGTGCGCGCGTGACCGGGTTCCTGCGCGAGGGCGAGCGGGTCGTCGGCGCCCGGGTGCAGGACGTGGAGGGCGGCGGCGAGTACGAGATCCTCGCCCAGCAGGTCGTCAACGCCACCGGCGTGTGGACCGACGACACTCAGGCGATGGTCGGCGAGCGCGGACAGTTCCACGTCCGCGCCTCCAAGGGCATCCACCTGGTCGTGCCCAAGGACCGCATCCACTCCACCACCGGCCTGATCCTGCGTACGGAGAAGTCCGTGCTGTTCGTCATCCCCTGGGGCCGGCACTGGATCGTCGGCACCACCGACACCGGCTGGGACCTGGACAAGGCCCACCCGGCGGCGTCCAGCGCCGACATCGACTATCTGCTGGAACACGTCAACTCGGTGCTCGCCGTGCCGCTCGCCCGCGACGACGTGCAGGGGGTGTACGCCGGGCTGCGTCCGCTGCTGGCCGGCGAGTCCGACGCCACCAGCAAGCTGTCCCGCGAGCACACGGTCGCCCATCCCGCGCCGGGTCTGGTGGTCGTGGCGGGCGGCAAGTACACGACGTACCGGGTGATGGCCAAGGACGCCGTCGACGAGGCGGTGCACGGTCTGGACATGCGCGTCGCCGACTGCGTGACCGAGGAGACCCCGCTGCTCGGCGCGGAGGGCTACCAGGCGCTGTGGAACGCGCGAGCGCGCATCGCCGCCCGTACCGGGCTGCACGTGGTCCGCGTGGAACACCTGCTGAACCGGTACGGCTCCATGGCCGAGGAGGTCCTGGACCTCGTCGTCGCCGATCCCTCGCTGGGCGAGCCGCTGCACGCCGCCGACGACTACCTGCGCGCCGAGGTGGTGTACGCCGCCTCGCACGAGGGCGCCCGGCACCTGGACGACGTCCTCACCCGCCGCACCCGCATCTCCATCGAGACCTTCGACCGGGGCACCCGCAGCGCCCGCGAGGCGGCGGAGCTGATGGCACCGGTCCTCGGCTGGGGCAAGGACCAGATCGAGCGCGAGGTCGAGCACTACGAGAAGCGGGTGGAGGCCGAGCGGGAGTCCCAGCTCCAGCCGGACGACCAGACGGCCGACGCGGCCAGGCTGGGCGCGCCGGACATCGTGCCGCTGTAGGCCCCGGGCCGACGTTCACTCGAACGAGTGGCCGATTGCGGGATCTCCGCTCGAACCCCGGTCGTTCTACCAGGTGCGAGGGCAGAACTCGGTGGCGAGCAGAGCCGGTTCGAGACGGGGGTCCGCGATCGCGTCCGTGTTCACCCGGAAGGTGAGGACACGGCGGCCGTCGGCGGTGGCCGCGCTGCGCACGTAGCTGCCGGATATCCGGCCGTTGTGCCCCCACACGGTGGTGCCGCACGGCAGCTTCACCGGAAACAGCCCCATGCCGTACGAGCCGTGTGCGGCACGGGTGTCGAGCATCTCGTGCAGCCGGCGCGGGGGCAGCAGCCGGCCGCCCAGCAGGGCCGCGTAGAAGCGGTCGAGGTCGGCCAGCGTGGTCACCAGCTCACCCGCCGCGCCGGCCACGCGCGGGTCGAGCCGGGTGACGTCGGACCCGTCGGCCGCGTAGGCCCGGCCGTGCGGGGAGGGCAGTGACGTGCGGGCCCCGGGAAAGGAGGTACCCGTCAGACCCAGCGGGGCGATGACACGGCGCTCGGCCTCGGTGGCGTAGGAGTGACCGGTGACCTGGCGGACGACCAGGCCGAGCACGACGTAGTTGGTGCTGGAGTAGAAGGTGCGGCCCGGGCGGGCCGGAGGGAGGGTGAGAGCGATGCGCACGGCTTGAAGCGGAGTCACGGGCACGGTGCCGTGGGTGGCTTCGGTGAAGTCGGCCAGTCCGCTGGTGTGGGTGAGCAGGGCCCGCAGGGTGATGCGCCGTCCGTCGGTGCCACGCCCGTGCAGCAGTCCCGGCAGGTGCTGCTCCACGGTGTCGGACAGGGACAGCCGGTGTTCCGCGGCCAGCTGGAGCACGACCGTCGCGAGGAAGGTCTTGGTGATGCTGCCGGCCCGGAAGTGGTCGGCGCGGGCGATGCCCTCGCCGGCGGCCTGGAAGCGGAAGCGGACGCCGTCCACTCCGTCGTCCCGGGACAGCAGGGCCGCGGCCGGTGCTCCGCCGTCGCTGACCAGCAGCGGCAGGACCGAGTCCGTGGCGGCGGGGGAGGCGTCTTGGGAGGCGGCCGGGGCCAGCAGCAGGGCCAGAGACACCGGTATGGACAGGACTGTCCGAAGCGTCGGCATACCGGTTCCTCCCTTCTTACGACCCATCATCCCGGTAAGCGGAACGCCCGCTTCAGGGGGGCTTCGCCGGTGCCGGGGGCGGGCTTTGGCCATGGGCACCCTGGGCGTCGGGCACTTGTCGGGTGAGAGACAATGGAGGCTCTGTCAGGGCGGGTTGTATGAGGGGACGCATGTCGGAGGCGGAGCGGGCGGGTACATCTCGTCAGGAGACTCGTCAGGACAAGAGCGAGCGGCGTCTCCTCGCCGGGCGGTACCGGCTGGGAGACGTGCTGGGCCGAGGCGGTATGGGCACGGTCTGGCGGGCCGAGGACGAGATCCTTGGCCGGACGGTCGCCGTCAAGGAGCTGCGGTTCCCGTCGAACATCGACGAGGAGGAGAAGCGACGCCTGATCACGCGCACCCTGCGCGAGGCCAAGGCGATCGCCCGGATCCGCAACAACAGCGCGGTGACGGTCTTCGACGTGGTCGACGAGGACGACCGGCCCTGGATCGTCATGGAGTTGGTCGAGGGCAAGTCCCTGGCCGAGGTCATCCGCGAGGACGGCCTGCTGGAGCCGAAGCGCGCCGCCGAGGTGGGGCTCGCCATCCTCGACGTGCTGCGCTCCGCGCACCGGCAGGGCATCCTGCACCGGGACGTGAAGCCGTCCAACGTGCTCATCGCCGAGGACGGACGGGTCGTGCTCACCGACTTCGGTATCGCGCAGGTCGAGGGTGACCCGTCCATCACCTCCACCGGCATGCTCGTCGGCGCCCCCTCCTACATCTCCCCGGAGCGCGCCCGCGGCCACAAGCCGGGCCCGGCGGCCGACCTCTGGTCGCTCGGCGGTCTGCTGTACGCGGCGGTCGAGGGCTCGCCGCCCTACGACAAGGGTTCGGCGATCGCCACGCTCACCGCGGTGATGACCGAGCAGCTGGAAGAGCCGAAGAACGCGGGACCGCTGCGGGACGTCATCTACGGCCTGCTGACGAAGGACCCGGCCAAGCGGCTCGACGACGCCGGGGCCCGGGCGATGCTCAACGCGGTGATCCACGCGCCGGAGCCGAAGCCGCTGGACGCCACGCAGGTGGTTCCGCTGCCGACGCAGTCCGGTGGGCCGGGGGGCAGGCGGGGCGAGGAGGCCGGGGAGAAGCTGCGCGGCGCGCTGCGGTCGGTCCGCAAGGCGGCCGGGGCGGCCACCGGCGGGGCGACGGCCCGGGCGAAGGGCGGGAGCGAGCCGGCCGCGCCGGGCACGGGCGGTGCGCCGGCTGCCGGGGACGCGGTGTCCGGTGGGGCGCGGTCCGGTGCTCCCGGTGTCCCCACCGGTCCGGCCGCCGGGGGTGGCGTGCGGCCGGCGGGTCCGGGCGCGGGCGCCGCCGGTGCGCCGAACTCCAGCGCGAACAAGGCCGCTTCCGGCTGGCCCGTGGTGCCGCCGCCGGACCTGGACCTGCCGCCGCGGCCGGTGCCGAGGGCGCCGCTGACCGATGTGGTGCCCAAGCGCACGCTGGTGGTCATCGCCGTGCTCGTGGCGCTCGCGGTGATCGGGACCGTGCTGGCCTTCGCCCTGAACGGCGACGACAAGGGCGGCGCCGGCGGGGACAAGGCCGTGGGCAGCGCCGGAGCGTCCACCAAGCAGGACAAGAAGGACGCGGCGGGCGGCACGGACACCGGGAAGCGGACGGACGGCGCGACCTCGGCGTCCGTCGGCACCGGTTCGGGTGCGGACGGCACGGCGAGCGCAGAGCCGAGCCGGTCCGGTGACGACTCCGACGCGGGCTCCGAGTCGTCCGGCTCCTCGGGTTCCAAGGACGGCGGGAGCGCCCCGGCGGTCTCGACCCGCAAGGGCGCCCAGGGCTACTCGATCGGGCTGCCCAAGGGATGGAAGTACCGGTCCGCCGGGGCCGCCGGCGACCGCTACACCGGGCCCGACGGACAGAAACTGCTCGTCGCCTGGACCAGCACGCCCAAGGACGACCCGGTGGCGGACTGGAAGAACCAGGAGCACTACATGGTGCGCTCCCAGTACCACAAGATCCGTATCGAGAAGGTGGGCTACCGCGGCTGGAACACCGCCGACTGGGAGTTCACCTACACCGAGAGCGGCACCGGGTACCGCACGATCGACCGGGGCTTCGTGGTGAACGACCACCTCGGTTACGCGCTGATGTACACCGCGAAGAGCGCCGACTGGCACGGCGATCTGCGCAAGGACACCTGGAAGACGTTGACGAAGTCCTTCGAACCCAAGTCATAGGCGCCGTGCGCCGGTTTGGTACGTGAGAATCCGTCATCCTCTCAATGCGGGTTGCCTCCGGCACGTATCGTGAAGGGTCGCGGACCGTACGCAGCCGCATGCGTGTGGGAAACGGACCGTGAGGCGATCGGGTATGACCAACCGGGCGGCCGGGGGAGGCACAGTGGACGACTACGCGGGTCGGGTGCTCGCCGACCGCTACCGCCTGCCGCTGCCGCCGTCCGACGAGTACGAACTCACCGAGAGCCGCGCCTTCGACACCTACAGCGGCCAGGAGGTCCTCGTCCGGCAGGTGCCGTTGCCGGAGGTCGTCGAGGCCGAGGTGCTCGACGCGGACGGGCTGCCCGAGGGGTTCACCGCACGGCAGCGCGGGTCCCGCCGCGCGCCGGAGGCCAGGACCGCGACCCGGCAGCCCGCCGACCCGGCGGTGCGGCGCGCCGTGGAGGCCGCGCAGGCCGCCGCCCGCATCCCCGACCATCCCCGGCTGGACCAGGTCTTCGACGTGTTCGCCGAGGGCGGTTCGCTGTGGATCGTCAGCGAGCGGGTCGCCGCGCGCCCGCTGGCCGCCCTGCTCACCGAGAAGCCGCTGACGCCGTACCGGGCGGCCGAGGTCGCCTCCGACGTGCTCATGGCGCTCCGGGTGCTGCACGCCCACGGCTGGGTGCACCGCAACATCACCGTCCGTACCGTCCTGGTCTGCGACGACGGCCGCGTGATGCTGACCGGCCTGGCGGCCGGCGCGGCGGAGGAGGCGCTGAGCGGGTACGACCCGGTGCCGGCACCGGACGACACGGAAGCGCTGACGGACCTGGACGGGCCGGGAGGGCTGGAAGCACCGGCCGGTGCGCAGGGACGGCCGGTGTCCGGCGGGCCCGGCGGGCCGGGCGGAGCCGGTGGGGCGAGCGGGGGCGACGACCCCGGCGCGGACGTCGATCCCGAGGCCGCGCGCCGGGCCGCGATCCAGGCACGGGCGGCCGGAGGGCTTCCGGCACCGGAGGCGCACGGGGCGTCCGGCACGTCCGGTGCGGTCGGTTCGGCGGGGCAGCCGGCCCTGGACGGCGGTGCCGACGTCCGGGCCGCGCGGGCCGGGGCCATCGCCGCGTACCGCGCGGGTGCCCGCGCCGCCGCCCGGGTGCAGGAGGCCCAGCAGAACGGGCGCGCCGTCCTGCCCGGCGCCCGTCCGCCCGCCGAGGACGACGCCGGTGACGCCGGCGACGTCGGCGACGACCGGGCCGAGGGCGCGGCACCGTCGCCGTACCCGCCGTACGGCGCGGAGGCCGGTGGCGCGCCGCCGACCGGCCGGATAGCCGACCCCTACGGAGTGCGGGGCGCCCCGTGGCACGGCGCCGAGCGGCGCGGCGCCACCGCCCCGCCCCTGGGCGGCGGTGCCCAGCGGCCGGGACTGCCCGCGGCCGGTCCCGGTGCCGGGCACGCGTCCGTGCCGGGGCAGGGGTACGGCCCGGGGCGGACGCCGGACGGTGAGCCGGGCCGGTCCGGCCGGCCGCTGTCAGCCGGGACCGGACGCCAGGAGGCCGGACCGGCGCACCCCGAACTCGCTCCCGCACCCGCCGTCCCCGCGCCCGCCGATCCCGCACTCGTCGTTCCGGCGCAGGCGGGCGGTCGGTGGGACGAGCCCGGTGCCGTGCGTCGCGGGCCCGGGACCGCGCTCGCCGCCGAGCGGGCGCGGCAGGTCCGGATGACCGTGGTGGGACCGGTGACCGAACGCTGGGCGCCGGAGCAGGCCGGCCCCGTGCACGAGAACTGGCAGCTGGCGGCGCCCATCGGCCCGGCCACCGACCTGTGGGCGCTGGGCGCGCTGCTGTTCCGGGCCGTGCAGGGGCACGCACCGTACCCGGAGGAGTCGACGGCCGAGCTGGTGCAGCTGGTGTGCGCCGAGCCGCCCGCCTTCGCCGAGGAGTGCGGGCCGCTGCGCCCGGTCGTGGAGTCGCTGCTGCGCCAGGACCCCACCGAGCGGCCGGACGTGGAGGAACTCAGCGGCTGGCTGCGGTCGCTGGTGCGGTCCGCGCCCGAACCGGACGCCGGCACCCATGTCGTTCCCGTCCCGCCCGCCGACCCCAGCCGGCTGCCGATCGTCCGGCGCCGCGGCGAGCTCGTGCGCCGGCGGCGCGCCGGGTTGCCCGCGGCCCATCCGCACGGCCGGCACAAGCGGGCCCGGGAGGGCGCCCGTTCACCGCGCAGCCTCGGCCGGATCCTGCTCCTGCTGGTCCTGCTCCTGCTGGCGGGCGCGGTCGCGTACGCCATGCTCTTCATGCCCCGGCAGGGCGAGAGCGGTGCCGCGGGAGGGGAGCGCACCGGCAGCGCCGGGCAGGTGGACCCCGCGCCCTCGCACACCCGGCCGCCCTCCGGCGGGCCGAGCGCACCGGAGGGCGGTGCCACCGCCTCCGCGCCCGCCACCGAGACCCAGACCGGCAAAGACCCCGCCGTCCCCGACGGGTTCACCCTGCGCAAGGACCCGGACGGCTTCCGGGTCGCCGTCGCGGAGGGCTGGGACCGCACCCCGAAGAACGGCGACGGCCAGGTGGTCTACGCACACGGGAACTTCGAGCTGATCGTCGTACCGGGGCGGGACGGCACGTCCGCCTACGGCAGCGACCCGATGGTCTACCAGCGGGACAAGGAGCGCGAACTCCAGCCGTACCGCGACTCCAGCTGGGCCACGGCCACCGGTCTGCGGACCATCGAGGTGGGCGGACGCACCATGGCCGAGGGGCAGTTCACCTGGACCGACGGGCAGGGGCGGGACCTGTTCGTGCGGAACATGGCGCTGCTGCTGGACGGCCGTTACCACCTCCTCCAGGTGCGCGGTCCGGAGGCCGAGCGGGACGAGGTCACCCGGCTGTACGAGCAGGCGGTCGCGACGTATCGCTACACCGGTTGAGCAGGGTGTATTCGGGGCGGGAGGGGGGCTGGTCCGGTTCCCTTTCTCGCGTGGAAATGACCATCGTCACAGTGCGGTTCCCTTGGGACCCCACTGGTTCCCAGCGAGCAGGGTGGTCCTTAGTCTGGCCCTGTCAAGAGCATTGCGGGGCAACGTGAATCAGATGCAGGGCCTGCTCATAGCGGGCCGCTACCGGCTCGCCGACTCCATCGGCAGCGGCGGCATGGGCCGGGTGTGGCGCGCCCACGACGAGGTGCTGCACCGAAAGGTCGCCATCAAGGAGTTGACCGCCGCGCTCTACGTCAACGACAGCGACCAGGCCGTCCTGCTCGCCCGCACCCGGGCCGAGGCGCGGGCGGCCGCGCGCATCAACCACTCCGCCGTCGTCACCGTGCACGACGTGCTGGACCACGACGGCCGCCCGTGGATCGTGATGGAGCTGGTCGAGGGCGCCTCGCTGGCCGACACGGTCAAGCAGCGGGGCCGCGTCGAGCCGCGGGAGGCCGCGCGGATCGGACTGTGGGTGCTGCGGGCGCTGCGCGCCGCGCACTCCGCCGGGGTGCTGCACCGGGACGTCAAGCCCGGCAACGTCCTGCTCGCCGACGACGGCCGGGTCCTGCTCACCGACTTCGGCATCGCCCAGATCGAGGGCGACACCACGATCACCCGCACCGGTGAGGTCGTCGGCTCGGTCGACTACCTCGCGCCCGAGCGGGTGCGCGGCCACGACCCCGGCCCGGCCTCCGACCTGTGGGCGCTCGGCGCCACGCTGTACACGGCGGTCGAAGGGCGTTCGCCGTTCCGGCGCACCTCCCCGCTGAGCACCATGCAGGCGGTCGTCGAGGAGGAGGCGGACGAGCCGCGCCACGCCGGTCCGCTCACCCCGGTCATCGCCGCGCTGCTGCACAAGGATCCGGCCCGGCGGCCGGGCGCGGAGGAGGCGGAGCAGATGCTCGCCGAGGCGGCGGAGGGCCGTCGGCCGCGCGCGGCGCAGGCGTTCGTCCCGACCCAGGGCTCGGGCGTCCCCACCGGCCCGGGCGGGGGATCCCCGGGCACGGGGTACGGCTCCGGTTCCGGTACGACGGGCGGAGGGTACGGCGCCTCCGCCTCCACCCCCGCATACGGCTCCGCCTCCACCTACGGCTCCGGATCCACCCCCTCCGGCTACGGCCCCACCCCCGCCCCCTACGGCTCCCCGACCGGTGCCGGTGCCGGCCATCCCGCGACCGGTCCCACGGCGGTGGCCCCGGCGGCCGGTGGTCCGGCGCCCGTCCGCCCCCGTCGCCGGCTGCGCACCCTCGTACTGGTCGTCGCCCTGGCGGCGGTGCTCGGCGGAGCCGGAGCGGTGGCGATCCGGCAGTGGGGCGGACAGGACACCGGCTCGGGAAGCGGTACGAGCCCGGCTCCGGCGCCCGCCGACACCGAGACGGCCGGCGCCCAGGGCGTGATCCCGGCGGGCTGGAGGACGTACAAGGACCCGCTCGGCTTCAGCCTCTCCCTGCCCCGGGGCTGGAAGCGCACGGTCTTCAGCGACAAGGACGCCCTCAAGCAGATCGACTACTCGCCCGACAACGGCAAGCATTTCGTCCGCATCGCCATCGACCGCTCGTCGGACTTCGTCGACGCCCTCTCCCACCAGGAGGACCTGGAGCAGCAGCTCCAGACCCACGGGTTGGTCGACTACCGGCGCGTCACGATGAAGGAGAACCTCTACCGGGACCGCAAGGGCTCGCGGTGGGAGTACACCTGGACCGCGCTGAAGAAGGACCCGCCCTACGTGCCCGGGCCGCGCCACGCGGCCGAGGAGACGTACTTCTCGCGCCAGGGCACCGAGTACGCCCTGTACATCTCCTCGCCGGCCGAGGACTGGGCGACGACCGGCAAGCAGTTCACCTGGGTGCTGCGCAGCTGGAAGCAGCCGGACGAGGGCTGAACCGGCGCGGACGGCGGGCGAGTCGGCCGACTCGGCCGAAAATGGCTGGCTGCGCGGTGTGTCTTGGCCGAGCGGTGCCCCGGAGGGCGGGCACCCGGTGCGGCATGATGGGGCGCATGGGGACCGAGGGAGCCGGCTTCCGGCTGATCGCGGGCCGTTACCGCCTGGAGGAACGCATCGGGCGCGGCGGCATGGGCGTCGTGTGGCGGGCGAGCGACCAGGTGCTGGGCCGTCAGGTGGCGGTCAAGGAACTCCTGCCGGACGACTCGCTCCCGGACGACGACGCGCGCCGCCGCCGCGACCGTACGTTCCGCGAGGCCCGCGCGGTCTGCCAGTTGCGGCATCCGCACATCATCGTCGTGCACGACGTGGTGGAGCAGGACGAACGGCCTTACCTCGTCATGGAGTTGATCGACGGCTGCTCGCTCGCCGAACGCATCGACCGGCAGGGCCCCGTCGACGCCGTCGAGGCCGCGCGGATCGGTGTCGCCCTGCTCAGCGCGGTGCGCACCGCGCACGAGGCGGGCGTGCTGCACCGGGACATCAAGCCCGCGAACGTGCTGATCGAGTCCGGTACCGACCGGGTCGTGCTCACCGACTTCGGCATCGCGCAGGTCGAGGGCGCCACCACGCTCACCGAGACCGGTTCCTTCGTCGGCTCGCCCGAGTACACCGCACCCGAGCGGATGTCCGGGCTGCGCACCGGGCCGGAGTCCGACCTGTGGTCGCTGGGCGCGCTGCTGTGCACGGTGCTCAGCGGTGAGTCGCCGTTCCGGCGCGACTCGCTCGGCGGCATCCTGCACGCCGTCGTCGCCGACGACATCCGCCCGCCGGCCGAGGCCGAGCCGCTGCTGCCCGTCGTACGGGGCCTGTTGGAGCGGGACCCGGACCGGCGGCTGGACGCGGCGGACGCCGAGCGGATGCTGCGGACGTACCTGGAGACCGGCAGGACGCCGGACGCGCCGGGCGGCGACGGCCCGGCCGCCGCACACGGCGGCGGGCTCATCCACCGCATCGGCGCCGTCCGCACCCCCAAGGCCCCGGCGCCGTACTCGCCGACCCAGCTGGACCTGCCGTACGGCGGACCGCCGCCCGCTCCCGTCCGGACGCCGGCGGGCCCGGCCCCGGCGCGGTCGTCGCCGCGCGGACTGCTCGTGGCGGCCCTGCTCGTCGCCGCGCTGGCCGGGGCCGGCGTCTCGGCCGCGGCGCTGCTGCTGCACCGGAACGGCGACGGCGGCGGCGGAACCCCGGGCGGTACGGCGACGGCCCCGGCCACCCGGACCGGTACGGGGGGTACGGCGCTGTCGCCCACCCCGACCGGCACCGGAAGGACGGCCCTGTCGCCCGCCCCGACCGGCACCCGGCCGTCGCCGACGCCCACCTCCGGTACGACCGGATCGCACACCGCGCCCTCCGGTTACCGCACGGCCCGGGACCCGGCCGGCTTCTCCCTCGCCGTACCGGAGGACTTCACCCGCAGCCCGCAGGGGCAGCGCGTCTTCTACCTCTCGCCGGGCGAGGCCTTCCGCCTGGGCGTCCGGATCGGCGCGCCCCAGCCGGGCGGTCCCGAGGGGGCGATGAGCCGCGCGGCCGCCGGCGGGCCCTCCACCAATCCGGGTTACCACGACGGCCGGGTCATCCGGACCACGCACGGCGGACACCCGGCCGCCCTCTGGGAGTTCACCTGGGACGGCTTCAGCGCGGCGGAGGGCCCCCGGCACACCTTCGACCTGTGCTGGGAGGAGAACGGGCTGCTGTACGACGTGTGGGTGTCGGCGCCGGTCGGGCAGGTGCGGGAGGCGCGGGAGTACTTCGACGTGGCCGTCGACACGTTCTCCGTCACGGGTGTGTGACCGGTTCGCCCACCCGGTGGCTGGGGGCGCGGGGGGCGCGGTAAAGATGACGTATGAGCAGTGACGGGGGAGCCGGCCGCAGGGCCGACGACACGACGAGTTTTGTTCTGCAACCGCCCAGACCGCGTTCGGATCCGCAGCCGCGGTCCGGGGCACAGTCACACTCCGGGTCGCAGTCGCAGTCGCAGTCGCACCCGGGACCGCACCCGCAGCCAGGGCCGCACCCGCAGCCGGGGCCGGTGCCGCAGCCAGGGCCGCACCCGCAGTCCGGACCGGTGCCGCAGCCGGAGCCGTACCCGCAGCCGGAGCCGTACCCGCAGCCGGGGCCGGTGCCGCAGCGGGTGCCCGCCGCCGGGACCCCCGCCGACCCGGGCGCCGGCCGGCTCGTCGCGGGCCGCTACCGGTTGCTCGGCAAGCTGGGCCACGGCGGCATGGGCACGGTGTGGCGCGCCAAGGACGAGGTGGTGGACCGCGAGGTCGCCGTCAAGGAACCTCGCGTACCGGACCACCTTCCCGAACGGGAACAGGCCAACGCCTTCGAGCGGATGCGCCGCGAGGCCCGGGCGGCGGCCCGGCTCGACCATCCCGCCGTGGTGAACGTGCACGATGTCGCGGTCGTCGACGGCCGGCCCTGGATCGTGATGGAGCTCGTGCACGGCCGCACCCTCGGCAGCGTGCTGCGCGACGGCACGCTGGGCGCCCGGGAGGCCGCCCGGATCGGCCTGGAGGTGCTCGGCGCGCTGGAGGCCGCGCACGCGGCGGGCGTCCTTCACCGTGACGTCAAGCCCGAGAACATCCTGCTCGGCCGGTACGACCGGGTGGTCCTCACCGACTTCGGCATCGCGCAGATCGAGGGCGACACGCGGCTGACGGACACCGGTGGCTTCGTCGGCTCACCGGAGTTCATCGCGCCGGAACGGGTGCTCGGGCAGCGGCCCGGCCCGGCGAGCGACCTGTGGTCCCTGGGTGTGGTGCTGTACACGGCCACGGAGGGCGTGTCGCCCTTCCGTCGCAGCAACACGCCGGCCACCCTCCAGTCCGTCCTCAACGCCGTCCCGGCCCCGCCCGCGTCCGCCTCCGGCCCGCTGGCCGAGGTCATCAACGGGCTGCTCCACAAGGACCCCGCGCACCGCCCGACGGCGGACCGGGTCCGCGCCCTGCTGACACAGGCCGCCAACCCTCCGGCGCCCACCGCCCCCACGGCGCCCCCGGTGCCCGCCGCGCCCGCCCCCCGCTCCCGCCGCCGGCGCCGGGCGGCCTGGCTCGCGGCCGGTGCCGTCGCGGTCGCGGCGGCCGTCACCGCCTACCTCGTCCTCGCCGACCCCTCCGCGGGCCCGCTGCCCGACGGCTGGCGGGAGCGGTCCGAGGCCGGGCTCGGCGCCACCCTCGCCGTCCCCGCCGGCTACCGGACCGGCCGGCCGGACAAGGACGACAGCGACCGGGACTGGGTGGTGTACCACGACTGGAGCGAGAGCGTCTGGATCCGGCTGCACCTGGACCGGAGGTCCGATGACTCCTCGGACCGGATCAAGTCCAGCGCCCGGGCCCAGATGTACGACGACAACGAGAAGTTCAAGAGCCAGGGCGACTACACCCTGCACATGGGGAAGGCCACGAAGACGGTCCCGGACACGAACGCCACCTACGACGGCCGTCAGGCCGCGGGGAACACCGTCACCTACCTGTCCGACTCCACGCACTCCATCCCGTGCGAGATGCGCATCTTCTACTACCGCACCCGGTCCGGCGACATGTACGAACTGGCCGTCGGCTACCCGGGCAAGGGCGACTTCACCGCCCACGGCCGTGAGGTGGCCAAGGCGGCGATCGCCCATCTGGAGATCACGAAGCCCTGAGCGCCCGGTAACGGCCCGGGGTGATCCCGAACTCCCGGCTGAACGCGTGCGAGAGGGCGTACGGGCTGCCGTACCCCGTCTCGCGGGCCACCACCGCGAGCGGCGCGTCCGTCTCGCGCAGCCGGGTCGCCGCGAGGGTCAGCCGCCACCAGGTCAGGTACGCCATCGGGGGCCGGCCGACCAGCGTGGTGAAGCGCCGGGCCAGGGTGGCCCGGGAGACGCCCGCCTCGGCGGCCAGGCGGCCGGCCGTCCAGGGGGCCGCCGGATCGGAGTGCAGGGCGCGCAGCGCGGCCGTGGTCACCGGGTCGTTCAGCACCGTCGGCCAGGCGCCCGTCCCGCCCTCGGCCATCCACGCCCGGACCAGGTAGACCAGCAGCAGGTCCAGCAGGCTCGGCAGGGCGAGGCAGCCGCCCGGGCGGCGTTCCGCCAGCTCCCGCGCCAACAGGTCGACGGCCCCGCGCAGTTCCGGGTGGCCGCCGACCCGGTGCGGCAGATGCACCACCTGCGGCAGCTCCGCCATCAGCGGGTGCGTACGGCTGCGGTCGAGCCGGTACTTGCCGCACAGCAACTCCACCTCGGGGCCGGGCCCCGTGCCTCGTACGCCCGTGTCCCGCACCTTCTCGAAGGGCACCGCCCGCCGCACCTCGGCCGGTTCCGCCGCCGCGTGCGCCAGCACGTGCCCGGCGCCGTGCGGAAGCAGCACCACGTCCCCCGGGCCGAGCGCCACCGGCGTGCCGTCCCCGTCCGGCACGAGCAGACAGGAGCCGCTCAGCACGACGTGGAAGCCCGCCCCCTCGTACGGCGCGAGCCGGGCGCACCACGTGCCGGCCACCCGCAGCCGGTCGGAGGAGGGGCTGCCCACCCGGACCGCGGCGATCGCGTCACTGACCACATCCATGAGACGTCAGCGTATTCGAATGCGCCGGTCAAGCATTGGGGCGCTCACCGCCGGCCCCTAGGGTCCGGGGTATGACGGACAGTGGTGTACAGAGGTTCCTGGTCGGTGACGTCGAGGTGCTCCGCATCGTCGAGTGGCAGGGGCCGTACGTGCCTGCCGCCGACCTGGTGCCGGAGTGCGGGCCGGAGGTGTGGGACGCCCATGCGGCGCAGCTCGTTCCCGAGCACCGGGAGGCGGACGGGGACCGGGCCGTGGTGGCGCTCCAGACCTGGGTGCTGCGGACCGGCGGACGGACCGTGCTCGTCGACACCGGCGTCGGCGACGGCCGCGAGCGCCCCGGGAATCCGCTCTTCCACCGGCGGCAGGGCGACTTCCTCGGCCGGCTGGAGCGGGCGGGCGTCCGGCCGGGGGACGTCGACATCGTGGTCAACACCCACCTGCACGCCGACCACGTCGGCTGGAACACCGTGGACGCCGGCGGCGAGTGGGTGCCCGCCTTCCCGCACGCCCGCTATCTCCTCCCGGCCGCCGACGACCACCACTTCGGCCCGGCGGGCGGTTACGCCGGCGGTACCCGACCGGTGGACCGGCTGGTCTACGAGGACAGCGTCGCGCCCGTGCACCGGGCCGGGCAGGCGGTGCTGTGGCAGGACACCCACCGGATCGACGGCCACCTCGTACTGGAGGCGGCCCCCGGACACACCCCGGGCTCCGCCGTGCTGCGCGTGGAGTCCGGCGGGGAACGGGCGGTGTTCGTCGGCGACCTGCTGCACAGCCCGGTGCAGATCCTGCGGCCCGAGTGCAGCAGCTGCTTCTGCATCGACCCGGCGCAGGCCGCCCGGACCCGGCGCCGGGTACTCGAACGGGCCGCGGACGAAAGGGCGTTGGTGGTGCCGGCCCACTTCGGCGGGGCCGGTGCGGTGGAGGTGCGCCGGGCGTCGCACGGTTTCGGCCTGCACCGGTGGGCCGGCTGACGGCCCGTCGCCGCTCCCGTCCACCCGCTCGCTTCGACAAGGGTGCGGTGCGCACGGTACTCATGGGACATGACCGAAGACGGCGAACACCCGCCCGACGCACGTCTGATCGGCGGTCGCTACCGGCTGGCCGGACGTCTCGGGTCCGGGCCGGCCGGGACCGTGTGGCGTGCCCGGGACGAGCAGGGGGAGGCGCTGGTCGCCGTCAAGGAGCCGCTGCTGCCCGGTGATCCGGCCGACGACGAGGAGAGCCGGCGTATCGCGCACCGGCTGCACCACGAGGCCCGGGCCGCCACCCGGGTGCGGCACCCCTCGGCGGTGACCGTGTACGACGTCGTCACCGAGGACGGGCTCCCCTGGATCGTCATGGAGCTGGTGTCCGGCGAGTCCCTGCGCGAGGTGCTGGAGCGCGGGCCGGTGCCGGCCGCCGAGGCCGCGCGCATCGGGCTCGCGGTGCTGGGCGCGCTGCGCGCCGCGCACGCCGTCGGGATCGTGCACCGGGACGTCAAGCCGGCCAACGTCCTGCTGGAGTCCGGCACCGGGCGGGTCGTCCTCACCGACTTCGGGATCGGCGACGGGCACGCGCAGGACGCGCCCGCCGGCTTCGTCGCGCCGGAGGTGGCGGCGGGGCCCGGCGCCGGCCCGGCCTGCGACCTGTGGTCCCTGGGCGCGCTGCTGCGTGCCGCCGTGGGGGACGCCGACCCCGGCGCGCCGGGTTGGCCGGGCCCGCTGCTCGACCGGCTCCAGGCCGAGGATCCGGCGGCGCGGCCGGACGCGGCGGAGGTCGAGGCCGTACTCCGCGCCCACCTGGGACTCACCGCCGTACCGGCACCGGCACCGGCGCACGAGCCCCACCCCCCGGCCGCCGGCCCTCTCCCCGAGCCCCCGCGCGAACCCGGCTCCCCGCGCGAGCCCGGCTCCCCGGCCGCCGATCCGCTCCCCGTCCCCCCGCCCCCGCCGGCACCCCGCCGCACCCCTCTCACCGCCCTCGGTCTCCTCCTCGCAAGGAAATCCGAGGCCGACTGATCGCCCGGCCGTGCCGGCCTCCCCCCGCTCCTCTCAACGCCCTGATCAGCGCATTCACTGCCAGTGATCACTGGCAGTGTGTGAGCGGTCCGTGAATCCCCCTTACCGACGGGTACACAAAGGCTCCGCCGCGGCATACCCTGCGCGTCATGACGGACACGCAGGCCCCGGACATCGCCGGTACCAACCCGCTCGCGCCCGCCCCCGAAGGCGCCCGCACCGCCGCCGACGTGGTCACCCCGGAGTTGGTGGCCCAGCTCACCAAGGGCATCGTCGGCTCCGGCCGCACCGCCAACCACACCCCGTTCACCGGTGAGAAGCTGGCCGACCTGCCCGAGTCCACCCCGGAGGACGTCGGCAAGGCCTTCGAGGCGGCCCGCGCCGCCCAGGCCGTGTGGGAGAGGACCCCGGTCCGGCAGCGGGCCGCCGTCCTGCTCCGCTTCCACGACCTGGTGCTCCAGCGGCAGGCCGAGGTCCTCGACCTGATCCAGCTGGAGACCGGCAAGGCCCGCCTGCACGCGCACGAGGAGGTGCAGGCCGTCGCCGTCGCGGCCCGCCACTACGGCCGCCGGGCCGCCGTCTATCTGAAGCCCAGGCGGCACACCGGCGCCATACCCACCCTCACGAAGGTCACCGAACTCCGCCACCCCCGCGGGGTCGTGGGCCAGATCGCCCCCTGGAACTACCCGCTGGAACTGTCCGTCGGCGACGCCCTGCCCGCCTTCGCCGCCGGCAACGCCGTCGTCATGAAGCCGGACACGGAGACCTGCCTCACCGCCCTGTGGGCCCGCGACCTGCTCATCGAGGCCGGACTGCCCGAGGGCGTCTTCCAGGTCGTGCTCGGCGAGGGCCCGGTCGTCGGCCCCGAGCTCGTCAGGCACGCCGACTACGTCTCCTTCACCGGCTCCACCCGCACCGGCCGCGAGGTCGCCGTCGGCGCCGCCTCCCGCCTGGTCGGCGTGTCCCTCGAACTCGGCGGCAAGAACGCCATGCTGGTCCTCGACGACGCCGACATCGAGAAGGCCGCCGCCGGTGCCGTACGCGCCTGCTTCTCCTCCGCCGGCCAGCTCTGCATCTCCATCGAGCGGCTCTACGTCCACGAGTCCGTCGCCGACGCCTTCCTGGAGCGCTTCGCCGCCCGCACCCGGGCCATGCGCCTCGGCAACTCCCTCGCCTACGGCGCCGACATGGGCTCGCTGGTCGGCGAACGCCAGCTGACGACCGTGCGGCGGCACGTCGAGGAGGCCGTCGCCAAGGGCGCGAAGGTGATCGCGGGCGGTGTCGCCCGGCCGGACATCGGCCCCTACTTCTTCGAGCCGACCATCCTGGACGGCGTCGAGTCCTCCATGTCCGTGTGCGAGGAGGAGACCTTCGGCCCCGTCGTCTCCGTCTACCGCTTCAAGAGCGACGACGAGGCGGTCGAGCGCGCCAACGCCACGCCGTACGGTCTGAGCTCCTCCGTCTGGACCACCAACGCCCGCCGCGGCCGGGACGTCGCCGCCCGCCTGCGCACCGGAACCGTCAACGTCAACGAGGGCTACGCGCCCGCCTACGGCAGCGTGCAGTCCCCGATGGGCGGCATGAAGGACTCCGGACTCGGCCGCCGGCACGGCGCCGAGGGCATCCTCAAGTACACCGAGGCCCAGACGGTGGCCCAGCAGCGGCTGCTGCCGATGGCGCCGTCACTGGGCATGACGGACGAGAAGTACGCCCAGTTCATGAGCACGAGTCTGCGGCTCATGAAGGCGTTCCGGTTCCGCTAGGCACCCCGGTTCCGCCAGGTATTCGCCGGAACCACGTTCGCAAACACCCGTTCTCGACGAGGAGAGCACGTGTCGCAGGAGAAGTCTGTCCAGACCCGGGACGAGGACGGGTACGACTACGACGTCATCGTGGTCGGATCGGGGTTCGGCGGTTCGGTGTCCGCGCTGCGCCTGACCGAGAAGGGGTACCGGGTCGGGGTGCTCGAAGCGGGCCGCCGCTTCACCCGCTCGTCGCTGCCCAGGAACTCCTGGGATCTGAGGAACTACCTCTGGGCCCCGAAACTCGGCATGTTCGGCCTCCAGCGCATCCACCTGCTGGGCAACGTCATGGTGCTGGCCGGCGCGGGCGTCGGCGGCGGCTCGCTCAACTACGCCAACACCCTCTACGTACCGCCGAAGCCTTTCTTCGAGGACCCCCAGTGGCGGCACATCACCGACTGGCAGGAGGAGTTGAAGCCGTACTACGACCAGGCCCAGCGCATGCTCGGCGTCCGGCTCAACCCCACCATGACCCCCTCCGACGTCCACCTGAAGGCGGCGGCCCAGCGGATGGGTGTGGGCGACACCTTCCACCTCGCACCGGTGGGCGTCTTCTTCGGCGACGGCAAGGACGCCGACGGGAAGACGAGGGCACGGCCCGGCGAGCAGGTGAACGACCCGTACTTCGGCGGGGCCGGCCCCGACCGCAAGGCCTGCACCGAGTGCGGCGAGTGCATGACCGGCTGCCGGCACGGCGCGAAGAACACCCTCAACGAGAACTACCTGTACCTCGCCGAGAAGGCGGGCGCGGTCGTCCACCCGATGACGACCGTCGTGTCCGTCACCGACGACTCGCGGGGCGGCTACGCGGTGGCGACCCTGCCGACGGACCGGAGGAAGAAGGGCGAGGGCCGGCTCTTCACCGCCCGCCGGGTGGTCCTGGCCGCCGGCACCTACGGCACCCAGACCCTGCTGCACCGGATGAAGGCCGGCGGCCAGCTGCCGTACCTGTCCGCCCGGCTCGGCGATCTGACCCGTACCAACTCCGAGGCGCTCGTCGGCGCGCAGACCGACGACCGCCGCTACCGCAGGGCGACCGGCGCGCCGCGGGCCGACTTCACGCGGGGCGTCGCCATCACGTCCTCGATCCACCCCGACGAGAACACCCACATCGAGCCGGTCCGCTACGGCAAGGGCTCCAACTCGATGGGCGGCCTGTCCATCCTCCAGGTGCCCTACGCCGAGGGTTCCTCCCGCGTCCTCGCCTGGCTGGCGAACGCGGCCCGGCACCCGATGCTGGTCGCCCGCTCGCTGTCCAACCGGCGCTGGTCGGAGCGGACCATCATCGGCCTGGTCATGCAGTCCCTGGACAACTCGCTGACCACCTATCTGAAGCCCGGCGGCGTCGGCAAGGGCCTGCTGACCGCGCGGCAGGGGCACGGCGCCCCCAACCCCAAGCAGATCAAGGCCGCCACCGAGGCCGCCTCCGCGCTCGCCGCCGAGATCAACGGCTTCGCGGGCAGCAACGTCGGCGAGCTGATGGGCACCCCGCTCACCGCGCACTTCCTCGGCGGCTGCCCCATCGGCGACTCCCCGGAGACGGGCGTGATCGACCCGTACCACCGGCTCCACGGCCACCCCGGCATCTCGGTCGTGGACGGCGCCGCGGTCTCGGCGAACCTGGGGGTGAACCCGTCGCTGACGATCACCGCGCAGGCCGAGCGGGCGATGTCGTTCTGGCCGAACAAGGGCGAGGAGGACCCGCGGCCGGCGCCGGGAGCGGCGTACGAGCGGCTGAAGCCGGTGGAGCCCCGGACCCCGGCGGTCCCGGCGGACGCGTTCGGCGCGCTGCGGCTGCCGTTCCTGGGGATGCCGGCGGTACCGCCGAAGAAGTGACCGCCGGACGATGCCGAGGGACCTGCATCCCCCTCCGAAGGCAGGTCCCTCACACCGTTTACCGATCCGGCAGGTTTGATCAGCGAACAGCGCGAAGGGTTGCTTCGGGCGCCCGGGATTCTGGTGTGAGGCGAGTCACACCGATGGTGGAGCGCGGGTCGCGGGCGAGACGGAGCCGCGGGCGTGACGGCATGCGGTGGCGCGGGCGGGCCGGTGGCGTCGGCTTGACGGGGTCGCGGGCACGGTGGGGGCGCGGGCATGGCGGGGTCGCGAGCATGGCGGGGTCGCGAGCATGGCGGTGTCGCGGGGTATGGCGGGGTCGCGGGTCGTAGCGCCGGCATGACGGCGTCGCGAGCACGGTGGTGGCGCCGGCATGACGAAGGGCCCCGCGGGGCGGAGAGGCCGCGGGGCCCTTCTCTGGGTCAGCACCGGCGTCAGGGCAGCGCCGGTGCCCGGGAGCGGCGCCGGGGGGTTGCGCCGCTTGTTCGTGTGCCCTGTGGCCTGTCTGCAGTTTTCCGCCGGCCGGCCCCGGGCGTCCCCGGAGCCGGCCGTTCTCTTGGGTGACCGGGCTGCTGTCCCCTGCCGTCCGGTCACTTCCTGGAGCGAGGTCCCACGGCGTACGGCACGACCCGTACGCCTCATCGCTCCAGCGAGCCACGCGTGGTTCTCTCGGGCCCGCCCCTGGCTGGCACGGACAACCCCCTCAACGAAGCGGTGCACGGGCCGGTCACGGCGCCGTACGGGTGAGAACGGGGTCGAACTCAGATACGGCCCCGGCTCAGCTCCAGCAGGGTCATGGCGAGGGCGGTGCCGGGCTTGCCGAGGGCGTCCCGGTAGCGGGCGAGGATCTCCATCTCACGGGAGAGATGCACCCGGCGGCCGCCGGAGGCGATCCGGGTCTGCTGGACGACCGCGGAGACGGCCATCCGCTCCTGGACGAGGCCGATGATCCGGTCGTCGAGCGCGTCGATGCGCTCACGGGCGCCGGCGATGACCGCTTCCGGGGCGATGGCCGCTTCCGGGCCGGTGCCGGGTGCGGTCTCCGGCGAGGTCTGCGGTGCGGTCTGGGTCTGCGGTGCGGTCCGGCGTGCGCCGTGCGGTGCGGTCTCCGGTGCGGTGGCGGTCATGTGGGGCTCCTCGGTGTGATGGGTGCCCCGGAACGGCACGGCCCGGAAAACGACAGGCGCCCCGGGCCTTGTCGGCCCGGGGCGCCTGGGAAGTCGCTTGGCGGTTCGCTCAAGCAGCACGACCATGGCAGCCGGCGGGCCGGGTGCCATAGGTAAAGACGAAGGTCGAGTGCTTGCGCATGCGGTCAGTATGCCACGGTGGCTTCCCTCGGAGGTGTCGCGTCCACCCCGTTAGAATCGAAGTACAGGCCCCCGCCCGACCACCAGAAGGCACCCCGTGTCATCAGCGACCCAGCCTGCCGCCAACTCCGACACCGTCCTGGTCGTCGACTTCGGCGCGCAGTACGCCCAGCTCATCGCCCGACGCGTCCGCGAGGCGCGGGTCTACAGCGAGATCGTGCCCAGCACCATGCCGGTCGCCGAGATGCTCGCCAAGAACCCCGCGGCGATCATCCTCTCCGGCGGCCCCTCCTCCGTGTACGAGGAGGGCGCCCCCACCCTCGACCGTCAGCTCTTCGAGGCCGGCGTCCCCGTCTTCGGCATGTGCTACGGCTTCCAGCTCATGGCGCAGAGCCTCGGCGGCACCGTCGACAACACCGGCGCCCGCGAGTACGGCCGCACGGACCTGCACGTCTCCAGGAACTCCTCCACCCTCTTCGAGGGCACCCCGGACGAGCAGCACGTGTGGATGTCGCACGGCGACGCCTGCTCCGCCGCCCCCGAGGGCTTCACGGTCACCGCGTCCACGGACGTCGTACCGGTCGCCGCGTTCGAGAACGACGACAAGAGGCTCTACGGCGTCCAGTACCACCCCGAGGTCATGCACTCCACGCACGGCCAGCAGGTGCTGGAGCACTTCCTCTACCGCGGTGCCGGCCTGAAGCCCGACTGGACCACCGGCAACGTGATCGAGGAGCAGGTCGAGGCCATCCGCGCGCTGGTCGGCGACAAGCGCGCGATCTGCGGCCTGTCCGGCGGCGTGGACTCCGCCGTCGCCGCCGCCCTCGTGCAGAAGGCCATCGGCTCCCAGCTGACCTGCGTCTACGTCGACCACGGCCTGATGCGCAAGGGCGAGACCGAGCAGGTCGAGAAGGACTTCGTCGCGGCCACCGGCGTCCAGCTGAAGGTCGTCGACGCCGAGGAGCGCTTCCTCGAGGCGCTGGCCGGGGTCACCGACCCCGAGGAGAAGCGCAAGATCATCGGCCGGGAGTTCATCCGCGTCTTCGAGCAGGCGCAGGCCGAGATCATCGCCGACGAGGGCCCGGCCGTGGAGTTCCTGGTCCAGGGCACCCTCTACCCCGACGTGGTCGAGTCCGGCGGCGGCACCGGCACCGCCAACATCAAGTCGCACCACAACGTCGGCGGCCTGCCCGAGGACCTCGAGTTCAAGCTGATCGAGCCGCTGCGCAAGCTGTTCAAGGACGAGGTCCGGATGGTCGGCCGGGAGCTGGGCCTGCCCGAGGAGATCGTCCAGCGCCAGCCCTTCCCCGGCCCCGGCCTGGGCATCCGCATCGTCGGCGAGGTCACCAAGGAGCGGCTGGACCTGCTCCGCGAGGCCGACGCCATCGCCCGCGAGGAGCTGAGCGCGGCCGGCCTGGACCGCGACATCTGGCAGTGCCCGGTGGTCCTGCTCGCCGACGTCCGCAGCGTGGGCGTCCAGGGCGACGGCCGCACCTACGGCCACCCGATCGTCCTGCGCCCGGTCTCCTCCGAGGACGCCATGACGGCCGACTGGTCGCGTCTGCCGTACGACGTCCTCGCCCGCATCTCCACGCGGATCACCAACGAGGTCCGCGACGTCAACAGGGTCGTGCTCGACGTGACGAGCAAGCCCCCGGGCACGATCGAGTGGGAGTAGTCCTCCCCGGGACCGCCGCTCAGGTCCGCCGGAGAGCACGCACCGGCTCTCCGGGCCTCCAGACCTGGGTGACCAGATACGTCTCGTCCTCGACGTAGGTCCGTACGACCTCCGTCAACTCGGTGCGGAAGAGGTGGAACGGCTGCGGCGGTTCCACCTCTTTCACGTACGCGGCCTTGGCCGTACCGTCCTCGACCTCGTACGCACGCCCGCCGATCCGGACGTCGCCGCCGCCCATGTCCGTCCCCGCGCCCGGGTTGGCCTGGAGGGTGAACCGCGGGTCGCGGCGCAGGTCGAGGGCCTTCCGGGAGCCCGGCATCATGCCGAGCCACAGCTCCCCGCCCAGGAAGCGGACCTCGATCCCGCTGGTGCGGGGCGAGCCGTCCTTGCGGAGGGTCGCGAGGACGTGGTGCCGGAAGGCGCCGAACCGCTCTTCCACGGTCTTCGCCGACTCGGGTGCGGCGATCGCGAAGGCCGCCCAGTTCACAAGGGTCATACGGACCACCCTGCCGCGGAATCCCGACATCTTCTGTCGGGTATGCGCAGCGCACGGCATCTTTACAGCACAGCCCTGCCCTTTTGCGTCTCCCGACGGTACCTTCCGGCCGTACCGCAATCCCCGAACGGGAGGATCCATGCACGGGCCCACGCCGTCCCTGCCGCTGCCCACCGACCGGCTGCAGTTCGCCATGCCGCCGATGCACGAGTCGGTGGAGGACGAACGCCGGCACCGCAAGGAGCGGCTCGCGGGCGCCCTGCGGATCTTCGGGCGGGCGGGCTTCGAGGACGGGGTGTCGGGACACATCACGGCCCGCGACCCCGAGTTCACCGACTGCTTCTGGGTCAACCCGTTCGGCATGCCGTTCAAGCACGTCACCGTCGGCGACCTCGTCCTCGTCAACCAGGACGGGCAGGTCGTCGAGGGCCGCTACCACGTCAACCAGGCCGCGTTCACGGTGCACGCCCAGGTGCACGCCGCCCGGCCCGACGTCGTCGCCGTCGCCCACTGCCACTCCGTGCACGGCCGCGCCCTCGCCGCCCTCGGCGACCTCATCGACCCCCTCACCCAGGAGAGCTGCGCCTTCTACGAGGACCTCGCCCTCTACGACGCCTACACCGGCGTGACCGTGGACGCCGAGGAGGGCCGCCGGATCGCCGCCGCGCTGGGCTCCCGCAAGGCGCTCGTGCTGCGCAACCACGGACTGCTCACCGTCGGCGACTCGGTGGACGCGGCGGCCTGGTGGTTCCTCTCCCTGGACCGGTCCTGCCAGGTGCAGCTGCTGGCGAAGGCCGCGGGCCGCCCGGTGCTCATCGACCACAAGCTCGCCGTCGCCACCCGCGAACAGCTCGGCGGAGACCTGGTCGCCTGGATCAACTACCAGCCCCTGTGGCAGGACATCAGCCGCAGCGAACCGGACCTCCTCGGCTGACGTGCCGGACCTCCTCGGCTGACGTGCCGGAGCGGTGCGGCGCTATGCGGTGCGGCGCGGTGAGGCGTGGGGCAGCGCGGTGAGGCGTGGGGCAGCGCGCCGTGGTGCCGTGTTTCGCGGTGCGGTGCGGGTGCGGTGCGGCGCGGTTCGGCGTGTTGTCGTTGCGGCGCGGTCCGGACCGGTCCGGCGCCGGGTCAACACGGCGGTCCCCGCTTCACCCCCGGTGACCCCGTCCGGCCGCCCCGGGAGGCCCGGCGTAGGGCACAATTCGCTCGCAGCACAGGCGCGTTGCCCGGCCGTCCCGCGCACCGCGGTGCCGACGGCCGGATCGGCAGGTCGTGGGGAACAGGTCCTGGGGAAGGCGGGCGTCGGGCGTGGCGGTGCAGGAGGCGAGAGGGGACACGGGTGCCGAGGGCGTCCACGAGGGCGGCTGCACCTGCGGGGACTGCCCGCACGGCGCCCGGGAGGGACACCGGCGGGCCGTCGCCGCGTTCCTGCGCCGGCGTGACGAGTTCGCCGCCGGACGGGGACTGCCGACGGCCGTGGCGCACTCCGCCTCGGCGTCCCGCCAGTGGGTCTCCGAGGAACTGACCCAGCGGGCCGAAGCCGTCGCCGAGCAGGGCCGGGCCGAGGGCGCGGCCCGGCTCGCCCGGCTCTGGCTGCGGACGGTGTGCGCCGTATGGGGCACGGTCATCGCGCTGCTGCTCGCCGAGGCCCTCACCGCGATCGGCGCGGGCTGGACCGGCGCCCGCACCGCGGCCCTCCTCGCCGCGCTCGCCGTCGCCGGTGCCCTCACCACCGCCTGTTTCCTCCACCGGGCACGCGGCGGAGCGCTCGCACCGGTCATCGGCGAGGACAACCGCATGTCCACCTCCCGTGCCGTCGCCGCCTGCTGGGTCCTGTTCGTCGGTTACGCCGTCCTGCTGCTGGCCGCCCGCCTCGCCGCCGCCTCCGGCCACGCCGAGCGCGACGCGCTGATCTCCGGTCTCGATCTCGCGCGCGGCGCGGGCGTGGTCACCGTGCTCGCCGTGGTCTGCGGCATCGCCGTCCTGGTCCGCCGGGTGGTGGGCCTGCGCATCACCGCCCAGCGGCTGCAGAAGGTCCCGGCCCACCGCCCGCGCGCCGCCGACCTGCTCACCGACGACTCCGGCCGGGGTGCCTTCGCCGACATCCAGTACGTCGCCATCAGCGCCGTCGCCCTGCTGTTCGCCGCCGTACGGCTGGCCCGCCGCCCCGACCAACTGCCCGACCTGCCCTGGGGTCTGGCCGTCGTCGTGCTGATCTCGGCCGCGACCTACCTGGCCGGCAAGTACGCCGAGGGCGGCCGGCCGGCGATCCACTCGGTGGTCCGCGCCCGCGAACCCGGTGACCTCGACGGCCCGGTCCGCACCGGTGACGACATCGAGATCCGCGGCAGCGGCTTCGTCCCGCCCGGCGCCCAGACCGCCGACCGGCTCTCCCGCACGGTCGTCCGCATCGGCGCGGTCGACGTCCACGTCCCCCTGGTCCCCGTCACCGGCGGCTTCCGCAACCCCACGGACAACGCCCTCACCGTCCCCGTGCCGGCCGAGGTCGAACCGGGCGCGGTGGAGGTCCAGGTGGTGACCGCGGCCGGCGTGGCGACCAACCGGTACACCGTCCAGGTGACCGAGTGAGGAGGCCGGGAGGCCGCGGGCCGGGGGCGGGGGCCGGGTGAGGTGACCTTGGGCCCCGGTGGGGCGACCTTGGGCCGGGCGAGGTGACCTTGGGCCCGGGTGGGGCGACCTTGGGCCCGGGTGGGGCGATTCGGAAGCGGGGAGCGGCCGGGAGACGGCGGAGCGACCAGGAAGACGGCCCCTTCCGCACCGCCGCTGAACCGACCACCGCGGGCGGAGCCGTCGCACACCCCGGAGGCCGGTCCTCGCCGCGGTCCTGATCCCGGCCGGCGGCGCTGTTACCCGTCGTGGCCCTGAACTTCGCCGTCGGCCCAGGCCCCTCCGGCAGGGCCGAGTCCCTCCGGTAGAGCCAGCCCCCTCCCACGCGAGGACAGTCCTCTCCCGCACGACCGGTCCTCGCCCGCTCGTCCCCACCCCCGTCTGCACGGCCGCCGCTCGCGCCGGGCGCCGGAATCCGGAAAATCGTCCGGAGAGGATTGAACCTGTCCCCTTCGTCATACGTATGGTCAGTGAAGGGGGTACGGCGGGCGAGAGGCGGCTGCAGCGATGACTTACGGCATGCGCACGGAGACACACACCACCGGGCTGAGCAGCCCCCGCACCTGGCGTGACACCGCCTCCCACTACGCCCTGCTGCCGCTGCGCCTCTTCCTGGGCGTCACCTTCGTCTACGCCGGCCTGGACAAGCTCACCGACAGCGCGTTCATGCAGTCCGGCGGCGCCGGCTCGATCGGCGAGACCATGCGCGCGGCCCGTGACTCCGCGGCCATCCCGGCCCTGGTCGACCTGGCGCTGAAGAGTCCGGTCGGCTTCGGCTACGGCATCGCCCTCGGTGAACTGGCCGTCGGCCTCGGCACCCTGCTCGGGCTGTTCGGCCGGCTGGCCGCCCTCGGCGGCGCGTTGATCTCGCTCAGCCTCTGGCTGACGGTGAGCTGGGCGACCACCCCCTACTACTACGGCAACGACCTCGCCTACCTGATGGCCTGGCTCCCCCTGGTCCTCGCCGGCGCCCCCTACCTCTCCGTGGACGCGGCCTGGCGGACCCGGCGGCGACGGACCGGCGGCTACCGCTGACCCTCCTCCGCACCACCCCGTCTGCGTATCCCCCGGGCCAGCGCGGCCGTCGCCCCGGCCAGACAGAGCCCACCCACGACCAGCGGAACGGCCACGAACCACGGGGTGTCCCACAGACCACCCGCGTCCCCCGCGTAGACCGCGCCGGTGGCGGTGAGGAAGAGTCCGGCGACCAGCTTCCCCGGCTGGAACTCATGACGCAGCACGGCTGACCTCCACCTGTCCCACTCCGACGCCGAGCGTGAGATCGAGCGTGCCGCCCTTCGCGGCGCCCTCGGCCGGCGCCAGCGTCACCTCCCGGTGCCTGCCCGGCTGCACATCCACGTCCTTTCCGCTGTCCCCGGGCAACCGGATGTCGCCCACCCCCACATCGATGCTCATCCGCACCCGCGTGTCCGCCGGCACGACCACCTTCAGCTGTCCCGCGCCCACCCGGGCGTCCGTCGAGACCGTCTGTCCCCTCGCCGGGTGCACCCGGGTCAGATCGAGGGTGCCCCGCCCGGTGCCGAGGTCGTACGCGGACCGCACCCCGGCCGCCGCGGCCGGCTTCCAGGACGTCTCCCGCCAGTCGGCGGTGATGTCCCGCGGCAGGGCCGCCGCCCCGGCCAGGAGGGCCGCCGTGAGCAGAGCGAGGAACACCGTCCCGGCCCCCGTCCGTCCCAGGACCGCGCTGAGCGTGATGCCCAGACCGAACACGGCCAGCGCGCACGCCAGACCGGTCTGCAGGCTGGTGCCCAACGGCTGTGTGTGCCAGTTGATCCCGGCGCCCAACCCGCCCGCCAGCAGGGCTGTGAGGAACACCCAGCCGCCGATCCAGCGTGGGCCGCGCGGTCTCGGAGGCGCGGAGTGCGGCGGCTGTGCCACCCCGTGGGGCGCCCACGGGGTGGCGATGCCGACGTCCAGGGCCGACGTGAGGCCCCGGTCTCGGGCGTCGCCCGGCCCCCACAGATAGCCGGTGCCACCGACATGGGTGCCGTCCTTGACGATCGGGTCCCGCCACCACGAGGGATAGGTGGTGACCACCGGCGGCGCCTGGGCCTCCGGCGGGGCGTCGGCGGCGGCCTGCGCGGCCAGCGGATCCGGGTCGGGGGCGCCACGGCGCCGAGACCAGTACCCCGCGCCCGCGAGCAGCAGCGAGAGCACCGTGGCGAACGCCAGCACCCCGCCGTTCTTCAGCATCGTCAGGAAGATCCCGCAGCCGACCAGCGCGAACAGCACGGCGGCCAGCGCCTGGCCGTCGACCCGGCCGGTGAAGAGCTTGCGCAGCTCGTTCTCCTCCTCGTCCTCGTACGGCACCAGGAGCCAGGCGAAGCCGTAGAAGATGAGGCCGAGACCGCCGGTCGCGGACAGCACGGCCAGCGTGACCCGGAAGATCACCGGGTCCATGTCGGTCTGCCGGCCCAGTCCCGCGCACACGCCCGCGATCATCTTGTGCCCGCGGTCGCGCCGGAACCGGTCGGAAACCCCGGCGCCGTCCCGCTGCCCGGGCTCGTCGGCGGGGGAGTGCGTGCCGCTGCCGGCCGCTCCCGTCTCCTCCGTCGCGGCGGGCGCGGCATCCGTCGGCCCGGTGCCCGGGGCCGGGCGCGGGCCGGTGCCGGGTCCCGGACCCGTCGCGGCGTGCTCGTGATCCGTCATGCGTCCATGGTGACGGCCCGGCCGCCGCCGCGGCAGTCGGGACGACCCTGGGCCAACCCTGAAATCGGCCCTGAGACGGGGCGGGGAAGCGTTCGACCGGCGCGAACCGCCGCGGAACACCGGCCGGCCCGCCCACCCGGAGCGGCCTCGAGGGAAGATCAGGGGCGTCTCGGGGACCGACCCTGATGCTCCGTCCGTCCGGCCGTGTGACCATCGTTGGCATGCCGGAAGCCGCAAGCCTGCCACTCGACGACCCGCGGCCGCCGCGCAAGCTCTACCGCAGCAGCGACGGACGCTGGCTCGGCGGAGTGGCGCGGGGCCTCGCCGGTCATCTCGGGCTGCCCGTCGTCTGGGTGCGGCTCGTCTTCGCCGGCCTGTTCCTGGCCGACGGCCTCGGAGCGCTGCTGTACGCCGCGTTCTGGTTCTTCGTCCCGCTCGGCGTCGGCGGCGTCGGCGACCAGAAACCCTCGCTGGTGGGCACGGGGACCTCGCCGGACGGCCGCCGCAGACTCGTGGCCCGCAAGCCGGACCGGGGCCAGATCGTCGCCCTGATCCTCATGGTCATCGTGTCCATGGTCTTCGTGGGCAGTGTCAACCTGGGCAGCGCCGCCAAGGCGTATCTGGTGCCCGCCGTGCTCGTCGCGGCCGGTGTCGCCCTCGTCTGGCGGCAGGCGGACAACGCCCGCCGGGCCCGCTGGGTCGAGGCCGGCCGCCGGCGCCGTACCCTCACCCTGCTCCGGGCGGCCGGCGGCGTCCTGCTCGTCACGGCCGGTGTCACCGCCATCTTCGTCCTGCAGGGGTCGGCCGCCCACCTCGGTGCGGTCCTGCAGGCCGCGCTCGCCGTCCTCGTCGGCATCACCCTGCTCGCCGGCCCCTACCTGGTCCGCATGACCCAGGACCTGTCCGAGGAGCGGCTGATGCGTATCCGCGCCCAGGAACGCGCCGAGGTCGCCGCCCACGTCCACGACTCCGTGCTGCACACCCTCACTCTGATCCAGCGCAACGCCGACAACGCCGGAGAGGTGCGCCGCCTCGCCCGCGCCCAGGAACGCGACCTGCGTACCTGGCTCTACAAGCCGGAGGGCACCGGCAAGGACGAGGCCGACGAGCCGGACACGGTCGCCGAGGCGGTCCGGCGCAACGCCGCCGAGGTGGAGGACAAGCACGGCGTCCCCATCGAGGTCGTGATCGTCGGCGACTGCCCGCTCGACGAGAGGACCACCGCGCAGATGCAGGCCGCGCGCGAGGCGATGGTGAACGCCGCCAAGTACGGTGGCGAGGGCGGTGCCGTACAGGTCTACGCCGAAGTCGAGGGGAGGACGGTCTTCGTGTCCGTGCGGGACCGTGGCCCCGGCTTCGACCTCGACGCGATACCCGCCGACCGCATGGGTGTCAGAGAATCGATCATCGGCCGCATGGAGCGCAACGGCGGTACGGCCCGGCTGCGGGCGGTGCCGGGCGGCGGCACCGAGGTCGAGCTGGAGATGGAGAGGGCGGAGAAGACGTCATGAGTGACGCGACCGAGGCGAACGGCACGACGGGAGCGGGGGGAGCCGCGGAGGCGGCCGAGTCCGGCCGGCCCGACGCCGGCGCGGGCGGGCGGCACGTACGCGTGGTGCTCGTGGACGACCACCGGATGTTCCGCACCGGCGTCCAGGCCGAGATCGGCCAGACCGCCGAGACCGGGGTCGAGGTGGTCGGCGAGGCCGCGGACGTCGACCAGGCGGTCACGGTCATCACCGCCACCCGGCCCGAGGTGGTCCTGCTCGACGTCCACCTGCCGGGCGGCGGCGGAGTCGAAGTGCTGCGCCGGTGCGCCGCGTTGATGACGGACGCCGAGCAACCGGTCCGTTTCCTCGCGCTGTCGGTGTCGGACGCGGCGGAGGACGTGATCGGGGTGATCCGCGGCGGCGCCAGGGGCTATGTCACCAAGACCATCACCGGCACCGATCTGATCGACTCGATCTTCCGTGTCCAGGAGGGCGACGCCGTCTTCTCACCGCGGCTGGCCGGGTTCGTCCTCGACGCCTTCGCCTCCACCGACGCCCCGCCGGTGGACGAGGACCTGGACCGCCTCACCCAGCGGGAACGCGAGGTGCTGCGGCTGATCGCCCGTGGCTACGCCTACAAGGAGATCGCCAAGCAGCTGTACATCTCGGTGAAGACGGTCGAGTCCCATGTCTCGGCGGTCCTGCGCAAGCTCCAGCTGTCCAACCGGCACGAGCTGACCCGCTGGGCGACCGCGCGCCGGCTGGTCTGACCCCTACGGCCCTGCCCTCGCCCCGCCCTCACCGGACCCTCACGCCACCCTGGTCGCCCCCGCGAACGGCATCTGGTCGATCGGGGCCAGGCGCACCGGTGCCGAGGGGTTCGGGGCGTGGATCATCTGCCCGTTGCCCACGTAGATGCCGACGTGACTGATCCCGGAGTAGAAGAACACCAGGTCTCCCGGCTGGAGTTCGGAGCGGGAGACCCGCCGGCCCGCGTTGATCTGGGCGTAGCTGGTGCGGGGCAGGGAGATGCCGGCGGAGCGGTAGGCGGCCTGGACCAGGCCCGAGCAGTCGAAGGCGTTCGGGCCGGTCGCGCCCCACACATAGGGGCTGCCGAGCTTGCCGTAGGCGTAGGCGACGGCCGCCGCCGCGCGTGCCGTGGGGGCCGGTGCGGACCCGGCCCGCTCCAGGGGCTTCCTGGGGTCCGCGGCCGACCGTGAGGCGTGTGCCCCGCCCGCGCCATCGGCACCGGTGACCTCCGTCCGCTGCCGCGGGGTCAGCCGCGCCAGCAGCCGCCGGGCCTCGTCCAGCTTGCCGGTGACGGTCTTCTTCTGCCGGTTCAGCTCCGCCTGCCGGGACCGCAGCGACCTCAGTTCGATGCGCGCGGCACCGCGCAACCGCTCGATCTCCCGCAGCTGCCGGCGCACTCGTGAGACCGCGGCGGCCTGCCGGTCACCGGCCCGTTCGGCGAACGCGGCGCCGTCCAGATACCGGTCCGGGTCGCTGGAGAGGGCCAGTTGCCAGGCCGGGTCGATGCCGCCGTCGCGGTACTGCGCCGCCGCGAACGAACCCAGCGCCTCCCTGGCCGAGTCGAGCTTCGTCCGCTCGCGGGCCGTCTCGTCCTGGAGCGTGGTCAGCCGCCGCTGGGCCGCGTCCGCCTTCTCCTTGGTCCCGTTGTACTTCTCGGTGGCGGCCTCGGCCTCCCGGTACAGCGTGTCCACCTTGGCCTTCACCTGCGCCGGCGTCAGCCGGGGCTCGGCGTGACCCGTCCCGTCGAAGACCGTCGCGGCGGCCGCGCCCGCCAGGGCGAGCGTGGCCGCCGTCCGGGCCGTATGGCCGCTGAGCGGGCGTTGCGGGGGCTTGCGGTGGGATGCCACCTGGACCGTCACGTCCTTCCGTACGTCTCCTGTGACCGAGCGGTCAGCGCTCCGTGGCGGCCCCGCACAGGGGGAGCGGGCCGTCGCCGGGCCTTTCTCGGCGGTGGTGACCGACTGCCGCTCCCGGTCCGACGGCGGTGGGGGAGGCGGTCACCTGGGGGAGGACGCTAGGCCGGAGAGTGACGACTTGGTAACGCAGTGTGCGGAAGTGGTGCGGACGGTCCCTGAAGTGACCGGATGTGTCCGCGTCGGTGGGTGGCAGTCGTCGCATTTACTGTGCGTGGTGACCGAAGGGCGGAAAGTGGGACTGCTGTGTGCTGTGGGGTGCTAAGGGGCGGATTTATGCAAGGTTCCGGCCCGGTGGCGGAGGCCCGGTGGCTCACGGTTAGGCTCCGGCTCCATGGACGCACTCACCCATCTCTTCGTCGGCCTGCACATCATCGGTATCGCCGCGCTGCTCGGTGGTTTCCTCACCCAGATGAAGGCGATGGGCCAGGGCACGGCCCGGTTCGTGCCCGGGATGCTGCACGGCGCGCTGACCATGCTGGTCACCGGCGTGGCCCTCGTCGGCCTGAACCAGGCCGACGACCACCACGTCAACAACGTCAAGATCGGCGTGAAGCTGGCCCTGCTGATCGTGATCCTCGGCCTGGTCTATGTGAAGCGCGACGAGGAACGGGTCGACAAGGGCCTCTTCGGGCTGGTCGGCCTGCTCACCACGGCCAACATCTTCATCGCCGTCCTCTGGACCTGATCCTCGACGCGCCCCCGTCTCAGCCCGGCCGCACCACGCTGTGGACGGCCGGCTCGCCGGTGCCCGACACCGGTTCCTCGCGGACGTACGCGCCCGGCCTGGGCGCGTGGATCACCATGCCGTCACCCGTGCAGAGCCCGACATGGCGGGCGTCGTCGTGGAAGAAGACGAGGTCACCGGGGCGGGCGTCGGCCGGCGCGACCGGGGTCCCGGCGCCGGCCTGCTCGCGGACGGTGCGCGGCAGGGTGACGCCGGCCGACTTCCAGGCGGCCTGGGTGAGGCCCGAGCAGTCGTAGGAATCCGGACCCGCCGCACCCCACACGCACGGCTTGCCGAGCTGGGCGCGGGCGAACGCGATGGCCTTCCTGGCCTTGGTCGCGTACGTCCCCGAGGGCGCGGCGGCGGCCTGGACGATTCGCTCGGACAGCAGCACGCGCGCGTGGGCGAGCTTTTTCCGCACGGCGGCCTTGGCCGCCTTGGGGCCGGCGCCGGCGCCCTGCGGGGTGGTGGGGGCGGGGGCTGCCGCGGTGTGGCGGGCGTGAGCGGCCTCGGCGGCCTGAGCGACGACCCTGGTGGTCCGGGTGGCCTGAGCGGGTGGGGCGGCCGATACGGCTGCGTCGCGGGCGTCGGCGGAGGCGGTGAGGCTGCCGGCTCCCACGGGTGCGAGGGCGGCCGTGTCCGGCACGGGCGGAGCGACGGGCGTACGGCGAACAGGCGGCGTGAGAGCCGTACCCCCGGTGCGCGTGGTTCCGCCGGCGAGCGTGGCCCCGGCGGCCGTGGTGCCTGCGGCCGCAGCGTGGCCGTCCTCGTCCCGGCCGGTGCCTCGCTGGGCCGGGATCATGCCGCGCAGGCCGGGAAGCGCGCGGTGCCGGGCGCGCCGGGCGACCTCGTCCCGGAGCCGCTGAAGGCTGTCGGCGCCGTGCCGAGGAACGTCCGCCCCGGCCGCCCCGGCGCCCTCCGCGACCCGGTCGCCCCGCGCACCCCGCCCGCCGGACCGTTCGACCCACCCGGCCCGGCGCTCGGCCTGCTCGGTCCGCCCGGTCCCGCGCTCGGCCCCTTGAGCAGGTCCGTTCCCTCGCCCATCCGGCCCGGTCCCGCGTTCCGTCCGCCCGGTCCCGCGCTCCGCGCGGGCGGCCCCCCGGTCCGACCGTCCGCCCCACTCCCGGCCCGCGGCGGACGCCTCGGCCGCCGACTCCGCTCTGCGGTACAGATCCTCGATCTTGCGCTCGACCTCCTCCAGGCTCGGCCTGCCGTCACCGGCCGCCGGCGCGGCTTCGGCGGTCTGGGACAGGACGGCCACCGAGGTGAGGGCGGCGGTGGCGAGGGCGGGGCCCGCGAGGGCGGGGGTGCGGATGCCCGCTCCCGGGGTTCCGCCGGGGCGCGGCTTGCGGTGCGACGCCAAGGGAGGCGACTCCTTCCCGTGCTGCCGCCTACCGGGTTAGCTGTCGGGTTCGGGCGGGATGCTCGGAAGGGTTGCCCTACGGCGTCGTCCCGGGCGGGAGTCGGCCGATTCACCCCAGGATCGGTGGGTCCCCGGCTCCGGGCACCGTGCGGGGCGCGCCGGACTCGGCGGAGGCCGCGCGGCCCGGCGAGGTTCGCCGGAGAGGGGTCGTGCGGCCTGACGGCAACCTAGCCAACTCGTGTGTCTTCTGTGAAGGTTGGTGCGCGGTATGTCCGATACATTTCCGTGACCTCGAGGCGGTTTCATGTGTCCGTGACCGGGTGCTTCCCGTGCGTGAGCAGGGGAAAGGCGTCGTAGGCGGGAAGACGGACGCTCCGGCGACGGTGGCGGGTTCCGGGGACGGGGACCGGTTGTCGGTGGGGCGCCCTAGACTCGGAGAGCGATGAGCAGCCTCTTTGACGACAGCTTCCTGGCGGACCTCCAGGCCCCTCGCGGGCACGAGGAGGAGCCCCCGCCGCCGCCCGAGGACGACCACGCTCCGGAGCGGGTTCCGGACGACCTGTTCGGCGGGAAGTTCGACGTGCCACCGGACCGGGACGCGTACTACCGCGACGGCGCCCCCCGTCCCGCGCTCGACCCGGCGGCACTCCTGGAGGGGCTGAACGAGAACCAGCGCGCCGCGGTCGTGCACGCCGGCTCCCCGCTGCTCATCGTCGCCGGTGCCGGCTCCGGCAAGACCCGCGTGCTGACGCACCGCATCGCGTACCTGCTCGCGGAGCGCAACGTCCACCCCGGCCAGATCCTCGCGATCACCTTCACCAACAAGGCCGCGGGCGAGATGAGGGAACGCGTCGAGCAGCTCGTCGGCCCGCGCGCGAACGCGATGTGGGTGATGACCTTCCACAGCGCGTGCGTGCGCATCCTGCGCCGGGAGAGCAAGAAGCTCGGCTTCACCTCGTCCTTCTCGATCTACGACGCCGCCGACAGCAAGCGCCTGATGGCCCTGGTCTGCCGCGACCTGGACCTCGACCCCAAGCGCTTCCCGCCCAAGTCCTTCAGCGCCAAGATCAGCAATTTGAAGAACGAGCTGATCGACGAGGAGGACTTCGCCGCCCAGGCCACGGACGGCTTCGAGAAGACCCTCGCCCAGGCCTACGCCATGTACCAGTCGCGGCTGCGCGAGGCGAACGCGCTGGACTTCGACGACCTGATCATGACGACGGTCAACCTGCTGCGCGCATTCCCGGACGTCGCCGAGCACTACCGCCGCCGTTTCCGGCACGTCCTGGTGGACGAGTACCAGGACACGAACCACGCCCAGTACGCGCTCGTGCGCGAACTGGTCGGCACGGGCGAGCGCGCCGCGGAGGACGCCGACACCCCGCCCGGCGAGTACGACGTCCCGCCCGCGGAACTCTGCGTCGTGGGTGACGCGGACCAGTCGATCTACGCCTTCCGGGGCGCGACGATCCGCAACATCCTCCAGTTCGAGGAGGATTACCCAAACGCGACGACGATCCTTCTGGAGCAGAACTACCGCTCCACGCAGACCATCCTGTCCGCCGCCAACGCGGTCATCGAGCGCAACGAGTCCCGCCGCCCGAAGAACCTGTGGACCAACGCCGGCCAGGGCGCCCGGATCACCGGGTACGTCGCCGACACCGAGCACGACGAGGCCCAGTTCGTCGCCGAGGAGATAGACCGCCTGGTCGACGCGGGCGACGCGCGCGCGGGAGACGTCGCCGTCTTCTACCGCACCAACGCCCAGTCCCGTGTCTTCGAAGAGGTCTTCATCCGCGTCGGCCTGCCCTACAAGGTCGTCGGCGGGGTCCGCTTCTACGAGCGCAAGGAGGTCCGGGACGTCCTCGCCTACCTGCGCGTCCTCGCCAACCCGGAGGACTCGGTGCCGCTGCGCCGCATCCTCAACGTGCCCAAGCGGGGCATCGGCGAGCGCGCGGAGGCGATGATCGACGCCCTCTCCCAGCGCGAGAAGATCAGCTTCCCGCAGGCCCTGAAGCGGGTGGACGAGGCGTACGGCATGGCCGCGCGCTCCACCAACGCGGTCAAGCGGTTCAACACCCTGATGGAGGACCTGCGCACCATCGTGGAGTCCGGCGCGGGTCCGGCGACCGTCCTGGAGGCGGTCCTCGAACGCACCGGCTACCTGGCCGAACTGCAGGCCTCCACCGACCCGCAGGACGAGACCCGGATCGAGAACCTCCAGGAACTCGCCGCCGTCGCCCTGGAGTTCGAGCAGGAGCGCGGTGAGGGCGAGCAGAGCACGCTCGCCGACTTCCTGGAGCAGGTCGCCCTGGTCGCCGACTCCGACCAGATCCCCGACGAGGAGGACGGCGACGGCGTCATCACCCTGATGACCCTGCACACCGCGAAGGGCCTGGAGTTCCCGGTCGTGTTCCTGACCGGCATGGAGGACGGCGTCTTCCCGCACATGCGCGCCCTCGGCCAGACCAAGGAGCTGGAGGAGGAGCGGCGCCTGGCCTACGTCGGCATCACGCGTGCGCGGGAGCGGCTGTACCTCACGCGGTCGGCGATGCGCAGCGCCTGGGGCCAGCCGTCGTACAACCCGCCCTCCCGCTTCCTGGAGGAGATCCCGCCCACCCACGTGGAGTGGAAGCGGACGGGGGCGGCGGCGCCGGTGTCCTCCGGGCCGGCGTCCGGGATCGCGGCCTCGCTGTCCTCGACGCGGTCGCGTTCCTCGGCGTCCGGCGCGTCCGGGTTCGCCACGCGGCGCACGGCGGAGAAACCGGTGGTCGGGCTGGCCGTCGGCGACCGGGTCACGCACGACCAGTTCGGGCTCGGCACGGTCGTCGCGGTGAAGGGCACGGGCGCCAACGCGGAGGCGACGATCGACTTCGGCGACGCCAAGCCGAAGCGGCTGCTGCTGCGGTACGCGCCGGTGGAGAAGCTGTAGCGGACCGAAAGGGCCCCGCTGGAGAGCGGGGCCCGGGGGTCTAGGTGGGGTCCAGTCCGTGGCTCCGCAGCCACGGCAGCGGGTCTATGGCCGCCCCGCCCGCAGGACGTACCTCGAAGTGCAGGTGAGGGCCGGTGGAGTTGCCGGAGTTGCCGGAGTAGGCGATCGGCTGGCCCGCCTTGACGGTCGCACCGGAGGCGACGCGGTAGCTCGACAGGTGGCAGTACCAGGTCTCCGTGCCGTCCTTCGCCGTCAGGATCAGCATGTTGCCGTAGGCGCTGTTCCACTTCGTGGTGACCGTGCCGTCGGTGGCGGCCATGACCGTGGTGCCGTACGAGACCGGGAAGTCGATGCCGGTGTGCACGGACATCCAGTTGATGCCCGCCTGGCCGAAGTAGGCGCTCAGTCCGTGCTGCGCCACCGGCAGCGCGAACTTGGGGCGCAGCCGCTCCTTGAGCGCGGCCTCCGCGGCCGCCTTCTTCTTCTCCAGCTCCTGCTGCGCCTTGAGGTCGATCCGCTCCTGGGTGCGGCTCGCCCGGTCGGCGAAGTCGGTGGCGCCGGCGGAGAGCGTCTTGAGCTGGCTGTCCAGCTTGCTGTTGGCGACCGACGGCTTGACCGGCTGGGCGTCCGCAGCGCTGGTGGAGGTGTCCTTGGAGTCGTCGGTTAGCGCGCCGACCGAGGCGGCGGCGATCCCGGCGACCCCCATGACACAGGCCGACGGCACGGCGACGGTCAGCAGCGCGGAGCGTTTGGCGGGTGTGCGGCGCCGGGAGCGCGCCCCGCTGCGCGAGCCCGCGCGGGTCGCGGGCGCCGGGCTGAACTCCTCCTGGCCGTCCAGCAGGCCGGTCACGGCGGGCAGTTCACCGGTGGAGTCCGGCTCGCCCCCGTCGGCGGGCTGGTCGCCGAAGTCGGCGTCCTCGTACGGCATCTGCTCGAAGGCGGCCGACGCGTCACCGACCGCCTCGAACGTCGCGGTGGGCATCTGGTCGAACGGTTCGCCAGTCTGCTCGGGCTGCTCCGGCGCGTTCTGCCCGGCGGAGTTCCACTGCGTGGCGTCGTACGCGCCCGTATCGAAGGTCTGGGCGCCCCACTCCCACTGCTGGGTGGCGTCGGCGCCGCCGGACTGGTCGGGCTGGAGCCAGGAGTTGGCGTCCCACTGGCCGCTGACGTCGTTCCCGGCGGACTGCGCGGGGAGGGACCAGGCGGTGCTGTCGTAGACGCCGGAGTCGTAGGCGGCGTGGTGCTGGGCCGCGTACGGGTCGTAGGCCGGGGCCTGGACCGTTCCGGTCTGCCACTGCGTGGTGTCGTAGGCACCGGTGGGCTGTTCGTCGCCCGGGAGGCTGCCGAAGAGCGGGTCGCTGTGGAAGGCCGTGGCCCCGGCGGAACCGTCGGCAAAACCAGTGGCGTCGTAACCGCCGTACGTGGTGAGGTCGTCGTAAGGGGCTTCCTGTGCCCCGTACGCCGCGTAGTGCGTGGTGGAGGCGTCGGAAGCCGGGGCCGGGGTGGTCATGCTCCCCGACGGGTGACGGTCGTTCACCAACTTCTCTTTCGCCTCGACAACAGGGGCTGCCAGAGCAGTGCGGCGACTGTACCCGGCGGTACCTGGGCGCGACAATCTTCGGCCGGTTTCGCGTGGGCCGGAAACGGGCATTCGGCCGTGTTTCGGCGGGCCCCGGACCGGACCTTGGCCTTGCGTTCGAAGAATGTTCGATGTTTGGCGGCAATATGGCCGCTCTGTGACGACTGTGCCGAGACTGTGCCCTGCCTTTGACACGTCCCCTGCCGCTGCCCGTGCGTGTCCCTGCTGCGGGTCATGCGCGGGCCTGCTGCGGGTCCGGCTGAGCCTGATGCGGGCCCCTGCCGCGGTCCCGGCCCCGCCCGGCCCCTTCCGGCCCCGTCCGGACCGGCCGGCCTCAGGCCACCGTCAGGCCGTCGGCGGACCGGTCCCCGGGGTGCGGGACGTCGAGGGCGTCGCGTATCCCGGCCGCCACGGCGGGATGCACGGGAAGGGCGAGATGACCGATGCCGGTCACCCGGACGTTGCACGCGTCCAGGTCGGGGTGGTCCAGGCAGGCCGTCTCCAGCGGGACCATCAGGGAGTCCAGGTCGCTCCAGAAGCTCACGAAGCGCGTCCGGCAGCCCGGCGCGGGCCGGGACAGCTCCTCGATCACCGCCGATCCCGGCCGCATCTGCCGCACGATGGGATGCGCGTCCGCCAGCGGCGCCACCCGCGTCCCGGCGTGGGGGGTGCCGAGGGTGACCAGCGTGCGTACCCGCAGGTCACCGCCCAGACACTGAGCGTAGTAGCGCGCTATCAGGCCGCCGAGGCTGTGCCCGACGATATCGACCCGGGCACAGCCGGTGCGCTCGCAGATCTCCTCGATGTGCCGCCCGAGCAGCTCGGCCGCGGTGCGTATGTCGCAGGTCAGCGGAGAGTAGTTCAGCGACTCCACCCGGTGCCTGCCGTGCTGGGCCAGGGCGCGGCGGAGCAGGACGAACACCGAACGGTTGTCGATGAAGCCGTGCAGCAGGACGACCGGCGGCGCCGGGCGGACCGGCAGCCGGACGGCGCCGTCCCCGTCCGGTCCGCCGCCGCAGCGGCGTTCCTGGATCAGGCCCGTCGGATACAGCAGGAGATGACCGGCCAGGATCGCGGCGTCCAGGGCCGTCGCCCTGAGCAGCGTCATCGACAGTCCGGCAATCCTGCCGGGCCACAGACGGCGGCAGAGCGGGAGAAAGAGCGGCAATACTCCGGTGACCTTCATGGCCGACCTCCCGTCGGCACGCGGAGGACGGCTCGGTCCCCCGTGTGCCTTCATGTCCCACCATGTGATTTCCCCCTCGCCGCGCCCCGTAAAACTGCCGGGTGCGGGATGCTGGGGATAACGTTCGTTCACTTCCGACGGTGGCGGAACGCGCCAAAAGTGCGGTACTTGTCGGTACGGACGGAAGCCGATCGCTTCCGGGGTCGCTTGATGGAGGCAGTGATGGGTGTGGCAGCCGGTCCGATCCGCGTGGTCGTCGCCAAGCCGGGGCTCGACGGTCACGATCGTGGGGCCAAGGTGATCGCGCGTGCCCTGCGCGACGCCGGTATGGAGGTCATCTACACCGGGCTCCACCAGACCCCGGAGCAGATCGTCGACACCGCCATCCAGGAGGACGCCGACGCGATCGGCCTGTCCATCCTCTCCGGTGCCCACAACACGCTGTTCGCCGCGGTCATCGACCTCCTCAAGGAGCGCGAGGCCGAGGACATCCTCGTCTTCGGCGGCGGCATCATCCCGGAGGAGGACATCCCGCCGCTGAAGGAGAAGGGCGTCGCGGAGCTCTTCACTCCGGGGGCGACGACCACGTCGATCGTGGACTGGGTCCGGGAGAACGTCCGTCAGCCGGCCGCGTCCGGCGGCTGAGCGGTTCCTTCCGTCTGCTCGGCGGGTGGTGCGGACGGGGCGAGTTCCCGTGTCATCGCCGCCCGCAGCCGCAGCGTCGTCACCAGCCGCTGGAACGCCTCCGCCCAGTAACCGCCGGCCCCCGGAGCGGCGTCCTCCCGCTCGTCGGGTATCGCCAGCAGCGCCTCCAGCCGTACGGCGTCCGCCGGGTCCAGGCAGCGCTCGGCCAGCCCCATCACCCCGCTGAAGCTCCACGGGTAACTGCCCGCGTCTCGCGCGATGTTCAGGGCGTCCACGACCGCCTGTCCCAACTCCGGCGCCCACGGGACCGCGCACACCCCGAGCAGCTGGAACGCCTCCGACAGGCCGTGCGTGGCGATGAACCCGGCGACCCACGCGGCCCGTTCGGCCGGATCGAGCGCGGCCAGCAGCTTCGCCCGCTCCGCGAGGGACACCGCGCCCGGACCGCCGGCCTCCGGCGCCGACGGCGAGCCGAGCAGCGCCCGCGACCACGCGGCGTCCCGCTGCCGTACCGCCGCCCGGCACCAGGCCGCGTGCAGCTCGCCCTGCCAGCCGTCCGTCACCGGCAGCGCCACGATCTCCTCGGCCGTCCGCCCACCCAGCCGCCCCGGCCAGGTGCCGAGCGGAGCGGCCTCCACCAACTGCCCCAGCCACCACGACCGTTCCCCACGGCCCACGGGCGGGGCCGCCACCACTCCGTCCCGCTCCATGCCGGGGTCGCATTCGAGCGGCGCCTCCACCGCGATCGCCGGCGCGTCCCCGGTGCGGTCAAGGGCCACGCACGCCGTGGCCCGTACGGCCATCCGTGCGGCGAGCGCCGAGTCCGGCAGCGCCGACAGCAGTTCCGCCGCCGTCGCCCGGACGTTGCGGCTGCGGTCGCCCAACGCCTGTTCCAGGAACGGCTCGTCCGCGTGCGACAGACCCGCGCGCAACGAGTCGAGGAACATCAGGCGGTCCTCCGCCCGCTCCGTCGCCCAGGTCGACACCAGCAGCTCGCGGCCCAGCGCGGGCGTACGGGCGCGCAGCGCGCCCAGCAGTGCCGCCCGCTCGGCGAACAGCCCCTCCTGCCACAGCCGGCGCACCGCCCCGGCGTCCTCCGGATCGGGCAGCGCGGCACCGCCACCGGGCGCCGCGCGCAGGGCGAACCGCCAGTCCGGGTTCAGCCGGGCCAGCCACAGCGCGCGCGGGCCCCCGAACGCCAGTGCCGCGGGGCGCAGATCCGTACGGCCCCGGGCCGCGTCCAGCAGCGCGGGCAGCGCCTGCGGGGGTGCCGCGTACCCGTGCGCGTTGGCCGCCGCCAGCCACTGCGGCAGGAGCTCCACCAGGTCGGGTGAGCCGCCCCGGCGGCCGCCGGACCCGCCCCCGGAGCGGTCGGCCAGCAGGGTGGCGAGCCGCCGTGCCGCCATCGCGGGCAGGGACGGGCGGGGGTCGGCGGGCGCCCGCTCGGGCCGCCGTGCCGCGCGCGCCGGCCGCAGTCCGGCCCGCCGCCGTACGGTCGCCACGGCAGCCGCGTCGAGCAGCGCCACCGGGGCCGGGCGGCCGGGCGCGGTCTCGGCAGGGGGACGCCGGTCGGTGCCGAGGAGCGCGGTGGTGACCAACTCCTCCCAGGAGCTTTCCGGCGCGGCGTCGCCGCCGGTCGGTGTCCCGTTCATCCCTTCCCCTTTCGCCGGGTCTTCCCTGGGTTGTCCCCGGGTTTCGCCTGGTGCGCGTGACTGTCTGTTCGGTCGGTCCCGACCTCGGTCAGCACAGGGGCACCGCCTCGCCCGCCCCCTCCGGCCAGGCCGTGAGCGGGGTGAAGCCGCGGTGGCCGCACTCGCCGAAGACCGTGACCGGTGCGCCGCCGGACAGGGCGACCAGCCGCCACAGACCGGGCCGGGACCGGGCGGTCCGGCTCAGCGGCAGGGCCGTGTCCGTGTCCGCGTCGGCCAGCTGCCACCGGTCGCCGTCCGGGACCGGTACCACCCGGCCCAGGGTGACCGGGACCGCGTCCAGCCACGGATCCTCCCGCAGGGCTTCGCCGTACCGTGCCACCGCCTGAGCGGCGTCCACACCCGGCGGGCGGAACGCGGCCGGGGCCGGCGGGCCGAACCGCTCGCCAAGGGCCGCACGGGACGGGCCGGAACCCGGATACGCCGTCAGTTCCGCGTCCAGGGCGAGGCCGACCGGCAGGGACAGCTCCGGAGCCCGGCCCGCCGCGCCGTACGACAGCAGCAGCCGGGTCCCGCCGGACTCGGCGCCGTACAGCCATGTCCGGCGCGTCGTCAGTTTCGGGTCCGCCGTGTCGTACTGGGCGAGGACCAGCCAGCGGTCGCGCACCGGCGGGCCGTCCGGTGTGGCGGGCAGACCGATCCGGGAGCGGACCGTGGCCGCGAGGGCCTCGGGCAGCCGGTCCCGGCCCAGCCAGCCCTGGTCCAGCAGGTGCAGCAGCGCGCACTCCTCCAGCAGGCGTGCCGGCCAGCCGGGACCGGATGCCGGAATCGCCCCCAGTTCCCGCACCCGCGCGGCCAGCCCCGGCGCCTGGGCGTCGACCATGCGGGCCGCCGTCTCCTCCCACAGGCCGTACCCCGCCTGTTCGGCCGCGGCCAGGCCGCCGCGCAGCAGGTCCGAGAGGCGCTGCTCCAGCTCGCTCGCGCCCGCCGTGACCCGCTCGGCCCGGCGCTCGGCCCGCCGCCGGGCCGCCTCCGGATCGGCGGGCGCGGCGACCGGACCCCCCTCGGCCCGTGCCCTCTTCGCCTCGACGCGTCCGCGCCGGCCCGCGAGCCACTGCCCGGCCCAGTCCGGCGGCCGCGCGCCGGCCGGCACCGCGCCGTCGTCCCCCGCCCACAGCAGGAGCAGCCCGAGCGCGTGCTTGCACGGGAACTTACGGCTCGGGCAACCGCACCGGTACGCCGGCCCGGCCGCCTCGGCCAGGTCCACCACCGTCTGGTAGGGCCTGCTGCCACTGCCCTTGCACAGCCCCCACACCGCCCCCTCTCCGTACCCGGTCCCCGACCACGGCCCGGCCGCGCCGAGCCTGCTCCCCGCCTTGCGTGACGCGGTGTCAGGCGCCAGTGCCAGCACCTGGTCCGCGGTCCAGCGCACCCCCTGCTCAGTCATGCCACCGACGGTAGGTCCCGCCACTGACAATCGGCCCGGCGAGCGCGTTCGTGCAGGTCAGATCGATTGTCAGTGGCGTGGTGCACGGTGGATGCCAGATTCGAACCGGCCGAGCTGGAGGGGGCCTCAGCCATGTCTGTGTCCGTGCAACCGACGACCGCCGCACCCGACCGCGACGAGACCGCGCAGGCGCTGCGACCGCACGCCGAGCACGCCTTCGCGGCCGAACTCGCCGCGCTCGCCGCGCAGGACGACCGCCCGCGCCCCGCCCGCTGGAAGCTGTCGCCGTGGGCCGTGGCGACGTACCTGCTCGGTGGCACCCTGCCGGACGGCACGGTGATCACACCCAAGTACGTGGGTCCGCGCCGCATCGTCGAGGTCGCCGTCGCCACGCTCGCCACCGACCGCGCCCTGCTCCTGCTCGGCGTGCCCGGCACCGCCAAGACCTGGGTGTCCGAACACCTGGCCGCCGCCGTCAGCGGCGACTCGACCCTGCTGGTGCAGGGCACGGCGGGCACCCCGGAGGAGGCGATCCGGTACGGCTGGAACTACGCGCGGCTGCTCGCCCACGGCCCGAGCCGCGACGCCCTGGTGCCCAGCCCCGTCATGCGGGCCATGGCCGAGGGCATGACGGCCCGGGTGGAGGAGCTGACCCGCATCCCGGCCGATGTGCAGGACACACTGATCACCATCCTGTCCGAGAAGACCCTGCCCGTACCCGAGCTGGGCGAGGAGGTCCAGGCGGTCCGCGGTTTCAACCTCATCGCCACCGCCAACGACCGCGACCGCGGGGTCAACGACCTCTCCAGCGCGCTGCGCCGCCGCTTCAACACCGTGGTGCTGCCCCTGCCGGAGAGCGCCGACGCCGAGGTCGACATCGTCACCCGCCGGGTCGGGCAGCTCGGCCGTTCCCTGGACCTGCCGGCCGCGCCCGACGGCATCGAGGAGATCCGCCGCGTCGTCACCGTCTTCCGCGAGCTGCGCGACGGCGTCACCGCCGACGGCCGTACGAAGGTGAAGTCGCCCAGCGGCACGCTGTCCACGGCGGAGGCGATCTCCGTCGTCACCGGCGGCCTCGCGCTCGCCGCCCACTTCGGCGACGGTGTGCTGCGGCCGGGAGACGTCGCCGCCGGCATCCTCGGCGCCGTCGTCCGGGACCCCGCGGCCGACCGGGTCGTCTGGCAGGAGTACCTGGAGACCGTCGTCCGCGAGCGCGAGGGCTGGACCGACTTCTACCGAGCCTGCCGCGAGGTGAGCGCATGACCGGCACCGACGGGAGCACGGCGTACAGCTCCGGGCCGCTGCTGCTCGGAGTACGGCACCACGGGCCCGGCTCCGCGCGCGCGGTGCGGGCCGCGCTGGAGGCCGCCCGTCCGGCCGCCGTGCTGATCGAGGGTCCACCGGAGGCCGACGCGCTGATCCCGCTGGCCGCCGACCCGGGCCTCAAGCCCCCGGTCGCCCTGCTCGCCCACGCCGTGGACGAGCCCGGCCGTTCGGCATTCTGGCCGTTCGCCGAGTTCAGCCCCGAGTGGGTGGCCGTCCGCTGGGCCGTGGAGCAGGGTGTCCCGGCCCGCTTCATCGACCTGCCGGCCACGCACACGCTCGCGTGGGAGCGGGACGCGCCCGCGCCGGGCGAGAGGGGCGGGGACGGGGACGGGGTCGGTGAGGGGGAAGACAGCGGGGACGGAGAACGGGGCGACGGGGGCGGAGACTCCGGGGCCGGGGAAGGGAGCGACGACGGTGGCAGCGGGGCCGGGGGGAGGGGCGGCGGGGACGAGGCGGTCCGTGTCGACCCGCTCGCCGTGCTCGCCGGGGCCGCCGGGTACGACGACCCCGAACGCTGGTGGGAGGACGTCGTCGAGCACCGGGGGCCGGGTGCCGGCGGCCCCTTCGATCCCTTCGCGCCGTTCGCCGCGGTGGCGGACGCGATGGCCGCGCTGCGCGAGCGGCACGGCGTCGGCGAACGCGACCGGGACCTGGTCCGCGAGGCGTGCATGCGGCTCCGGCTGCGCGAGGCGCGCAGGGAGTTCGGGGACGCCGTGGCCGTGGTGTGCGGCGCCTGGCACGTGCCCGCGCTGCGCGAGAAGACCAAGGTCACCGCCGACCGGGCGCTGCTGCGGGGCCTGCCGAAGGTCAGGACCGACCTGACCTGGGTGCCGTGGACGCACCGCAGGCTGGCCCGGGCCGGCGGATACGGCGCGGGCATCGACTCGCCGGGTTGGTACGGGCACCTGTTCCGGGCCCCTGACCGGCCGGTCGAGCGCTGGCTGACCAAGGTGGCCGGGCTGCTGCGCGAGGAGGACCGGATCGTGTCCTCCGCGCACGTCATCGAGGCCGTCCGGCTCGCGGAGACCCTGGCGGCGCTGCGGGGGCGCCCGCTGCCGGGCCTCGGCGAGACCATGGACGCGGTGCGCGCGGTGCTGTGCGAGGGCTCGGAGGTGCCGCTGGCGCTGGTGCACGACCGGCTGGTGGTCGGCGACGTCCTCGGTGAGGTCCCGGAGTCGGCGCCCGCGGTGCCGTTGCAGCGCGACCTGGCCCGGCAGCAGCGCTCTCTCCGGCTCAAGCCCGAGGCGCTGGAGCGCGAGCTGGAGCTGGACCTGCGCGGGGACACCGACGCCGGCCGCAGCAGGCTGCTGCACCGGCTCCGGCTGCTCGGCGTCGGCTGGGGGGAGCCGGCCCGGTCGCGGGGGAGCACGGGCACCTTCCGGGAGACCTGGCGGCTGTGCTGGGAACCGGAGCTGTCCGTGCGGGTCGCCGAGGCGGGCGTGTGGGGGACGACCGTGGAGGCGGCGGCACGGGCCAAGGCGGAGGCCGACGCGGCGGCGGCGCGCGCCCTGGCCGACGTGACCGCGCTCGCCGAGCAGTGCCTGCTGGCCGGTCTGACGGACGCGCTGCCCGTGGTCATGCGGGTGCTCGCCGACCGGGCGGCCCTGGACACCGACGTCGGCCACCTCGCCCAGGCACTGCCGGCCCTGGTCCGCTCACTGCGCTACGGCGACGTGCGCGGAACCGACATCCGCGCGCTGGCCGAGGTCGCGGCAGGCCTCGCCGAACGCGTCTTCGTCGGCCTGCCTCCCGCCTGCGTCGCACTCGACGCGGACGCGGCGGAGGAGATGCGCGGTCATGTGGACGCCGTGCACACGGCGGTGGGGCTGCTGGCGGAGAGCTTGGCGGGGGCGTCGGCGGGCGGTGAGCGGACGGCCGCCGGTGCGTCGACGAGGGGTGACGGGGCTGCTGACGGTGCGTCTGTGTTCGGCGGAGGTGAGGGCGCGGAGGTGTCGGGGGAGGGGGAACCGGTAGGTGCCGACGGGGTGACCGGAGACACCGGTGCCGGTGCCTCGGCGGAGGGGGCCGGGACGGGGGAGGGCGAAGCCCGGCCCTCCGTGGAAGGCGATGGCGGCGGCCCCGCAGCGGGGACCGGAGCCGGGAGAGGACCGGGTGCGGACGGGAAGGCCCGCCAGGGGCACGGTCCGTACCCGGCGCGAGGGGGACTGCGGGAGCGTTGGCGGGGCGTGCTGCGGGCGTTGGCGGTGCGGGAGAACGCGCCCGGGGTGATCCGGGGAAGAGCCGTGCGGTTGCTGCTGGACGAGGGGGCGCTGCCGCCCGGGGAGGTGGCCCGGCTGATGGGGCTGGCGTTGTCGCCGGGCACGCCGCCCGCCGCTGCCGCCGCCTGGGTCGAGGGGTTCGCCGGCGGCGGGGGCGGACTGCTGCTGGTGCACGACGAGCGGCTGCTCGGGCTGCTCGACAGCTGGCTGACCGGGGTGCCGGCCGAGGCCTTCACGGACGTACTGCCCTTGCTGCGGCGCACCTTCGCGGCGTACGAGCCGGGGGTGCGCAGAACCCTCGGCGAGCTGATCCGGCGCGGGCCGGAGGCGCGGCCCGGCGGGGCCGCGGCCCAGGCTGCCGCCGTCCCGGGCTTCGCCGCCGAACCGGACACCGGGCGCGCCGATGCCGTCCTGCCGGTGCTGCGGCTGCTGCTCGGCCTGGACACGGGCGACAGGAGGGCACACACAGCGGTGCACGACACGACATACGAAACGACGCACGAGGCGGCACACACGGCGGCGCGCGAGGCGACGCTCAGGACGACACACGGCGACCGCCTCGCGGGGGTGGGCACATGACACACGGACCGGACGCGGCCGACACCAGGGACACCAGGGACACCCGGGACACGAGCGACACCACCGTCACCACAGGTACCACCGACCCCGCCCGGGAGCGTCTCCGGCGGTGGCGGCTGGTGCTCGGCGGGGACCAGGCCGACGGCACGGGGTGCGCGCTGTCCGGCCGGGACGCGGCGATGGACGGCACGCTGGCCGCGCTCTACGGCAGGAGCGACAAACCGCGGTCGGGCCGGGACCGGTCCGCGGGGCTCGGTGCCTCGGCGCCGTCCGTGGCGCGCTGGCTCGGCGACATCCGCACCTACTTCCCGTCCTCGGTCGTCCAGGTCATGCAGCGCGACGCCATCGACCGCCTCGGCCTCGCCTCCCTGCTGCTGGAGCCGGAGATGCTGGAGGCGGTGGAGGCCGACGTGCACCTGGTCGGCACGCTCCTCTCGCTGCACAAGGCGATGCCGGAGACGACGAAGGAGACGGCCCGCGCGGTCGTGCGCAAGGTGGTCGAGGACTTGGAGAAGCGGCTCGCCACCCGCACCCGGGCCACCCTCACCGGCGCCCTGGACCGCAGTGCCCGCGTCACCCGCCCGCGCCACCACGACATCGACTGGAACCGCACCATCGCGGCCAACCTCAAGCACTACCTCCCCGAGCACCGCACGGTCGTACCGGAACGGCTCATCGGCTACGGGCGGGCCGCGCGGTCGGTGAAGAAGGAGGTCGTGCTCTGCATCGACCAGTCCGGGTCCATGGCGGCGTCCGTGGTGTACGCGTCCGTGTTCGGCGCGGTCCTCGCCTCGATGCGGTCGATCAGCACCCGGCTGGTCGTCTTCGACACGGCGGTCGTCGACCTCACCGACCAGCTGGACGACCCCGTCGACGTGCTCTTCGGCACCCAGCTCGGCGGCGGTACGGACATCAACCGGGCGCTCGCCTACTGCCAGGCGCAGATCACCCGGCCGGCCGAGACCGTCGTCGTGCTGATCAGCGACCTCTACGAGGGCGGCATCCGCCACGAGATGCTGAAGCGGGTCGCGGCGATGAAGGCGTCCGGGGTGCAGTTCGTGGCGCTGCTGGCGCTGTCGGACGAGGGGGCACCCGCCTACGACCGCGAGCACGCGGCGGCGCTGGCCGCGCTCGGCGCACCGGCCTTCGCCTGCACGCCCGACCTGTTCCCGGAGGTGATGGCCGCCGCGCTGGAGAGACGACCGCTCCCGGTACCCGACACGGCGTGAGTGGAACCGGCGCCGCGCGGGCACCCGGTGGGCAGCCGGGCCGAGCGCCCGGGAACAACTCCGCGGGGTGACCGGCCCCGGGCGGTCGAAAGCCGTCGGCCCGTCCGGGCGGAGCCGCGCGGACGGGGGCACGTGGTCCCCGTTGGGGTGGGGATCAAACGCCCCGGGGCCCCGGCCGACCGGGGCCGCCAGGGAGTCTCACCGGGTCGACCCCAGCCCGGTGAGGCCTCGCACACCGCCCGTACCGGACCCATAGGACGGCACTCTGTGCCAGGGAACCCGGCATCATGTGACAGGTATCACCGCTCACGTGTGACCCTCGATTTAGGGAGCCCCCGCAAGCGGCGATAACCTGCGAGACGGACATGCCGCGCGCTCGGACACCGTGTGCGCCTCCCTTGTGACAAGCGGACGTCACGTTGCCCTTCGCGGCACGCCCACGCATCCAACGAACCGCGAGATCACTGATAGGGACGGAAGCGCGTGGACCTGTTCGAGTACCAGGCGAGGGACCTCTTCGCCAAGCACGATGTACCGGTGCTGGCCGGTGAAGTCATCGACACGCCTGAGGCGGCGCGCGAGATCACCGAGCGTCTGGGCGGCAAGTCCGTCGTCAAGGCGCAGGTGAAGGTCGGTGGTCGCGGCAAGGCCGGCGGTGTCAAGCTGGCCGCCACCGCGGACGAGGCCGTCGCCCGCGCGACGGACATCCTCGGCATGGACATCAAGGGCCACACGGTCCACAAGGTCATGATCGCCGAGACCGCTCCGGAGATCCTCGAGGAGTACTACGTCTCCTTCCTCCTCGACCGTGCGAACCGCACCTTCCTCTCCATCGCCTCCGTAGAGGGCGGCGTGGAGATCGAGGAGGTGGCGGCCACCCGCCCGGAGGCCGTCGCCAAGACCGCGATCGACCCGATCGACGGTGTGGACGAGGCCAAGGCCCGCGAGATCGTGGAGGCCGCCAAGTTCCCGGCCGAGGTCGCGGACAAGGTCGTCAACGTCCTGGTCAAGCTGTGGGACACCTTCATCAAGTCGGACGCCCTCCTGGTCGAGGTCAACCCGCTCGCGAAGGTCGCCTCCGGCGAGGTCATCGCCCTCGACGGCAAGGTGTCGCTGGACGACAACGCCGAGTTCCGCCACCCCGAGTACGAGGAGCTCCACGACAAGGCCGCCGCCAACCCGCTCGAGGCGGCCGCCAAGGAGAAGGGCCTCAACTACGTCAAGCTCGACGGCGAGGTCGGCATCATCGGCAACGGCGCCGGTCTCGTCATGAGCACCCTGGACGTCGTCGCGTACGCCGGTGAGAACCACGGCGGCGTGAAGCCCGCCAACTTCCTGGACATCGGTGGTGGCGCCTCCGCCCAGGTGATGGCGAACGGCCTGGAGATCATCCTGGGCGACCCGGACGTCAAGTCCGTCTTCGTCAACGTCTTCGGCGGCATCACCGCCTGCGACGAGGTCGCCAACGGCATCGTCCAGGCCCTGAAGCTCCTGGAGGACCGCGGCGAGAAGGTCGAGAAGCCGCTCGTCGTCCGCCTCGACGGCAACAACGCCGAGCTGGGCCGGAAGATCCTCACCGACGCCAACCACCCGCTGGTGCAGCGCGTCGACACCATGGACGGCGCGGCCGACAAGGCCGCCGAGCTGGCCCACGCCGCCAAGTAAGCACTCAGGACGAGGACACAACACACCATGGCTATCTGGCTCAACAAGGACAGCAAGGTCATCGTCCAGGGCATGACCGGCGCCACGGGCATGAAGCACACCAAGCTCATGCTCGGTGACGGCACTCAGGTCGTGGGCGGCGTGAACCCGCGCAAGGCGGGTCAGACCGTGGACTTCGACGGCACCGAGGTACCCGTCTTCGGGACCGTCAAGGAGGCCATCGAGAAGACCGGCGCCAACGTCTCCGTCATCTTCGTGCCGGAGAAGTTCACCAAGGACGCGGTCGTCGAGGCCATCGACGCCGAGATCCCGCTGGCCGTCGTGATCACCGAGGGCATCGCCGTGCACGACACGGCCGCCTTCTGGTCGTACGCCGGCAAGAAGGGCAACAAGACCCGGATCATCGGCCCGAACTGCCCCGGCATCATCACCCCGGGCCAGTCGAACGTCGGCATCATCCCGGGCGACATCACCAAGCCGGGCCGCATCGGTCTGGTGTCGAAGTCCGGCACGCTGACGTACCAGATGATGTACGAGCTGCGGGACATCGGCTTCTCCACCGCCGTCGGCATCGGTGGCGACCCGATCATCGGCACCACGCACATCGACGCCCTGGCCGCGTTCCAGGACGACCCCGACACCGACCTGATCGTGATGATCGGTGAGATCGGCGGCGACGCCGAGGAGCGCGCGGCCGCGTTCATCAAGGAGAACGTGACCAAGCCGGTCGTCGGCTACGTCGCGGGCTTCACCGCGCCCGAGGGCAAGACCATGGGCCACGCCGGCGCCATCGTCTCCGGCTCCTCCGGCACCGCCCAGGCCAAGAAGGAGGCCCTGGAGGCCGCGGGCGTCAAGGTCGGCAAGACCCCGACCGAGACCGCCAAGCTCGCCCGCGAGATCCTGAGCGCCTGAGGATCAGCGCCTGAGCGCCTGAGCGCCTGAGCGCCTGAGCGCCTGAGCGCCTGAGCGCCTGAGCGTCTGGGCGTCTGGGCGTCGGAGGTGCAACGCCTGACGTCCGAGCTTCGCGGCTCCGCCGTCTGAGCGTCGCAGCTCGCCGTCGGCAGGCCGGTCCCGCCACGGGTAGGCCCGTCCCTTCGCCGGGACGGGCCTACCGGCGTTCCGGGGCCCCGCTGCTCACGTGCCGCCCACGCCCGGTGCACACAGCGCCGGCCCCCTCACTGCGCCCGCCCCCTCACCGCCCCTCTGGGAACACCCGCTCCGGGCCGCTCGACTCCGAGCGGTGCAGCTTGGCGCGCAGGGCCAGCTCCGACCGGGACAGCGGTCCCAGGCCGGCCGGTGGCGGGACCCCCTGCACCGCCTGGGCCGGGGCCACCGGGGCCTCGTAGCGGGTCGGCGCCGTGCGCAGCGTGAGGGCCGTCGCGCCGATGATCGTGACGGTGAAGGCGATGGCGGCCCGGGTCCAGAAGACGTTCCGGCGTTCGCACCCGGTGCGCACCAGCGTCGGCCCGGTCGCGCGCAGGTGCTCGGCCGAGGCCAGTTCGCGCAGTCGGCGGTGCAGCTCGGCGGGGTCGGCCAGTTCCGGCAGCCGCGCGGCCACCGCCTCGCGCGCGTGGGTCAGCCGGTTGGCGGCGGCCGGGGTGCTCGCCTCCGTCTCCGCCGCGGTCTCCGGCAGGTCGAGCCCCACCCCGTCGTACAGGACGAGCGTGCGCCGGTACGGGGCCGGCAGCCCGAGCAGCGTGTGCAGCAGTTCCCAGTGGGCCGGGTCGGCGGGCGGGGGTTCCGGGGACCGGTGGCGGGGGCGGAAGCGGTGCCAGGGGGAGAGGGCGCAGTCGTACGCCACCGCCCGTACCCAGCCGGCCGGGTCCCGGTCCCGGGCCACCTCCGGCCAGCGCTGCCAGGCCAGCTGGAAGGCCTGCTCCACGGCCTCGCGGGCCAGTTCCCGGCGCCCGGTGAGCAGATAGGTCTGCCGTACGAGGGCGGGGGCGCAGAACGCGTACAGCGCGTCGAAGGCCTGAGCGGGCGTCAGGCTCACCAGTTCCGAGCATTGCTGAGAGGCCGTCGGCTCGGGGCTCTGTGTCGTCGTCACCATGCACCCTTCCGTACGAAAAAGAACATAAACGTATATTGAGCGACACAGCGGGGGTTCGCCTGTTACGACGGGAAAGCGCGTGTCGTTGGGAGCATGGCGTGCGTGATCCAGATGACCGCTCGCCGCCCGTCGTCCCCGCCCCTGCTCTCCCGGATGCGCGACCGCTCGCCCGGACTCGGCGCCGGCCTGCTGGGCGGTGCCGTCGCGGCCGGACTGGGCCTCGCCTCCTTCGCGGTGCTCGTGATGATGCTGTGGGTCAGCTCGCCGTACCCGGACAGCGGACCGGACGGGGCGCTGCACATCGCCGCCGCCCTGTGGCTGCTGGCGCACGGCGTGGAACTGGTCCGCACCGACACGCTCTCCGGCGTGCCGATGCCCGTCGGCGTCACCCCGCTGCTGCTGCTCGCCCTGCCGCTGTGGCTGGTGTACCGGGCGGCGCGGGACGCCACCGAGGCGTCGGCCGAGCCGGACGGCCCTCCGCCGGTACGGGCGCGCACCGCGTGGACGGGCGTGGTCCTCGGCTATCTGGGTGTGGGCGCCGCCGCGGCGCTGTACTGCTCCAGCGGCGAACTGCGCCCGCAGTGGACCGGGGTGACGGTGTGTCTGCCCCTCCTCGCGGCGAGCGCGGCCGGCGCCGGGGCCTGGTCGGCGCACGGCCGTCCGCACCAGCCCCTGCGCCGCGTGCTGGGGGCGCTGCCGGGTCCGGTGCGGCGGCTGGTGTTCGGCACGGACGCACGGGCCCGGCTGGGTGCGGCCGTACGCGCCGCCGGTGCCGCGACGACGGTGCTCTTCGGGGGCGGCGCGCTGCTGGTCGGGGTGTCCCTGGTGTGGCACGGCGAGCCGGCGCGGGCGTCCTTCCTGCAGCTGACCGAGGGCTGGACGGGACGCTTCGCGGTGCTGCTGCTCGGCATCGCCCTGGTTCCCAACGCCGCGGTCTGGGCCGCGTCCTACGCGCTCGGCCCCGGTTTCCTCCTCGGCGCCGGGCACCTGGTCGACCCGCTCGCCTCCGACCCCGCGCCGCTGCTGCCGCCGTTCCCGCTGCTGGCCGCGGTGCCGGACCCGGGTGCCGGTACGCCCCAGAACTGGGCGGCGGGCGTGATCCCGGCGGTGGCCGGGATGACGGCGGGGTGGTTCGTGGCGCGGGCGGCCGTACGGCGGGAGTCCGGCGCGCCGGCGCGGGCCCGCTGGTCGGCCGGCCGGACCGCAGGGGTGGTGCTGCTGACGGCACTGTTCTGCGCGGCGGCACTCGCCCTGCTCGCCGAACTGGCGGGCGGCCCGCTGGGCGTGGCCGCGCTGGCCCGCCTCGGCCCGATGTGGTGGCGGACCGGGGGCGCGGCCGGTGCCTGGACGCTGGTCTTCGCGCTGCCGGTGGCACTGGGCGCGCGGGTCTGGAGGCTGCGCGGCCGGCGCCGGCACTCCGAGGGCCTCCCGGCGCAGGGCATGGAGACGGCGGGTGGGGCGGCGGGTACGGCCCCGAAGGGGACGCGGGGCGGGAAGGCGGCGGCCGGGACGACGACGGCGGCAGCGGTTACGGCACCCTCGGCACCCTCGGCGGCTACGGAAGCGGCTACCGCCGCAGAGGAGACGTCGTCGTCTGCGGAGGCGCTGTCCGCGGAGTCGTCGTCTGCGCAGGCGCTGTCCGCGGAGGCGTCGGCTGGGGAGCCGGTGGCCGGGACGTCGGCGGCTGGGGAGTCGGTGGGGAAGTCAGCCCGGGCGGGTGAGCGGAAAGGCGCCGGAGCGGGGGCGGCCACGGTGCCGGACGCGGAGCCGGCCGACGACGGAAGCGCGTCCCATCTCTCGTTGCGGGGGAGGAGCAGGAACGCCGGCAAGGGGGGTACGCCCGTCCGGGCGGGGGTCGCGGGCGGGGCGGGATACGCGGCCGAGGAGGAACCGTACGAGGCACTCCCCGCCGAGGACGCGTTCCCGTCCATGTTCCCGGCGCGCTTCCCGGCCTCGTTCACCGAGCCGTTCCCCGCCGGCTGGCACGACGACGTCGCCCGGGCCTCCCGCTGGGCGGCCCTGAAGGAGGCGGCGGCCACCGAGCCTCAGCCCGGCGCGGACCCAGGCACGAGCCCGGGCACGGATACGGGCCCGGACTCCCGCCCCGATCCGCGTCCGGACTCCGGTGAGTGAGCGACCTCAGCCGTTCTCGACGCCCAGTACGCCGCGCAGCTCCCGGGGCAGCAGGGTCTCGCAGGACTGCTTGGCCTCGTGGGTGAGGGCGTCGTCCACACAGGTGTAGTAGTCGCGGTACACGAGCTGGACGGTGAACGTCGACGCCACCAGGACCAGGGCCAGGGACGCCGTGACCAGGCCGCTGACAGCCGCTGTCGTCTGGGGCCTGCCGGGCGCGGCCGCCGGGGCGTCCGGGGCCGGTCGGCGCGGCTTGGCACGCAGCGCGCTGCTGCCCCAGTACAGGGCCAGCGCGCCCAGGAGCAGCGCTACGTAGGGCCAGCTGAACAGGGCGAAGAAGACCGCCCACATGCCGGAGAGCAGGGCGTACCGCGCGCGGCGCTGGGCCGGGTCCGTCGGGTCCCAGCGCATGCCGGGGCCGGCCGGTCCGCCGGGCCCCTGCGGGCCACCGCCCGGCCGCTCGCCGAAGCCGCCGGGGGAGCGCCCGGGCTGCTGGTCACTCCACTGACCGCCCCAGGGAGAGCCGCCACCCGGTCCCTGACCGTCACCGGTCCCCTGCCCGTTGCCGGGCCACTGACCGCCCCCCTGTCCCTGGCCGTTACCCGGCCACTGACCGCCACCGTGCCCCGGACCGTGTCCCTGACCCTGACCCGGACCGTGTCCCTGTCCCTGTCCCTGGCCGTGTCCCTGACCCTGTCCGTGTCCCTGACCGTGCCACTGCCCGGGACCGGCGCCATACCCCGGACCCGATCCGTACCCCCGACCCGATCCGTACCCCGGACCCCAGCCCGCACCCTGCCCCTGGCCCGCGCCCCCGGGATGGCGCGGCTGCCACGGACGGTCCGGCGCATCCTCCGGCGGCGGCGCGAACGGATTGTCGTCCTGCCGCCGACCGCCGCTCCCGGAGCCGCCTCGCCCCGCACCGTCCGAGCCGCCCCGCCCGGAACCACCCGGGGCGCCCGCTCCGGAACCCCCGGCGGATCCGCCCCGGGGGGAGTCCGTCGGCGGGGAGGTCGGGCGCTCCCGCAGCAGGGCTGCGCCGGCCTCGCCCCCCTGGGCCGGGCGCGGCGGGAACGTGAGGAGTCGCAGGCTGCGATCGGGCATCAAAAGAGCGTCTTCCCCTAGGTGACTACGGCAGTCCGTCATGAGCTTCCACCCCGTGAACGCACCGCACGGCCACCGCGTTCCCGAGGATGCTCCTTCGTGACTCCTCGCGAACGCTACCGTCCGGCCGGACACCCGTCCCGAGGGGCCCTTCCCGAGTGCCGGTATCGTTGCTGGCGGTCGGCCGCTTCGTAGACTTCCCCGTATAACGGGGCGCGAAGCATTCGTACGACTGTACAAACCGCCCGGTCGGCGACGGCCGTGCACGGATCGCAACCCGAGAAAGGGCCCCATCGTGGCCGCCACCACCCCTGGCCCAGCGGTCAAGCGCCTCGTCGTGCTGGTCTCCGGATCCGGTACCAACCTGCAGGCGCTCCTGGACGAGATCGCCGCCGTCGGCGCCGAGGCGTACGGCGCCCAGGTCGTGGCCGTCGGCGCGGACCGCGACGGCATCGAGGGGCTGGCCCGCGCCGAGCGCGCCGGGATCACCACCTTCGTGTGCAGGGTGAAGGACCACGGCTCCCGTGAGGAGTGGGACGCCGCGCTCGCCGGAGCCGTGGCCGCCCACCAGCCCGACCTCGTCGTCTCCGCCGGCTTCATGAAGATCGTGGGCAAGGAGTTCCTGGCCCGCTTCGGCGGACGCTTCGTGAACACCCACCCCGCCCTGCTCCCCAGTTTTCCCGGCGCCCACGGCGTCCGTGACGCGCTCGCGTACGGCGCCAAGGTCACCGGCTGCACCGTCCACTTCGTTGACGACGGCGTCGACACCGGCCCGATCATCGCGCAGGGCGTGGTCGAGGTCCGGGACGAGGACGACGAGAGCGCGCTGCACGAGCGCATCAAGGAAGTCGAGCGAAGGCTGCTCGTAGAGGTCGTGGGGCGGCTCGCCCGCAACGGCTATCGCATTGAGGGACGAAAGGTAGTTATCCAGTGACCGCCGAGAGCAACAAGCGGGCCATCCGTCGCGCGCTCGTCAGCGTCTACGACAAGACCGGGCTGGAGGAGCTGGCCCGCGGGCTGCACGAGGCCGGTGTGGAGCTGGTCTCCACCGGTTCCACGGCCGGCCGGATCGCCGCCGCCGGTGTCCCCGTCACCAAGGTCGAGGAGCTGACCGGCTTCCCCGAGTGCCTGGACGGCCGGGTGAAGACCCTGCACCCGAAGGTGCACGCGGGCATCCTCGCCGACCTGCGTCTGGACAGCCACCGCGAGCAGCTCGCCGGGCTGGGCGTGGAGCCGTTCGACCTGGTCGTCGTCAACCTCTACCCGTTCCGGGAGACCGTCGCCTCCGGTGCCTCGCCCGACGAGTGCGTCGAGCAGATCGACATCGGCGGCCCCTCGATGGTCCGCGCCGCCGCCAAGAACCACCCGTCCGTCGCCGTGGTCACCAGCCCGCAGCGGTACGCCGACGTCCTCACCGCGGTGAAGGACGGCGGCTTCGACCTCGCCGCCCGCAAGCGCCTGGCCGCCGAGGCCTTCCGGCACACCGCCGAGTACGACATCGCCGTCGCCTCCTGGTTCGCCTCCGCGTACGCCCCCGCCGACGACTCCGCGTTCCCCGAGTTCATCGGCACCACCCTGGAGCGCGCGCACACCCTGCGCTACGGCGAGAACCCGCACCAGCCCGCCGCCCTCTACACCTCCGGCGAGGGCGGACTCGCGGCCGCCGAGCAGCTGCACGGCAAGGAGATGTCGTACAACAACTACACGGACACGGACGCCGCCCGCCGTGCCGCGTACGACCACGACGAGCCCTGTGTCGCGATCATCAAGCACGCCAACCCCTGCGGCATCGCGGTCGGCGCGGACGTCGCCGAGGCGCACCGCAAGGCGCACGCCTGCGACCCGGTCTCCGCGTACGGCGGTGTGATCGCCGTCAACCGGCCGGTCAGCAAGGAGATGGCCGAGCAGGTCGCGGAGATCTTCACCGAGGTCATCGTGGCCCCGGACTACGAGGAGGGCGCGCTGGAGGCCCTCACCAAGAAGAAGAACATCCGCGTGCTGCGCTGCCCCGACGCCCCGGCCCACCCGGTCGAGGTCAAGCCGATCGACGGCGGCGCGCTGCTCCAGGCCGCCGACCGGCTCCAGGCCGACGGCGACGACCCGGCCAACTGGACGCTGGCGAGCGGTGAGGCGCTGAGCGCGGACGAGCTCCGGCAGCTCGCCTTCGCCTGGAAGGCCTGCCGCGCGGTGAAGTCCAACGCGATCCTGCTCGCCAAGGACGGCGCCTCGGTCGGCGTCGGCATGGGCCAGGTCAACCGCGTCGACTCCTGCAAGCTGGCCGTCGAGCGGGCCGGCGAGGAGCGGGCCCGGGGCGCCTACGCGGCCTCCGACGCCTTCTTCCCCTTCCCCGACGGCCCCGAGATCCTCATCGGCGCCGGTGTCCGGGCGATCGTCCAGCCGGGCGGCTCGATCCGGGACGAGCAGGTCGTGGAGGCCGCCAAGAAGGCGGGCGTGACCATGTACTTCACGGGCACGCGCCACTTCTTCCACTGATCCCGCCGAGCGGCCCCGCCGCCTCCGTATGGTCCCGCCCGTCCTCCGACGGGCGGGACCACGCCTTTGCGTACGGCCGCTCCCACGCGGGCGCCACCCAAGCCCTGTTCGTCACCGAGAAGGCCGTCGCCAAGCGCATCGGCGACCGTCCGGCCCGGGAAACACACCGGGCCGCACCCCGTCCGGACGGACGGAACGCGGCCCTGGAGTGTGCAGGCGCCCCCCGCGGCTCAGTACCGCGGGCGGTTGAACCAGGCGGAGGCCGAGCTGGTGACCATCGACGCGAGGATGATGCCGGCGATCGCCAGCGAGATCAGGCCGCCGAAGGTGGCGGAACCGTTGCCGCCGCTCACCATGTTGCTGATGCCGCCGAGGATCATCAGTGCCGCGTAGACGATCGTGGTGACGCGGATGCCGTTGCCACCGTTCTTGAACTTCACGCCCAGGAAGATCGACAGCGCGCCCAGCGCCAGCAGCAGACCCACCAGGAGGAATCCGAGACCGGCCAGGCCGTCGGTGCTGTCGCCGGAGCCGACCCCGTTGGACACGTCCTGGGCAGCGCCGATGAGGGCGCCCACGAGCAGGCCGAACAGGAGCTGGAAGCCGGCCAGGACGAACAGCAGCACCCGCGCCGTCTTCATCAGGCCGGGCATCTCCATCGGGACGCCGTAGCCGGGCTGCCCGAGCGGCGGGGCGGCCGGGTAGCCGTAACCGGGCTGGCCCTGCGGGGCGGCCGGGTAGCCGTACCCCGGCTGGCCCTGCGGCTGCTGCGGCGGGTAACCGGGCTGCTGGCCCTGCGGCGCACCGTAGGGGTTGTTGGGGTCGCCAAAGCTCATGGCGGTCTTCCTCCGTTTGCTCAAGTGCGGGGACGACGCGCAGCACGGTTCGGAGGAAAGTTCTACAGATGCGGTCCGTCCCCCCGGCACTGCCCGCGGCACTGTGTGCTCATCGTTCTTTAACAGGCTCTTACTTGTCCAGCCGGAAGGTCGGGTGTTGTGCAAGTGCAACATCGCTGATCATGCTGTGACATCGGCTGTGACGTCCGCCGTGGGATCGGGGGACACCCGGATTGGAACCGGGGCCGGGTCATCCGCGAGGATGGGACCATGACCGCCCAGATTCTCGATGGCAAGGCCACCGCAGCCGAGATCAAGTCCGATCTGACCGCCCGCGTGGCGGCGCTGAAGGAGAAGGGCGTCACGCCCGGCCTCGGCACGATCCTGGTCGGGGACGACCCCGGCAGCCAGAAGTACGTCGCCGGCAAACACCGCGACTGCGCCCAGGTGGGCATCGCCTCCATCCAGCGCGAGCTGCCGGCCACCGCCACCCAGGAGGAGATCGAGGCGGTCGTCCGCGAGCTGAACGAGGACCCGGCCTGCACCGGTTACATCGTCCAGCTGCCGCTGCCCAAGGGCATCGACGAGAACCGCGTCCTGGAGCTGATGGACCCGGCCAAGGACGCCGACGGCCTGCACCCGATGAACCTGGGCCGCCTGGTCCTGAACGAGCCGGCCCCGCTGCCCTGCACCCCCAACGGCATCCTCACCCTGCTCCGCCGCCACGGCGTGGAGATCAAGGGCGCCGAGGTCGTGGTCGTCGGCCGCGGTGTCACCATCGGCCGCCCGATGCCGCTGCTGCTCACCCGGCGCAGCGAGAACGCCACCGTCACCCAGTGCCACACCGGCACCCGTGATCTCTCCGCCCACCTGAAGCGGGCCGACATCGTCATCGCGGCGGCCGGCTCCCCGCACCTGATCCGCGCCGAGGACGTCAAGCCGGGCGCGGCCGTCCTGGACGTCGGCGTCTCCCGGAACGCCGAGGGCAAGATCGTCGGCGACGTCCACCCGGACGTGACCGAGGTGGCCGGCTGGATCTCCCCGAACCCCGGCGGTGTCGGCCCGATGACCCGGGCGCAGCTGCTGGTCAACGTGGTCGAGGCGGCGGAGCGCAGTGCCGGCTGAGGACACCCGCGGGCAGGACACCCGGGAACAGGACACCCGCGAGCAGGCGGAACCGACCGTGCGTGACGCCGTGAGCGCCCCGGACGCGCAGGGACGCCCGCGCCGCGTCACCCGCCGCTTCCCGCTGTTCACGAGGGACACCGCCCGACCGGAGGGCGGCGGCCGGGCCGCGGCCGGCGACGCCCCGGCGCCCGCCCGTCAGTGGCCCATGCTGGTGGTGCTGTCGGCGGTCGCCCTCGGCCTGCTGCTGACCGCGCTCGACATGCTCCGCATCGGCACCCTCCTGATAGGCGCCGCCCTGCTGGCCGGCGCGGTGCTGCGCTGGATGCTGCCGAGCGTCGGCATGCTCGCCGTCCGCTCCCGCTTCACGGACATCGCCACCTACGGCGTCCTCGGCCTGGTGATCTCCCTGCTCGCGCTGATGATCCAGCCCGACCCGCTGCTGAAGATGCCGTTCCTGAAGGACATCCTGCACTTCACACTCGCCAAGTAGCGTGCCGCGTACGGCAGGTGGCCCGCGCCTCCCCCGGGGACGCGGGCCACCGCCGTATCCCCCTCTCCGACGCTACGGCCGCCCGTCGCGCGCCGCCTCCGCCCCCGGGTTGAACGGCCGTACCACCGTGCGCGGTAGTCGCCCGGGCGCTGCAACTTCCGCGGTACTCCGCCGGTTGACTGCGGGGCACGAGCATGGGGGCTACCCTGCGGCGATGCGACTGAGGACCCCCCGCCCGCTGGTCGTGGACGCGCTGATCGCGGTGGCGATGACCGTGGTGGCCGTTCTGCTCGGACAGGAGTCCCGGTCACAGGGATGGCCGGAACTCGACGCCCGCGCCTACGCCCTCGTCGCGCTCGCCCACCTCCCGGTCGCCCTGCGCGGCCGCGGCCCCCTGATCGTCTTCGCCGTCGTCGAGGCCGCCGCGGCCGCCTTCGTCACCCTCGGCTACTGGCCGGTGGTGTGCACCTTCGGCGCCATGCTCGCCCTGTACACGGTGGCCTCGGTCCGCCCGGTGCGCACCGCCCTGGCCTGCGCCGGCTGCCTGGCCGCGCTCTGGGTCTACGCCGGCGTGGTCAGCCACAGCCCGTCCATGGCCTCCGTGTTCGGGCAGGCCGTGCTGTACTGCTCGGTGCTGGTCTGGTTCGGGCACCTGGCCCGCCGTACCGCCGAACTCACCCGGCGGCTGCGCGCCGAACAGGCCGAGCGGGCCCGGCGAGCGGTCGCCGAGGAACGCGGCCGGATCGCCCGCGAACTGCACGACGTCGTCGCCCACCACATGTCGGTCATCTCCGTGCAGGCCGGCCTCGCCCGGTTCGTCTTCGACTCCGACCCCGGCAAGGCGCGCGGCGCGCTCGGCACCATAGCGGACACCAGCGGCGAGGCCCTGGAGGAGCTGCGCCGCATGCTCCAGGTGCTGCGCGAGGAGGACCCCGAGGCCCCCCAGCGGGCCCCCATGCCCACCCTGGCCCGGCTCGGCGAGCTCGTGGACCGGGTCCGGGCCGGCGGCCTGCCCGTGGACCTCGCCGTCGAGGGCACCGCCCGCCCGCTGCCGCCCGGCGTCGAACTGTGTGCCTACCGCGTCGTCCAGGAGGCCCTCACCAACGCCCTCAAACACGCCGGTCCCGCACACGCATGCGTCGAACTCCGTTACGGATCACACGAGTTGACCGTCCGGGTCACCGACGACGGCGAGGGCGCCGATCCGGCCAGAGTGCCGACAGGCAGTGGCCATGGCTTGATCGGCATGCGCGAGCGGGCCAAGCTCTACGGTGGGACGATCAGCGTCGGCCCACGCTCCGAGGGCGGCTACCAGGTCCGGCTGACCCTGCCGACCTCGGCCGCCGAACGCGGCCGAGGGGGTGCCCCGGACGCGGAGCGGTGACGGTCGACGCACGGCCGAGGGGGACGACCGTACGGAATGACCAGAGTGCTCGTCGTGGACGACCAGTTCCTCATCCGCGCCGGACTCGTCGGCCTGCTGGACGCCGCGCCCGGTTTCGAGGTGGTGGGCGAGGCGGGGGACGGCGAGGAGGCGGTACGGCTCGCCGCCGAAACCCGTCCCGATGTCATCCTCATGGACATCCGGATGCCCGGTGTGAACGGCATCGAGGCCACCGAACGGATCCTCGCCCAGGCCGCCGACCGCCCGCCCCGGGTCCTCGTGCTGACCACCTTCGACCTGGACGAGTACGTGTACGGGGCACTGCGCGCCGGAGCCTCCGGGTTCCTGCTGAAGGACTCCGGCCCCGAGCGGCTGCTGGCGGCGGTCACGGCGGTCGACGGCGGTGACGCGCTCTTCGCGCCCAGTGTCACCCGGCGCCTGGTGGAGGCCTTCGCCCGGCAGCAGGAACCCGCCGACACCGCGCCCCCGCCCGACCTGGGCGTCCTCACCTCGCGCGAGGTGGAGGTCCTCAAGCTCACCGCCCGCGGCCTGTCCAACCTGGAGATCGCCGACCGCCTGTACATCAGCGAGGCCACCGTCAAGACCCACCTCAACCGCACCATGACCAAGCTCGACCTGGGCAGCCGGGCGCAGGCGGTGGTGCTGGCGTACGAGACCGGACTGGTCACCCCGGGCGGCTGACCACCCGCTCCGGTGCGCCGCCCCTTCCGGAACTGGGATCCTTGGTCAGCGCACAACGCGCGGCAAGGAACACGGGGGAAGAAGGGGAAGAGGGGGTAGGCGATGCCTCGCTGGAAGGCCCTGCCGGGGGATCTGGAACCGCAGATCAAGGAGTTCACCGGCCAGTTGCGGGAGTTGGTGGACCGCAGTGGCCTGGGCATCGCGGCTCTGGCCGACCGCACGGGCTACAGCAGGACGTCCTGGGAGCGGTACCTGGACGGCCGGCTGCTCGCGCCCAAGGGCGCGGTCATCGCACTCGCCGAGGCCACCGGCGGTCACACCGGCCACCTGACCACCCTGTGGGAGCTGGCCGAACGCGCCTGGAACCGGGCGGAGTCGCGTCACGACCACACGATGGACGCCCTCCGCGTGGCGCAGGCCCGGGCGGCCCTCGGCGACCTGGCGGCAGCGGCGGGGGAGGGTGCGTCCGCGAGGGCGGGGGGCCGTGCCGGCACGGCGGCGGGGACCGCCCGTCCCGCCGGTGACCCCCCGACGGCCCCGGCGCAGCCGGCGATCCCGGCCCAGCCGACGGGCTCGGACGCCGACGTCCGGGACAGCGTGCCGCGCGGCAAGGGCAGCGGGGACGGCGATTCCCGTACCGGCTCCACTCCTGCCGACGCTCCCCCCAGGAACTCCTGGGGCCTGGCGGGCTACCGGGGCCCGTCCCAGGCGAGCGCCCGCCCGGCACCCCGCCCCGCGGCCGGCGGCCCCGGCACCGGAACGGGCCGTGCGGACATCTCCTGGGGCCGCGCCGACACGCCGCCGGGCCGCGTCGACGCCCTTGCGGGCCGCGCCGACACCTCCCGGGGTGCCGACGCCCTTCCCGGCCGTGCCGGCACTCCGTCGGGCCGTGCGGACACGCCGCCGGGCCGTGCCGGCACCCCTGCGAGCCCTGCCGGCACTCCTGCGAGCCCTGCCGGCACTCCTGCGAGCCCTGCCGGCACCCCGCCCGCCGGCGCCGAGACTCCGCCGGGCCTCGCCGGCGCCCCCTCCGCACCCACCGGCACCCGAGGCACGCCCGCCCGCACCCCAGACGCCCCCGCCCGCACCTCCGACGCCGGCGCTCCCCAGGGCGCCCGGTCACCGGCCCCGTCGGGCCGGTGGCGCGTGGAGCGGCAACAGGTGGTGATGTTCCTGGCGGGGCTGGTCGGCGTCGGCGCGCTCATCGCGGGGGTGTTCCTCTTCACCCACCGGGGCGGCGACGGCCACGAGAGCGCGGGCGCCGGGAAGGCGGCCGCACCGTCGGCGTCGTCCCGGACCAGCCCGCCCCCCGGCGTGAGGTGCACCGGCACCGCCTGCACCGGCAAGGACGCGGAGGCCATGGGCTGCAGCGGCGAGCTGGTGACCACCGCCAAGACCGCCACCGTCGGCACCACCACCCTGGAGGTCCGCTACAGCAAGGCGTGCGGCACGGCCTGGGGCCGGATCACCGGCGGCTCACCGGGCGACACCGTGCGGGTGACCGTGGGCAGGGCCCGGCAGGCGGGCGACATCACGGCCGCCGGCGACACCATCGGCTACACCCCGATGGTCGCCGTGGGGAACCCCGCGCGGGCCCGGGCGTGCGCCACGCTCGCCACCGGCCAGACGGGTTGCACGGAGTGACGCGCGGGCCTGGCGGCGCGAAGTGAAGGGCGGAACGAAAAGAGGTGGGGGAAATTCCGCTCGCCGCGCATAGCCGGCCGGAATCCTGGGCACGCGAAACGTACCCCCACGGGAGTCCGGCAAGCCGGTACCCCCCATCGGCGGCCGCCTCCGTCCCACCTCTCCCGGACGGGCGGCCGCCTTTCCCGTTCCCCTCTCCGTGCCCTTCTCCCGCGCCCTTCGCGCCCCGCTCCGGCGGCGATACGTCCCTGCTGATCCCCTTGTGGGGTGAGCCACACGGCCCCGCACGTCTCACCTGCCGGATGCGCGATAGCCTGACCGCTGATCTCTCTTGATGCCAAGAGATCGATCATCCGCCCGGGGCAGGGACGCCCCACCGCCAGCTGTCATACGGAGAACGCCATGACCCGCACTCCCGTGAACGTCACCGTCACCGGCGCGGCCGGCCAGATCGGTTACGCCCTGCTCTTCCGCATCGCCTCCGGCCAGCTGCTCGGCGCGGACGTGCCGGTCAAGCTGCGCCTGCTGGAGATCACCCCGGCGCTGAAGGCCGCCGAGGGCACGGCCATGGAGCTGGACGACTGCGCGTTCCCGCTGCTCCAGGGCATCGAGATCACCGACGACCCGAACGTCGCCTTCGACGGCGCGAACGTAGCCCTGCTGGTGGGCGCCCGCCCGCGCACCAAGGGCATGGAGCGCGGTGACCTGCTGGAGGCCAACGGCGGCATCTTCAAGCCGCAGGGCAAGGCCATCAACGACCACGCCGCGGACGACATCAAGGTCCTCGTCGTCGGCAACCCGGCCAACACCAACGCCCTCATCGCCCAGGCCGCCGCGCCGGACGTCCCGGCCGAGCGCTTCACCGCGATGACCCGCCTGGACCACAACCGCGCGCTGACCCAGCTGGCGAAGAAGACGGGCTCGACGGTCGCCGACATCAAGCGGCTCACCATCTGGGGCAACCACTCCGCCACCCAGTACCCGGACATCTTCCACGCCACGGTCGCCGGCAAGAACGCCGCCGAGGTCGTGAACGACGAGAAGTGGCTGGCCGAGGACTTCATCCCGACCGTCGCCAAGCGCGGTGCCGCGATCATCGAGGCCCGTGGGGCGTCCTCCGCCGCCTCCGCCGCCAACGCCGCCATCGACCACGTGTACACGTGGGTCAACGGCACCGCCGAGGGCGACTGGACCTCCATGGGCATCCCGTCGGACGGCTCCTACGGCGTTCCGGAGGGCCTGATCTCCTCCTTCCCGGTCACCTGCAAGGACGGCAAGTACGAGATCGTCCAGGGCCTGGACATCAACGAGTTCTCCCGCGCCCGCATCGACGCCTCCGTCCAGGAGCTGGCGGAGGAGCGCGAAGCGGTCCGCGGTCTCGGCCTCATCTGATCCGACGCCCCGGCCGATCCGACGTGGTGTCACCCGGCGCCGGTGCGCTATAGTTGATCACGCACCGGCCGCCGGGAAACCGGCACCAGGTGATGCGTTGGTGGTCCAAGGAAAGACGCCCCGCTTCCTGCGGGGAGATGCAGGTGCAAGGCCTGCCCGGCGCTCCACACACGAGGTCCCCTCCCGCGATCGCGGGAGGGGACCTCGTCGTATCGGGGCCTGAGGGGCCTGAGGTCCGTGAGGGGTCCTCAGGGGGCCATCAGCCGTACGGCGGTGCGGTCCGTGTCCTCCGACCGTCCGCCCAGCCGGTGGACCACCACCCAGCGCCCGTCCGCCATCGCCCCGGCGAACACCGACGCGTCACCGGTGGCGCCGTTGTGCCAGCGCAGCGCACCCGCCGTCCGCCAGCTGACGGCCGGCTCGCCCAGCCGCCGCTCCACCAGCAGCCGTACGACGAGGTCGGCGACGGCGCGGGGCGTGGCCCACAGCCCGCCCGCCGGGAGGATCGCCCCGTCCATCGTCCAGGGCCTGCGGCGGGTGCCGGGCAGCAGCCCGGGCGCCGTCAGTCGCCGTCCGGCGGGCGGACGGGCCGTCACCTCGCCGACCTCCAGCGGGCGCAGGACGTGGGTCTCCAGCAGTTCCTCGTAGCCGGCCCCGCCCGCCGCCGCCAGGGCCGCGCCGAGGACGGCGTACCCCAGGTTGGAGTACTCCTCGTCCCCCGGCGGGCGTACGGCGAGGCTGTCCAGGCCGCGTACCAGCCGCAGCAACTCCGCCCGGTCGAAGCCCGCGTACGGGTCCCGGCGCCCGACGCGGGGCGGCAGCCGGGGGAGTCCGGAGGTGTGCCGCGCGAGGCCGAGCAGCGTGATGCCCGTGCCGGGCGGCGCCGGGAGCCACCGTTCGACGGGGTCGTCGAGACGGACCGTGCCCGCCTCCGCGAGCCGGGCGAGCAGCGTGCCGGTGAACGCCTTCGTCAGGGACCCGATCTCGACGTAGCGGTCCACCGCGTGCCCGCCGCTGGTCCGGGGCGGGCACGCGTCGCTCAGTACACAGGTCGGGATACGGCTCACCGGAGGTCCTTTCTCGGTCGTCGTCCGCATTCTGCGGTGCCGGCCGGGACCCGCCGACGGGTTCAGGCCGCCGGCTCCTTGACCGCCGGCGCCCCCGAAGCCGTAGGGGACGTGCGGCGGGCGGCCGGGCGGAAGCCGGCCACCACCAGGGCCGTCGCCAGCAGGACCACCACGCCGACCGTCCGCAGCGCGGGCCCCATCCCGCCCGCGAAGTCGGCGTGGCCCGCCAGCGCCGTACCCGCGACGGCGACACCGAGGGCGGCACCGATCTCCCGCGCCGAAGTGCCGAGCCCGGAGCCGAGGCCCGCCTGGTGCGGCGGGAGCGAGACCACCACGCCCAGGGTGAGGGCGGGCATGGCCAGGCCGGTGCCGGCCGAGATGACCAGCAGCCAGCAGGCGTACAGCGGGTAGGGGGTGCCCGCGTCCGCCGTGGACGCGGCGAGCAGGCCGAGGCCGATCAGCGCCAGCCCGGCGCCGACGACCGGACGCGGACGCGCCGACCAGCGGGCCGCGAACTTCGGCACCAGGGCCATGCCGACGATCAGCGGCACGATCGCGACCCCGGTGAGCGCGGGTCCAAAACCCTTGACCTCCTGGAGGTACTGCGAGTTGACGAAGAACAGCGCGAACAGGCCGAAGAAGCCGGTCGCCAGGCCCAGCGTGCTCGCGCGCAGCCCGGCGGCACGGAAGACGCGCGGGTCGAACAGCGGGGCGCGGGAGCGCAGGGCGTGGACGGTGAACGCCGCCACCAGCAGCGCGCCCGCCCCGAACGCGGTGAGGATGCGCGCCGAGGCCCAGCCCCGGCCGGGGCCCTCGATGATGCCGAACAGCACGGCGACCAGGCCCGCGGTGAGCAGCAGGGTGCCGACCGGGTCCGGGCTGCCCTGCGCGGAGCGGCCGGTGCGCGGGGTGGTCACCGCGACCGCGGCGGCGAGCACGGCCGCCAGCGGCACCATCGCGGCGAACAGCGCCCGCCAGGACAGGTACTGGCCGACCAGACCGCCGCCCAGGTTGCCGGCCATGCCGCCCAGCCCGATGGCCAGCGTCCAGGACGCCATCGCCTGGGCCCGCCGCTCGGGTCCGGCCAGCCGCACCAGGATCGACATCGTCGCCGGGGTGATCAGCGCGGCCCCGGCCCCGGACACGCCCCGGCCGGCGATCAGCAGCGCCGGTCCGGCCGCGAGCGCGCTGGTCGTGGCGCCCGCGGCGAAAAGGGCCAGACCGCACAGCAGGGCGCCCTTGCGGCCGTACCGGTCGCCGAGCGCGCCCGCCGGGATCAGCAGGCCCGCGAAGACGATGACGTAGGCGTCGACCGTCCACAGGACCTGGGTGTGCGAGGGGTGCAGACCGGACGAGGCCAGCTGCGGGATCAGCAGGTTGATGGCGGCGACCATGCTCTGCGCGACCAGCACACAGGCGCACAGGGTCAGCAGGGTCGAGCGTTTCAGGGCGTGCGCGGGCACGGCTCCTCCCCCGGAGCTTGGAAGTGGTGTGGGATGCGCTCTCACCGTAGGCTCGCCCCTGACCTGCTTTCCAGTGCAACCTTCGCAAGGAACACCTGCACATGACGCAATCCACGGGCCTGGACCTGAACCTGCTGGTCGCGCTGGACGTGCTGCTGGAGGAGGAGAGCGTGCAGGGCGCCGCCCGGCGGCTGCACCTGTCCGAGCCGGCGATGAGCCGCACCCTCGGCCGGATCCGCAGGGCGCTCGGCGATCCGGTGCTGGTCCGCGCCGGCCGGCGGATGGTGCCGACCCCGCGCGCGCTCGCCGTACGCGCCGAGGTCAGCGCGGTAGTGGAGCGGGCCCGCGCCCTGTTCGCACCGGGCCGTGACACCGACCTGCGCGAGGTGACCCGCACCTTCACGATCATGGGCCACGACGCCATCGCCGCCACCCATGGCGCCGCCCTCTTCGCCCGCGCCGCCCGCGAGGCACCCGGCATCCGCCTGCGCTTCCTGAGCGAGAGCCACGTGGACGCGCCGTTCCTGCGCCAGGGCACCGCCGACCTGGAGGTCGGGGTGATCGACACGGCCGCGCCCGAGGTGCGGGTGGAGACGGTGTACGAGGACCGCATGCTCGGCGTCGTCCGCGCCGGACATCCGCTGCTGGAGGGTGAGGTGACGCCCGAGCGGTTCGCCGGGGCGGCCGGGCACCTCGTCGTGTCCCGGCGTGGCAGGCAGCACGGGCCGATCGACGACGCCCTCGCCGAACTGGGCCTGGAGCGGCGGGTGGTGGGCAGCGTCGGCACCTACCCGGCCTCGCTGTTCGTGCTGCGCGAGACCGATCTGATCGGGCTGGTCAGCCGGTGGGGCCGTCCGCTGGCCGACATGCTCGGCCTGGTCGCGTTCGAGATCCCGCTCCGGCTGCCGTCGGTCCGGCTCGGTTTCGCCTGGCATCCGCGCCACGACGCCGACCCGGCCCATGCCTGGCTGCGCGACTGCGTACGGGAGTTGATGCGGGACGAGTCAGCCCGGCTGTCCTGACTCCTTCTCCAGGTCCGAGAGGTCCACCGACTCACGCGGACCGGGGGTGCCGGACGGCACCGGCTTGCCGTAGCCGGAGACGCCCGCCGTCCTGTCGGTGCCGTCGCCCTTCTGGTCGGACCTGATCAGCAGGTGCGGGCGGTCCACCGTGATGAACACCGTGGTCGGGACGCCCTCCTCCTCGCCGCGCAGCCGGTACACGTCCGTGCCGTCGAGCGTGGTCCGTCCGTCGCTGGAGGTCACGTCCACGGTGACGTCCCTCTGGAAGGCCTTCAGGTCGCAGGCGTCGGCGAAGCCCTTGAAGGCGCTCTCGTTCGTGGTGCCGTGCACGTAGCGGTCGTGGACGAGGTCGGCCGCCTCGCTCTCGTCGCCCGGCAGCTGGGACTTCCAGTAGTTCCGGTCGGCCTTCATCCACACCTCGTCGCCGCGCTTGACGATGTCGAAGGTGCCGCCCTTCGCGCCCATCCGGAAGGAGGCGACGCAGTCGCCCCGGCGGTCCAGGGTCATGTCCATCCAGGCGAGCTTGTCGCGGCTGCCGGACGCGGTCCGGTCCGTCAGCGTCAGCCGGAGCGAGTCGGCGTCCCGCAGGTTCCGCTGCGCCTCCCGGCCGAGTGCACGGGCCTGGGGATCACCGCTGTCATCCGCCGCGGCCGCCGTGCCCAGGGCCGGGGAGAGGGCCAGAAGCACGCTCACCCCCGCGCAGATCAGGGATCTCCGGGCCATCCCGCACCTCCGTGATCGCCGCAAGCGCCCCTCTACAGCGTAATTTCGCCCGATTTCTCCCGCATTTTCAGTGACGCAGCGCACTTTCGGCCACCGATTCCGCATGCAACGCGAAGGGCCTGGGCAGGCGGCGACGGTCCCCACGCGAGGCACCCCTGTCACGTAAGGGCACGGAACAGGAACGGAAGGCAACACCGATCATGGCGGACAGAACGGAACGACAGGTCCAGGCGACCATCCACGCGGGCGGCGAGTGGCTCACGGCGGTCTCCGGCGCGACCCGGGAGATCCTCGACCCCGCGGACGCCCGGCCGTTCGCCGTGGTCGCCGAGGGCGACGAGAAGGACGCCGAGCGTGCGGTGGCCGCCGCCCGGCAGGCCTTCGACCACGGCCCCTGGCCCGGCACCCCGGTCGCCGAACGCGCCGCGCTGCTGCGCCGCGTCGCCGACCTCCTGGTGCGCGACCGCGAGGAACTCGGCCTGCTGGAGAGCCGGGACGCGGGCAAGACCGTCGAGGAGGGCCGCGTCGACATCGACTGCGTCGCCGACGCCTTCCGCTACTTCGCCGACCTGGTCGCCGCCGAGGCACCCGGCCGGGTCGTCGACGCGGGCTCGCCGGACATCCACAGCGTGGTCGTCCACGAACCGGTCGGCGTCTGCGCGCTGATCACCCCCTGGAACTACCCGCTGCTCCAGGCCAGCTGGAAGATCGCCCCGGCGCTCGCCGCCGGCAACACCTTCGTGATCAAGCCCAGCGAGATCACCCCGATGACGACGATCGCCCTGATCGGACTGCTCGCCGAGGCCGGCCTGCCCGCGGGTGTGGCCAACCTCGTCACCGGCCCCGGCCACACCGTCGGCGCCCGGCTCGCCGAGCACCCCGACGTCGACCTGGTCTCCTTCACCGGCGGCCTGGCCAGCGGCACCAAGGTGGCCCAGGCCGCCGCGCCCACCGTCAAGAAGGTCGCGCTCGAACTCGGCGGCAAGAACCCCAACGTCGTCTTCGCCGACGCCTGCGCCACCGACGAGGGCTTCGACACCGCCGTCGACCAGGCCCTCAACGCGGCCTTCATCCACAGCGGCCAGGTCTGCTCGGCCGGCGCCCGCCTCATCGTCGAGGAGTCCGTCAGGGAGCGCTTCGTCACCGAACTCGCCCGGCGCGCCCAGCGGATCAGGCTCGGCCGCAGCACCGAGGACGGCGTCGAGTGCGGCCCCCTCGTCTCCGAACAGCAGCGCGCCAAGGTCGAGGCGTACGTCGCCTCCGCGCTCGCGGAGGGTGCCGTGCTCCGCTGCGGCGGCAAGCGGCCCGAACCCTCCGACGTGCGGCCGGAGTCCGGCTGGTTCTACGAGCCGACCGTCCTCGACGCCTGCCACCGCGAGATGCGGGTGGTCCGCGAGGAGGTCTTCGGCCCGGTCCTCACCGTCGAGACCTTCCGGACCGAGGAGGAGGCGGTCGCGCTGGCCAACGACACCGAGTACGGCCTCGCGGGCGCCGTGTGGAGCGCCGACGCCTCCAAGGCCCGCAGGGTCGCCGCCCGGCTGCGGCACGGCACCGTCTGGATCAACGACTTCCACCCCTACCTGCCGCAGGCGGAGTGGGGCGGCTTCGGCAAGAGCGGCACCGGGCGCGAACTGGGTCCCGCCGGGCTCGCCGAGTACCGGGAGACCAAGCACGTCTACCAGAACCTCGCCCCGAAGCCCGTCCGCTGGTTCGCCGGCTGATCCCCGGGCCCCCGCGACCACCGGTACCGGCCGATCCCCGGGCCCCGGCGGCCGGAAGAGCCCACCGCCCCCAGAAGAGCCTCCTGGAGTAGTACCCCCATGTCCCACACCCCCCGCGAGCACGTCTACGACTACGTCGTCGTCGGCGGCGGCACCGCCGGCTCCGTCATTGCCTCCCGCCTCACCGAGAACCCGGACGTCACCGTCGCCGTCATCGAGGGCGGCCCGAGCGACGTCGGCCGCGACGACGTCCTCACCCTGCGCCGCTGGATGGGCCTGCTCGGCGGCGAACTCGACTACGACTACCCCACGGTCGAGCAGCCCCGGGGCAACTCCCACATCCGGCACAGCCGCGCCCGCGTCCTCGGCGGCTGCTCCTCGCACAACACCCTCATCTCCTTCAAGCCCCTGCCCTCGGACTGGGACGAGTGGGAGGCCGCCGGCGCCAAGGGCTGGGGCGCCGTCCCCATGGAGGCCTACTTCGCCCGTCTGAAGAACAACATCGTCTCCGTCGACGAGAAGGACCGGAACGCCATCGCCCGCGACTTCGTCGACGCCGCCCGGTCGGCACTCGGGGTACCCAGGGTCGAGGGCTTCAACCGCAAGCCGTTCACCGAGGGCGTCGGCTTCTTCGACCTGGCCTACCACCCCGAGAACAACAAGCGGTCCTCCGCCTCCGTGGCCTACCTGCACCCGGTGATGGACGAGCGCCCCAACCTGACGATCCTGCTGGAGACCTGGGCGTACCGGCTGGAGCTGGACGGCACCCGCGCCGAGGGCGTCCACGTGCGCACCAAGGACGGCGAGGAGCTGCTGGTCCGCGCCCGCAGCGAGGTCGTGCTGTGCGCCGGCGCCGTCGACTCCCCGCGGCTGCTGCTCCACTCGGGCATCGGCCCGCGCCGGGACCTCGAAGCGCTCGGCATCCCCGTCGTCCACGACCTGCCCGGCGTCGGCGAGAACCTGCTCGACCACCCCGAGTCGGTCATCGTCTGGGAGACCCACGGCCCCATCCCGGAGAACTCCGCGATGGACTCCGACGCGGGCCTGTTCGTCCAGCGGGACCCCGAGCACCCGGGCCCGGACCTGATGTTCCACTTCTACCAGATCCCGTTCACCGACAACCCGGAGCGACTGGGCTACGAGCGGCCGGAGTTCGGTGTCTCCATGACCCCCAACATCCCCAAGCCCAAGAGCCGCGGCCGCCTGTACCTCACCAGCGCGGACCCCTCCGTCAAGCCGGCCCTGGACTTCCGCTACTTCACCGACGAGGACGACTACGACGCCCGGACCCTGGTCGACGGCATCCGCATCGCCCGTGAGATAGCGAAGACCGAGCCGCTGGCCGGCTGGCTCAAGCGCGAGGTGTGCCCCGGCCCGGAGGCCGTCGGCGACGCCGAGCTGAGCGAGTACGCCCGCAAGGTCGCGCACACCGTCTACCACCCGGCCGGCACCTGCAGGATGGGCGCCGCCGACGACGAACACGCCGTGGTCGACCCGGAACTGAGGATCCGCGGTCTCGACGGCATTCGCATCGCCGACGCGTCCGTCTTCCCCACCATGACCGCCGTGAACCCGATGATCGGGGTGCTCATGGTCGGGGAGAAGGCCGTCGACCTGATCGGAGGCGATCCCCGATGACTCTCACCGTCCCCACGCGCAAGCCGCCCACCAGCGCCGGCGACCCCGTCTTCTCGGTGTCCGGGCTGTGGAAGGTGTTCGGCCCGAAGCCGGAGCGTGTCCCGGCCGACCCCGAGCTGGCCGCGCTCTCTGCCGCCGACCTCCGCTCCCGCACCGGCTGCACGGCCGCCGTCCGGGACGTCTCCTTCGACGTCCGCAAAGGCGAGGTCTTCGTCGTCATGGGCCTGTCCGGCTCCGGCAAGTCCACCCTCGTCCGCTGCCTGACCCGGCTGATCGAGCCGACCGCGGGCACCATCTCCATCGACGGCGAGGACGTCCGCGCGATGGACCGGGGACGGCTGCGCGAGCTGCGCCGGCACCGGGCCGCGATGGTCTTCCAGCACTTCGGCCTGCTCCCGCACCGCACGGTCCTCGACAACGTCGCCTACGGCCTGGAGATCCAGGGCGTCGGCAGGTCGGAACGCCGTGAGCGGGCCGCCGAGTTCGTCGCCAAGGTCGGCCTCGAAGGCATGGAGAAGCGCCGCCCCGGTCAGCTCTCCGGCGGCCAGCGCCAGCGGGTGGGCCTCGCCCGCGCCCTCGCCGTGGACCCGGAGGTCCTCCTCTTCGACGAGCCGTTCAGCGCCCTCGACCCCCTCATCCGGCGCGACATGCAGGACGAGGTGACCCGCCTGCACCGGGAAGAGGGCCGCACGATGGTCTTCATCACCCACGACCTCAGCGAGGCCCTCAAACTCGGCGACCGCATCGCCCTCATGCGCGACGGCCGGGTGGTCCAGCTCGGCACCCCCGAGGAGATCGTCGGCAACCCGGCCGACGACTACGTCCGTGAGTTCGTCCGGGACGTGCCGCGCGAGCAGGTGCTGACGGTCGGTACGGCCATGCGCCCGGCGTCGGCCGACGAGATGGGCAACGGCCCCGCCGTACGCCCCGAGGCCACGGTCGCCGAGGCCATCGAGGCCGTGGCCCGCTCCGGCGCCCCCGCCCGCGTCATGAACGAGGGCCGCTGCCTCGGTGTGGTGGACCACGAGCAGCTGCTGGGCGTGGTGGCAGGCGTGGACGTGGACGCCGTGGCCACGGGCGAGGCCGGTGCGGTGGCGCCGGACGCCGACGCCCCCGCGACCGCGGACGGCACACCGGCCGCACCGGAGGCACCCGCCGCACCCGCCGCACCCGGCGCGGCCACGGGCCGTCGCGCCGCCACCCCTCCCGGCCCCCGCACCACCCGGGAGGCCGTCTGATGGCAACGCTCACCGTCCCGACCGCGAAGGTCCGCGCCCCCCGCGTCCTGAGGAGCCGGGCCGCGGGCAAGCTCCTCCTGCTCGCCCTCCTCGCCGCGGTGCTGGCCCCCTGGGCGTCCGGCCACTGGCCCGGCGCCGGCTGGCCCCACGCCCTCACCGTCCACCTCGACAAGCCCCTCTCCACGGCCAGCGACTGGGTCATCGACAACCGGGACAGCCACCCGCTGTTCCTGTACTTCTTCGGCTACGTCAGCAACGCCGTGATCTGGGCCGTCCGCGTGGTCTACCTCACCCTCCTCGCCGCGGGCTGGGCGGGCGTGACCGCGTTCGCCGCCCTGCTCGCCTGGCGCGTCGCCGGGGTCCGCCTGGCCGCCGGCACGGCCGTCGCCTTCCTGGCCTGCGGAGCCCTCGGCATGTGGGTGCCGACGATGCAGACCCTCGCGCTGATGGTCGTGGCGGTCCTCGCCTCCGTCGCCGTGGGCGCCCTCCTCGGCCTCGGCGCCGGCCTCTCCGACCGTCTCGACCGCGCCCTGCGCCCGGTGCTGGACACCATGCAGGTGCTCCCGGCCTTCGCCTACCTCCTCCCCGTCGTCCTGGTCTTCGGCATCGGCGTCCCCGCGGCCGTCCTCGCCACCGTCGTCTACGCCGCCCCGCCGATGGCCCGCCTCACCGCGCTCGGCCTGCGCGGCGCCGACCCCGAAGTCCTGGAGGCCGTGGAGTCGCTCGGTGCCACCCGCCGCCAGCGGCTGCTGACCGCCCGTATCCCGCTGGCCCGCAAGGAACTCCTCCTCGGCCTCAACCAGACGATCATGATGGCGCTGTCCATGGCCGTGATCGCCGCCGTCATCGGCGCCGGAGGCCTCGGTGACCGCGTCTACCAGGCCCTCGCCTCGGTCGACGTCGGCGCGGCCCTCGCGGCCGGCATCCCGATCGTGCTGCTCGCGGTGGTCCTGGACCGCGTGACCGCGGCGGCCGGGGACGGCGGGACCCGCTCCCGCACCATCGGCTGGCCGTACGCCCTCGCCGTCACCGTGGCCGTCGCCCTCGCCACCCGCCTCCTCGGCGCCCTCGACTGGCCCGCCGGCGGCACGCTGGACATCGCCGGGCCGGTCAACCGGGCCGTCGACTGGATGACCGGCCACCTGTACTCCGGTGTCCCCGTGATCGGCGGCACCGCGGACTGGGCGGGCCACTTCACCACCTGGGTCCTGGACCCCGTCCGCGACGGTCTGCAGTGGCTGCCCTGGTGGTCGGTGCTGCTCATCGTCGCCGCCCTGGCCTGGCTGATCGGCACCTGGCGCACCGCGCTGACCGCCGTCCTCGCCATGGCCGCGATCGGCGTGCTCGGCGTGTGGGAGCCGTCGCTCGACACCCTCTCCCAGGTGCTGGCCGCCGTCGCCGTCACCCTCGTGCTGGGCTTCGCCACGGGCATCGCCGCCGCCCGCAGCGACCGCGTCGAACGCGCCCTGCGCCCGGTCCTGGACGTCTTCCAGACCATGCCGCAGTTCGTGTACCTGATCCCGGTCGTCGCGCTGTTCGGCGTCGGCCGCGCCCCGGCCGTCGCCGCGGCCGTCGTCTACGCCCTCCCGGCCGTCGTCCGGATCACCGCGCAGGGCCTGCGCCAGGTCGACCAGGCCGCGCTGGAGTCCGCGCGCTCGCTCGGCGCGACCGGCCGCCAGCAGCTGTGGCAGGTCCAGCTCCCGCTGGCCAGGCGGTCGTTGCTGCTCGCCGTCAACCAGGGTGTCGTCCTGGTCCTCGCCGTGGTCATCATCGGCGGTCTGGTCGGCGGCGGCGCCCTCGGCTACGACGTCGCCTTCGGCCTCGCCCAGGGCGACCTCGCGACCGGCCTGGTCGCCGGTGCCGCCATCGTCTGCCTGGGCCTGATGCTGGACCGGGTGACCCAGCCGACCGGGCACCGTCCGGGGAAGGGAGCCTGACATGCGCCTTCGTACGACCGTCCCGGCCGCCGTCGCCGTCCTGGCCCTGGCCACCGGCTGCGGCGCCGCCGACATGACCAAGCAGGCCAGCCCGTTCGCGAACGCGCACGGCTCCAAGACCGTCACCCTGTCCGTGCAGTCCTGGGTGGGCGCGCAGTCCAACACGGCCGTCGCCCAGTACATCCTGGAGCACAAGCTCGGCTACCGCGTCGACACCGTCCAGGTCGACGAGGTGCCCGCCTGGGACGCGCTCAGCCAGGGCCGGGTCGACGCCCTCCTGGAGGACTGGGGCCACCCGGACCAGGAGAAGCGGTACGTCACCGACAAGAAGACGATCACGCGCGGCGGCGACCTCGGGGTGACCGGCCACATCGGCTGGTTCGTGCCGACGTACCTCGCCAAGCAGCACCCGGACATCACGGACTGGCGGAACCTGAACAAGTACGCCCCGCTGTTCCGCACCGCGGAGAGCGGCGGCAAGGGCCAGCTGATGGACGGCTCCCCGTCCTACGTCACCAACGACAAGGCGCTGGTGAAGAACCTGAAGCTGGACTACCAGGTCGTCTTCGCCGGCTCCGAGGCGGCCCAGATCACGCAGATGAAGCAGTTCGCGAAGGACAAGAAGCCCTTCCTGACCTACTGGTACTCACCCCAGTGGCTGTTCGAGAAGGTGCCGATGACCGAGGTGAAGCTGCCGCCGTACAAGGACGGCTGCGACGCGGACGCGGCGAAGGTCGCCTGCTCCTACCCGCACACCCCGCTGCAGAAGTACCTCAACGCCGACTTCGCGAAGTCCGGCGGGAAGGCCGCTGCCTTCCTGAAGAGGTTCCGGTGGACGACGGAGGACCAGAACGAGGTCTCCCTGATGATCGCTCAGCAGAAGCTGGACCCGCAGGAGGCGGCGAAGAAGTGGGTGGACAGCCACCCCGGCGTGTGGAAGAAGTGGCTGTCCTGAGCCCGCTCAGGGCGTGAGCCCGCCGGCGATCTCCCGCAGGGCGGCCGCGGCCCGCCGCTGGAGGCCCGGCCCGAAGGTGATCCGGGTGGCCCCGAGCCCGCCGAGCGCGGCGGGCCCGGGGCCGTCCCCGTCCAGGCGGGCCAGCGCGTTCAGCGGGCCCTGGATCCCGGCCCGCAGCAGGGGCAGTACGGCGGGCGGCGCGAGGATCGGATAGACGCAGTCCGCGCCCGCCGCGACGTACGACGCGGCGCGTTCGACGGCCCGTTCGGGATCGCCGTCGCCGTGCACGAAGGTGTCCACGCGGGCGTTGACGAACAACCGGTCGCCGGCGGCGGCCCGTACCTCGGCGAGGAACTCGGCGTGTGCGTGCGGGTCCTTGAGGACACCCCCGTTCTCCGAGTCCTCGAGGTTGCAGCCCACGGCCCCCGCCTCCAGCAGCCGCTCGACCAGCTCCTTCGGCGCGAGCCCGAATCCGCCCTCGACGTCCGCCGACACCGGCACGTCCACGGCCCGTGTGATCCGGGCGATCGCCGCGAACATCTCGTCGGCGGGGGTCGCCCCGTCCTCGTACCCGAGCGAGGCGGCCACCCCCGCGCTCGGCGTGGCCAGCGCCGGGTACCCGGCGGCGGCGAACACCCGCGCGCTGGCCGCGTCCCAGGGCCCCGGCAGGACCAGGGGGTCGTCGGGCGTCCGCCCCTGGTGCAGCGCGCGGAACGCCTCGGCCTTGCTCACTTGTGCTGCCCGGGCTGGTAGTGCCCCGGCGTCATCCGGAAGGTCACGCCGAACCGGTTCCAGGCGTTGATCACGGTGATCGCGGCGACCAGCCGGGCCAGCTCCTCCTCCTCGAAGTGCTCGGCGGCCCTGTCGTACACCTCGTCCGGGACGAACCCGTCGGTCAGCACGGTGACCGCCTCGGTCAGCTCGATCGCCGCCAGCTCCTTCTCCGTGTAGAAGTGCCGCGACTCCTGCCACGCGCTCAGCTGCACGATCCGCTCGACGCTCTCCCCGGCCGCGAGGGCGTCCTTGGTGTGCATGTCGAGGCAGAACGCGCAGTGGTTGAGCTGCGAGGCGCGGATCTTCACCAGCTCGTACAGCGTGGGGTCCAGGCCCTGCCGGGCCGCGCTGTCCAGGCGGATCATCGCCTTGTAGACCTCGGGGGTGTGCTCGGCCCAGCGCAGGCGCGGGGCTTCTTCGGCGGCGTACTCGACGGTTTCCTGTGCAGTGCTCATGCCTCGACCCTAGGCACCGGGCAGCCCAGGAGTATGGTCCATTCCCATGGCGAGATCCTGGGCCACTTTGGGCGTCGACCTGCACCTCGAACCGAGCGGCTCGGGCGGCCTGCGCCGCGGCCTGACCGACGCCCTGCGCGACGCCGTCCGCACCGGGCGCCTGGCCCCCGGCACCCGGCTGCCCTCCTCCCGCTCCCTCGCCGCCGACCTCGGCATCGCCCGCAACACCGTCGCCGAGGCCTACGCCGACCTGGTCGCCGAGGGCTGGCTCACCGCCCGCCAGGGGTCCGGCACCCGGGTGGCGGCCGGCGTGCCCACGCCCCCGAGCGCCGCCCCCGCGGCCCCCCACCGCACCCCGGCCCGCCCCCGCCACGACCTGATCCCCGGCACCCCCGACCTCTCCGCCTTCCCCCGCACCGAGTGGCTCAAGGCCGCCCGCCGCGCCCTGGCCACGGCCCCCTTCCACGCCCTCGGCTACGGCGACCCGCGCGGCCGTCCCGAACTGCGCACCGCCCTCGCCGGCTACCTCGCCCGCGCCCGCGGCGTCCGCGCGGACCCCGACACGATCGTGATCACGGCCGGCTTCTCGCACGCCCTGACCGTCCTCGGCAAGGTGCTGCGGGCCCGCGGGGTGCGGACGGTGGCGGTGGAGTCGTACGGCCTCGACGTGCACTGGGCGCTGCTGCGCGCCGCGGGCCTCGCCACGCCCGCGCTGCCGTACGACGACCTCGGCACGGATCCCCGCGAGCCGGGCGAGGCGGGCGCGGTCCTGCTGACCCCCGCCCACCAGTTCCCCATGGGCACGCCCCTGCACCCCGACCGCCGGGCCGCCGTGGTGGCCTGGGCACGCCGCACCGGCGGGCTGGTCCTGGAGGACGACTACGACGGCGAGTTCCGCTACGACCGCCAGCCCGTCGGCGCGCTCCAGGGCCTCGCCCCCGACCGGGTCGTCCACCTCGGCACGGCCAGCAAGTCGCTCGCGCCCGGGCTGCGGCTGGGCTGGATGGTGCTGCCCCCGGACCTGGCCGCGGAGGCGGTCGCGGCCAAGGGCCAGGCCGACACCGTCGGCGCCCTCGAACAGCTCACCCTCGCGGAGTTCCTCACCTCCGGCGCGTACGACCGCCACGTCCGCTCCTCCCGCCTGCGCTACCGGCACCGCCGCGACGCCCTCACCACCGCCGTCACCACACGCGCACCGGAGGTACGGGTCACGGGCATCGCGGCCGGCCTGCACGCGGTCCTCCGTCTCCCGCCCGGCACGGAGGAGTCGGTGGTCCAGGCGGCGGCCTGGCAGGGCCTGGCCCTCCACGGCCTCTCCGTCCACCGCCACCCGCAGGCCCTCACGGAGCCGCTCGACGCCCTGGTCGTCGGCTACGGCACCCCGCCGGACAGCGCGTGGGCGGGGGCACTGGAGGCGTTGTGCCGGGTGCTGCCGTAGCGTCGGCTACTCCGCCGGCGCCTCCCCGAACCGCGCCAGCGCCAGCGCCCCCACCACCGCCACGGCGAACCCGAGCGCCGCGACCCAGGCCAGCCCGTCCCTCGTGCGGTCCCCGAGCCAGACGATCCCCACCGCGGCCGGCCCGACCGTCTCGCCGAGGACCATCCCGGCCGTCGCGGTCGTCACCGACCCCCGCTGGAGGGCCGAGGTGAGCAGGAGGAACGCGGCGGCACCGCCGAGCAGCAGCGCGTACACCGCCGGGTCGGCCAGCAGGTCCGCCGGCCGCAGCGAGTCGACCAGCCGTACCGTCACCTCCACCACCCCGAACCCGAACCCGGCGCCGAGCCCCAGCAGCAGCGCCCGCCCCCGCCCCGACAGGCGCCCGCCGACCCCGCCGAGCAGCAGCACGGCCACCGCGGCGGCCACCATCGCGTACCGCAGCCAGTCGGGCCCGCTCCGGTCGCCCTCGGTGCCCGAGGCCAGCCCCAGCAGGGCGAGCCCCGCACAGACCACCGCGACGGCGCCCCACTCCAGACCGCTCAGCCGGACCCGCAGCAGCCGCGCCGCCACCACCGCCGTCACCGCGAGGCTCGCCGCCAGCGCCGCGCCGACCGCGTAGATCGGCACCGACCGCAGGGCGGCGACCTGGAGCACGAACCCCAGCCCGTCCAGCCCGAGTCCGGCGAGGTACCGCCACTGCCGCAGCGCCCGCAGCAGCAGCGCCGCGTCCCCGCCGTCACCGCTCTCGGCGCCCGCCGTCCGCGCCGCCACCGCCTGCAACACCGTCGCCGTACCGAAGCAGACCGCGGCACCCAGGGCACACACCATTCCAAAGAGCACGAAGCGACTCTAGGGGAGCGGCCGACGGCCGCCCCCCTGCCGGGGGTACTCGCACCGGTCTCTAGGCTGACGGCCGGTACACGACATCCGACGGGGGAGAGAAACCATGGAGCGCACACGTCGGCCCCTGCGGTCCGGCACGGTGGTCCTGGGCGGCATGGGCCTGCTGGCCGCCGCCCTCACCGCCTGCTCGTCCGACCCGGACAAGCGCTGCGTCGACCGCGACAGCTACCACCTCGCCAAGGGCTACAAGGTCGTCGCGGACAAGAACTGCAGGACGACGACGAGCGGTTCCGTGAAGACGACGAGCAAGCCCGGCAAGACGACCGGCGGGAAGAAGACCCTGGGGAAGAAGGCCGACGCCGCCTGGTACTACGAGGGCGAGGAGGAGGACGGCTGGGTCGACGGCGGCTCCTTCACCAAGCCCGGCGGTGGCTCGGGCAGCGGCTCGTACGACGATGACGACGACCACCACGGCGGGGTCGGCGGAGTGCACCGCGGCGGCTTCGGCGGCGGCAAGGGCAGCTCCGGCGGCTGACCGGAACGCATCCATGGAACGCCGTACCCTCACCCCCCGCCCCGGCTGGCAGCGGACCGTCGAGGCCCAGGGCCTGGTCTACCCGCTCACCCGTCACCCCGACGGCTCCCTGCGCCCGTACTGGGACGAGAGCGCCTGCTACGTCTTCTCCCTGGAGGAGGTCGAGGCGCTGGAGGAGACCGTCGGGGAACTGCACCGCATGTGCCTCGCCGCGGCCGGACACATCGTGGCCGAGAACCGGCTCGCCGACCTCGGCATCACCGATGCGCGGGTGGCCGCGGCGGTCACCGAGGCCTGGCACCGCCGTGCCGAACTCCCGTCCCTCTACGGCCGTTTCGACCTCCGTTACGACGGCACGGGCCCGGCGAAGCTGCTGGAGTACAACGCGGACACCCCCACCTCCCTGGTCGAGGCCGCCTCCCCGCAGTGGTTCTGGATGGAGGAGCGTTTCCCCGGCGCCGACCAGTGGAACTCCCTGCACGAACGCCTGGTGGAGGCCTGGCGCGCCCAGTCCGGGCTCCTCCCGCCGGGCGGCCCGCTGCACTTCGCGCACTCCGCCGCCGACGAACTCGGCGAGGACCTGATGACGGTGGCCTACCTCAAGGAGACCGCCGAGCAGGCCGGGCTGGCCACCGACTGGCTGGCCATGGAGGAGATCGGCTGGGACGGCCTCTCCGGCCGCTTCGTGGACAACCAGCTCCGGTTCATCCGGGGCATCTTCAAGCTCTACCCCTGGGAGTGGCTCACCACCGACGCCTTCGGCGGGCACGTCCTGGACACCCTGGACAACGGCGGCGGCACCGGCAGCACCCTGTGGATCGAACCGGCCTGGAAGATGCTCCTGAGCAACAAGGCCCTGCTGCCGGTCCTCTGGGAGCTGTACCCGGACCACCCCAACCTTCTCCCCGCCTACCTGGACGGCCCCCGAGACCTGGCCGGCACCACCGGCTACGTCGCCAAGCCCCTCCTCGGCCGGGAGGGCGAGGGCGTCACGATCCACCCCCCGGGCGCACCGGCCGTCCCGCGTGAGGAGCCCTGCTGCTACCAGCAGTTGGCCCCCCTTCCCGCGTTCGACGGCAACCACGTGGTCCTCGGCGCCTGGGTCGTCCGGGACGAACCGGCGGGCCTCGGCATCCGCGAGTCCGCCGGCCTGGTCACCGACGAGTACGCCCGCTTCCTGCCCCACGTGATCCTCTAGCCCCCGAGCAGCCTCTCCACCGCTTCCCGCGCGTGCCGTGCCGGGGCCGGGTCGCCGCTGATGCCGGCGGTGACGACGGCCCCCTCCGCGAGCAGGAAGACCGACTCGGCAGCCGCCGTGCCCGTGGCGTGGACCCAGGCGGCGAGCTGGTCGCGGAAGGCCTGTTTGTGGGCGCGGACCTCGGCCGGCACCGGCTCGGACGCGGAACCGAGTTCGCCGTGGGCGTTGATCCAGGCGCAGCCGCGGAAGCCGGGCTCGGCGAACCAGCGGGCCAGCCAGTCGAAGACCGCCAGCACCCGTCCGCGGGGGTCCGGGACGCCCTCCACGTGCGCGGCCAGGCTCGCGCGCCAGCGCCGGTCGCGTCGCCGGAGCACGGCGACCACGAGGTCCTCCTTGGTCGCGAAGAGCCGGTAGATCCGCTTCAGGGGCAGCCCGGAGGCCTCGCGGACCCGGTCCATCCCGACCGCCTGGATGCCGTGCGCGTAGAAGAGCGCCTCCGCCGCGTCCAGGAGCGCCTCACGGTCCAGGCGGGTCTGTTCCTCGGTGATCGGGGACGGCATCGGTGGCTCCTTGACGTCGAGAACGGGCGACGACCGCATCGCCGTCCGCTTCCAGTACGAGTGCCGTGACACCGACGGCCGGTGGTGGCGCTCCTACGGCAACGAATTGGGGGAGTTCGACGAGCACGGCCTGATGCGCCGACGGGAGGCGAGCATCAACGACGTCCCCATCGAGGAGAGCGACCGGCGCATCTTCGGGCCCCGGCCCGCCGGCCGGCACGGGACCGACATCCCGCTCCGCTGATCAGGCCCCGGACAGCACCTCCCGCAGCTGCTCCAGCCCCCAGTCCAGGTCCTCCTCCCCGATCACCAGCGGCGGCGCGATCCGGACGGTCGGCCCGTGGGTGTCCTTGACCAGGACCCCGCGGGCCAACAGCCGCTCGGACACCTCGCGCCCGGTGCCGGCCGCCCGCGGGACGTCCACCCCGGCCCACAGCCCGCGCCCCCGCACCGCCGTCACCCGGCCCGCACCCGACAGCTCGCCCAGCACCCCGTGCAACCGCTCGCCCAGCCGCGCCGCCCGCTCCTGGTACTCCCCGGTCCGCAGCATCGCGATCACCTCCAGCGCCACCGCGCAGCCCAGCGGGTTCCCGCCGAAGGTCGAGCCGTGCTCACCCGGCCGGAACACCCCGAGCACCGCCGCGCTCGACACCACCGCCGACACCGGCACGATCCCGCCGCCCAGCGCCTTGCCCAGCAGGTACACGTCCGGCACGACCCCCTCGTGCTCGCACGCGAAGGTCCGCCCGGTCCGGCCCAGCCCGGACTGGATCTCGTCGGCGACGAAGAGGACGTTCCGCTCGCGGGTCAGCTCGCGCACCCCGGCCAGATAACCGGCCGGTGGCACGATCACCCCGGACTCCCCCTGCACCGGCTCCAGCAGCACCGCCACCGTGTTCTCCGTCAGCGCCGACCGCATCGCCGTCAGGTCGCCGTACGGCACGATCTCGAACCCCGGGGTGTACGGACCGAAGTCCGCCCGCGCCTCCGGATCCGTCGAGAAGCTGATCACCGTCGTCGTACGGCCGTGGAAGTTGCCGGCCGCCACGACGATCCTCGCCATCTCCGCGGGCACCCCCTTCACCCGGTACCCCCACTTCCGGGCCGTCTTCACCGCGCTCTCCACCGCCTCCGCGCCCGTGTTCACGGGCAGCACCATCTCCATCCCGCACAGCTCGGCCAGCTCCGTGCAGAAGGCCGCGAACCGGTCGTGGTGGACGGCGCGGGAGGTCAGCGTCAGCCGGTCCAGCTGCCGCCGGGCCGCCTCGGTCAGCCGCCGGTTGCCGTGCCCGAAGTTCAGCGCCGAGTAGCCGGCCAGCAGGTCCAGGTACCGGCGCCCCGCCACATCCGTCAGCCACGCCCCCTCACCCGTGGCGATCACCACCGGAAGCGGACGGTAGGTGGGCGCGCAGTGCGCGTCGGCGGCGGCGATGAGGTCTTCTGCAGCGGTCACGGCCACTCCCGAGTACGACCGGAAAACGACGGTGAACCCCTTCCTATCCTCGCTCGCATGGTGGACGCGGGACCTGCGCCGTCCGGCGCGCCCGGTAATCTGACGAGCGGGCCGTGACTGGCGCGCTGGGATGGGACGGACCATCAGGGAGCGGCCCGAGCGGGAAGAGTGCCGTGCGCCTGGGCCGAACGTGAACGCTGCACGCACACCGTCCGGAGGTCCCCGATGCCCGAGAATTCCGCCCCCCTCTCCACCGAGTCCACGGCCTTCCGGGCCGCCCTCGACGTCATCCGCGCCGTCGAGCCCCGTGTCGCCGACGCCATCGGCCAGGAGGTCGCCGACCAGCGCGAGATGCTCAAGCTGATCGCGTCCGAGAACTACGCCTCCCCGGCCACGCTGCTCGCGATGGGCAACTGGTTCAGCGACAAGTACGCCGAGGGCACCATCGGCCGCCGCTTCTACGCCGGCTGCCGCAACGTCGACACCGTCGAGGCCCTCGCCGCCGAGCACGCCCGCGAACTCTTCGGCGCCCGCCACGCCTACGTCCAGCCGCACTCCGGGATCGACGCCAACCTCGTCGCCTTCTGGGCCGTCCTCGCCGACCGCGTCGAGGCGCCCTTCCTGGAGAAGACCGGCGTCCGCCAGATCAACGACCTGTCCGACGCCGACTGGGCCGAGCTGCGCCAGGCCTTCGGCAACCAGCGCATGCTGGGCATGTCCCTGGACGCCGGCGGCCACCTCACCCACGGCTTCCGTCCCAACATCTCCGGCAAGATGTTCGACCAGCGCTCCTACGGCACCGACCCCGCCACCGGCCTGGTCGACTACGAGGCCCTGCGCGCCCAGGCCCGCGAGTTCAAGCCGCTGATCATCGTCGCCGGCTACTCCGCGTACCCCCGCCTGGTGAACTTCCGGATCATGCGCGAGATCGCCGACGAGGTCGGCGCCACCCTCATGGTCGACATGGCGCACTTCGCCGGCCTGGTCGCGGGCAAGGTCCTCACCGGCGACTTCGACCCGGTCCCGCACGCCCAGATCGTCACCACGACCACCCACAAGTCCCTGCGCGGCCCGCGCGGCGGCATGGTCCTGTGCGACGACTCCCTGAAGGACCAGGTCGACCGCGGCTGCCCGATGGTCCTCGGCGGCCCCCTCCCGCACGTCATGGCCGCCAAGGCCGTCGCCCTCGCCGAGGCCCGCCGGCCCTCCTTCCGGGACTACGCCCAGCGCATCGTGGACAACTCCCGCGCCCTCGCCGAGGGCCTGATGCGCCGCGGCGCCACCCTGGTCACCGGCGGCACCGACAACCACCTCAACCTGATCGACGTCGCCACCTCCTACGGCCTCACCGGCCGCCAGGCCGAGTCCGCCCTGCTGGACTCCGGCATCGTCACCAACCGCAACTCCATCCCGGCCGACCCGAACGGCGCCTGGTACACCTCCGGCATCCGCGTCGGCACCCCGGCCCTCACCACCCGCGGCCTCGGCACGGCCGAGATGGACGAGGTGGCCGCCCTGATCGACCGCGTCCTCACCACCACCGAGCCGGGCACCACCAAGTCCGGCGCCCCCTCCAAGGCGGCCCACGTCCTGGACGAGAAGGTCGCACGGGAGATCTCCCAGCGGGCCACGGACCTGGTCGCGGGCTTCCCCCTCTACCCGCAGGTCGACCTCGGCTGAATCGCCCCCGGCACGGGCGCGGGGCCGCACGCGGCATGCGGCATGCGGCCCCGCCGCGCGGGCGCGAGCGACCACAGCCGGCCCGCGGTTCCCCACGCACCGAACCCCTCACACTCTCTGCGACAATAAAGAGCATGGCTGACCGACCTCGCGTGCTCTCCGGCATCCAGCCCACGGCTGGCTCGTTCCACCTCGGCAACTACCTCGGCGCCGTCCGCCAGTGGGTGGCCCTGCAGGAGTCCCACGACGCCTTCTACATGGTCGTCGACCTGCACGCGATCACGGTCCCGCAGGACCCGAAGGAGCTGCGGGCCAACACCCGCCTCGCCGCCGCACAGCTGCTGGCCGCCGGCCTGGACCCGGACCGCTGCACCCTCTTCGTGCAGAGCCACGTCCCCGAGCACGCCCAGCTGGCCTGGATCATGAACTGCCTCACCGGCTTCGGCGAGGCCGGCCGCATGACCCAGTTCAAGGACAAGTCCGCCAAGCAGGGCGCCGACCGGGCCTCCGTCGGCCTGTTCACGTACCCGGTCCTCCAGGTCGCGGACATCCTGCTGTACCAGGCCCACGAGGTGCCCGTGGGCGAGGACCAGCGCCAGCACATCGAGCTGACCCGCGACCTCGCCGAGCGCTTCAACGGCCGCTTCGGCGACACCTTCACGATCCCGAAGCCGTACATCCTCAAGGAGACGGCGAAGATCTACGACCTCCAGGACCCGACGGTCAAGATGAGCAAGTCGGCGTCCACGCCGAAGGGCCTCGTCAACCTCCTGGACGAGCCGAAGACCACGGCGAAGAAGGTCAAGAGCGCCGTCACCGACACGGACACGGTGATCCGCTACGACCCCGAGAGCAAGCCGGGCATCTCCAACCTCCTCACCATCTACTCCACCCTCACCGGCACGTCGGTCGCCGAGCTGGAGCGGCAGTACGAGGGCAAGATGTACGGCGCGCTCAAGACCGACCTCGCCGAGGCCATGGTCGAGTTCGTGACGCCGTTCCGGGAGCGCACCCGGCAGTACCTGGACGACTCCGAGACCCTCGACGCGATCCTCGCCAAGGGCGCGGAGAAGGCGCGCGCCGTCGCCGCCGAGACCCTCGCGCAGGCGTACGACCGCGTGGGCTTCCTCCCGGCCAAACACTGAGGCGTACGACCGCACGGGTCCGCGCGGGCGGAGCGCTGCACATCACTTCCGCTGCGCCTGCCCACAGGACACTCATGGCCGTACAGTCATAGCCGACGGCAGAGCAGAAAACAGACACGACGACAGGAGACGACGTGGGGACCGTAACGATCGGCGTGTCGATCGCGGTCCCGGAGCCTCACGGCAGCCTGCTCCAGGAGCGGCGCGCGGGCTTCGGCGACGCCGCTGCTCACGGCATCCCCACACACGTCACGCTGCTGCCGCCGACCGAGGTGGAGGAGGCCGACCTGCCGGCCGTCGACGCGCACCTCGGCGAGGTCGCCGCGGCGGGCCGGCCGTTCCCGATGCGGCTGTCCGGCACCGGCACCTTCCGGCCCCTGTCGCCGGTGGTCTACGTGCGGGTCGTGCAGGGCGCCGACACCTGCGCCTGGCTCCAGCAGCGGATCCGGGACACCTCCGGACCGGTGGCGCGCGAGCTGCAGTTCCCGTACCACCCGCATGTCACCGTCGCCCACGGCATCGAGGACGCGGCGATGGACCGCGCCTTCGAGGAACTGGCCGGCTTCGAGGCCGAGTGGCCGTGCACCGGCTTCGCGCTGTACGAGCAGGGCGCCGACGGGGTGTGGCGCAAGCTGCGCGAGTACACGTTCGGGGGATCCGTCGTACCGCCCCAGCCGGGCCACGCGGGGGTCGAACGGGGCACGATCGCCCGCCGGTAGGCCGGCACGGGGCACGATCGGCCGCCGCCGGGCCCCGTCAGACCGCCAGCCTCCGGTACACCGCCCGGGGCGCGTGCCGCAGCACCCACAGCACCGGGCGCAGCGCCCCCGGCACCCAGACCGTCTCCGAGCAGCGGCGCAGGCCCAGTTCGACGGCCGTGGCGACCGCCTCCGGCGTCGTCGCGAGCGGGGTGCGTGAGCGGTCGGCCGTCCTGCTCGTCCGGACGAAGCCGGGGCGTACGACCATCACGTGCACGCCGGTGCCGTGCAGCGCGTCGCCGAGGCCCTGCGCGAAGGCGTCGAGGCCGGCCTTGCTGGAGCCGTAGATGAAGTCGGCGCGGCGGGCGCGCTCGGCGGCCGCGGCGGACAGGACGACGAGGGAACCGCGGCCCTGGGCCTGGAGGGCGCGACCGGCGACCAGGCCCGCCGAGACGGCCCCCGTGTAGTTGGTCTGGGCGACCTGGACCGCGCGGACCGGGTCACGCTCGTCGTGCGCCTGGTCGCCCAGGATGCCGAAGGCGAGCAGCACCATGTCGACGGGCCCCTCGGCGAACACCTTGCCGAGGGCGGTCTCGTGGGACGCGGGGTCGAGCGCGTCGAAGGCGAGGGTGTGGACGTCCGCGCCGAGCGCCCGCAGGCTCCCGGCGGCGTTCTCCAGCGCGAGGGAGGGGCGGCCCGCCAGCCACACCGTTCGGGTGCGGCGGGCGATCAGCCGGCGCGCGGTGGCCAGCGCGATCTCGGATGTGCCGCCGAGGACGAGCAGGGACTGGGGCAGTTCGGTGGCATCCTTCATGACAGTTGACCGTATCGCCCCCATATGACCGTTCGGGCGGAGAAACGCGGTGTTGGCGTTCTCGCGCAGCGGGCAGAGTCGGATCATGGACTGGCTGAAGAAGCTGCCCGGCATCGGGCCGATCGTCACCCGGCTGACCGCCACCCACGCCTGGCGGTCCTACGAGCGCCTGGACCGGGTGAAGTGGACCCGGCTGGCCGCCGCCATGACGTTCGTCAGCTTCGTCGCGCTGTTCCCGCTGCTGACCGTGGCCGCCGCGATCACCGCCGCCACGCTCAGCCCGGCCCGCCAGAAGACCGTGGAACAGCGGATCGCCGACCAGTTCCCGGGCCTGGCCGACCAGCTGGACCTCACCTCCCTGGTGCAGAACGCGGGCACCGTCGGGGTCATCGCGGGCGCCGTGCTGCTGTTCACCGGCATCGGCTGGGTCGGCCAGGTGCGGGACTGCCTGCGCGCGGTGTGGGAACTGCCCGACCGCGAGGAGAACCCGGTCGTCACCAAGGCCAAGGACGCCGGCATCCTGCTCGGCCTCGGCGGTGCCCTGCTGGTCACCCTCGCCGCGTCCACCCTCGCCTCCGCCGCCGTCGGCTGGCTGTCCGGGCGGATCGGCCTCGAAGAACACGGCTGGGGCAGCGCGCTGCTGACGGTCGCCGCGTTCGCCGTCGCCGTCCTCGCCGACTTCCTGGTCCTGCTCTACGCCCTGACCCTGCTGCCCGGCGCCGAGCCGCCGCGCCGCCGCCTGCTGGTCGCCGCCCTGCTCGGCGCGGTCGGCTTCGAGCTGCTGAAACTGCTGCTCAGCAGCTACGTCCAGGGAGTCGCCGCGAAGAGCATGTACGGCGCGTTCGGAGTGCCCGTGGCGCTGCTGCTGTGGATCAACTTCACCTGCAAACTGGTCCTGTTCTGCGCCTCCTGGACGGCGACGGGCAGCAAGGCGGCGGAGGCCGAGGAGGCGGAGGTCAGGGACGGGTCCGACGGCGCATCAGGTCCGGCAGCGGCCACCGGCGGTTGACCAGGAACGCCCCGCCGCCGAGCAGCACCAGCAGCCCGCCCGCGACGGCCAGGGCGATCCCGGCGCCGCCGGCACCGGACCCGGTGGAGGCGCTCGCCGCCGCCTTCCCGCCCGATCCGCCGCCCTCCACCTGCCCGGCGTGCGCCGACGCGGTCGCGCCGGGCTGCGCGGTGCCCGGCGCGGCGCTCTTCGGCGGCACCAGCTCACCCACCGGACCGACCTTCCCGGCCGCCTGGAAACCCCAGTCGAACAGCTTCGCGGTCTCCTTGTAGACCTCGTTGTGCTCGTGCTTCTGCGGATTCATCACCGTGACCAGCAGCACCTTGCCGCCCCGCTCGGCGACCCCGGTGAAGGTGGCGCCCGCGTGCGTGGTGTTGCCGTTCTTCACGCCCGCGATCCCCTGGTAGACGGGGACGTCGCTGTCGCCGCTCAGCAGCCGGTTGGTGTTCCGGATCTCACCGGAACCGAACTTCGCGCTGACGGTCGAGCAGTAGTCCCGGAAGTCCTTCTTCTGCAGCCCCGAACGGGCGAACAGCGTCAGGTCGTACGCCGACGACACCTGCCCCGGTGCGTCGTAGCCGTCCGGCGAGACCACCCGCGTGTCCCTCGCCTGGAGTTCCTCCGCGTGGTCCTGCATGTCCTGGACGGTCTGCCGGACACCGCCGTTCATCGCGGACAGCACGTGCACCGCGTCGTTGCCCGAGCGCAGGAACACCCCGAGCCACAGGTCGTGGACGGAGTAGCTGCTGCCCTCCTTTATCCCGACCACGCTGGAGCCGGCACCCACGCCCTTGAGGTCCGACGGCACCACCCTGTGCCGGGTGCCCTGCGGGAAGCGGGGCAGCACGGTGTCCGCGAACAGCATCTTCAGCGTGCTCGCCGGAGGCAGCGGCCAGTGCGCGTTGTGCGCCGCGAGGACCTCGCCCGACTCGGCGTCGGACACGATCCAGGAGCGCGCGGTGATGTCCTTGGGCAGCACGGGGACACCGGGCGCGAGGTCGACCTGGGTGCCCGGCATCCCCAGCCGGGCGCCGCCCACGGCGGACATCCGGGCCGGGGGCGTGGCCGTCGGGTTCGTGGAGGGGGTCGGCGCGGCGAGCGCGGCGGGCGCGGTGACGGACAGGGACAGCAGGGTGGCGCAGGAGACCAGCAGGGCTCGGCGGCCGGTCGTCTTCGGTGCGGGCACGGTCGAGAACGTACCCGCACCGGACCGCGAAGTCCCGTCTCCGGCCCCACCCCCGACACGGGCCCGAACCCCGGACGGCGATACTGGACGCATGAAGCTCAGCCGCCCCGTCTCCTGGTTCCTGCTCGCCTTCGGGGTGTGGAGCTGGATCATCTGGATCACTTTCATCAAGAACCTGGCCAAGGACAGCAGCGGGCTCGCCTTCGACGACGGCCACCCGACCGCGTACTTCTGGGTGCACCTGCTGCTGGCCGTCGTTTCCTTCGTATGGGGGACGGTCATCGGGGTCATCGGGTTGCGCGGGCTGCGCGCACTGCGCGGGAAGTCATAGCGGGGAACCGACCGTGCCGGTGATCGAACCGGCCGCCACACCCGCGTGACCAGGTCCTTACCCACCGTTTCCCCACAACTGGACAGAAAGCCCTTCCGCACGGTGAAACCCGTGTGATTAGGTGAGCCGCGTCACTCAAGGGGAAGTGGCTGGGGAGGGCGTCACCATGCGATCTGTTCGCATGCGGATTCTCGTGGCACTGCTCGTGCTCGCCGTCGTGGGGATCGGCGGCTGGCAGCTGCTGCCGTCGCAGGGGAACAAGAACCGGACCATCACCGTCGGCACGACGGACGCGGTCACCGCACTCGACCCGGCCGGCGCCTACGACGCCGGTTCCTGGGCGCTGTTCAGCAATGTGTTCCAGTCGCTGCTGACCTTCGAGCCGGGCGGGGCCGAACCGGTCCCGGACGCGGCGGAGAGCTGCGCCTTCGAGGGCAGTGGCCTGAAGACGTACCGGTGCACCCTGCGCTCCGGGATCACCTTCCCGAGCGGGCGCGCCATGACCGCCGAGGACGTGAAGTACTCCTTCGAGCGGGTCAGGGCGATCGACTCCAAGGTCGGCCCGGCGTCCTTGTTCGGCACGCTCGCCTCGGTGACCGCCGACGACGCGCACACCGTCACCTTCCACCTCTCGTCCGCGGACGCCACCTTCCCGCTGAAGGTCGCCACCGGCGCCGGCTCGATCGTGGACAGGGAGAAGTACCCGGCCGACGCCCTGCGCACGGACACCGCCGTCGACGGCACCGGACCGTACACGCTGACGGCGTACACGAAGGACCAGAAGGCCGAACTGGCCCCCAACAAGCACTACACGGGCGCACTGAGCGGCACCGGCCGCCCCGTCGAGCTGCGCTACTACGCCGACTCCGCCAAGCTCGACCAGGCCTGGCGGGCCCGCCGGATCGACGTCGCCACCCGGAACCTGCCGCCGCACGTGCTCGCCGAGCTGAACCCGAGCGACCCCGGGCAGCGGGTCACCGAGTCCGACAGCGCCGAGACCCGCAACCTGTACCTCAACACCCGCTCCCGCTCCCCGCTGCACGACCCGCGGGTGCGCCGGGCGATGGCCTGGCTGGTCGACCGCGAGCGGCTGGCCGCGACGGTCTACGAGGGCACGGTCGATCCGCTGTACTCGCTGATCCCGACCGGTATCACCGGCCACACCACGTCGTTCTTCGACAACTACCCCACGCGTAGCGCCCGGAAGGCCCGCGAGCTGCTCACCGAGGCCGGGGTGAGCCTGCCGGTGCGTTTCACCCTGGGCTACGGCGCCGGCCGGGGCGAGGGCGCCGAGGAGGCCGCCGAGCTGAAGCGGCAGCTGGAGGCGAGCGGCCTGTTCCACGTGGACGTCAGGGGATACGAGTGGACCGACTTCCAGAAGCGCTGGTCCGCCGGGAAGATGGACGCGTGGGCGGTCGGCTGGGTGGCGGACTATCCCGACCCGGACACCTTCGGCGCCGCGCTCGTCGGCACCGGCTCCACCATGAGCACCGGGTACAGCAACAAGCTGGTCGACCATCTCGTCCTCGACAGCCAGCAGTTCGCCGACCGCGGCCGGGCCGCGAAGGACTTCAAGGACATCCAGGCGGCCGTGACCGAGGACGTCCCGCTGATCCCGCTGTGGCAGCGCAAGGAGTACGTGGTGAGCACGGAGGACGTGGGCGGCGGGCAGTACCTGACGGACGGTACGGGGGTGTTCCGGTTGTGGCGGCTGGACTGGATCTGATCAGTCGGCCTTCTTCTGCCCGGCCTTGATGATCTGCTCGACGTCCAGGGTGACCTTGGCGCCGATGGAGTCGGGCAGCGTGACGGTCTCCCCGGGAGCGTGGACACGGTGGTTCGTGTACTCGCTCCCTTCGGGCTCGGTGAGCACGTGCAGGCGCTGGTGCTTGCGGTCGACCACGAGGTAGACGGGCACCTTCGCCCCGGCGTACGCCCCGACCTTGGTCTTCAGGTCGTCCCGCCAGTTACCGGAGGTGACCTCCAGGACGAGGCGGAAGCAGACCGGGTCGTAGGCGTTGTTCTCGATGAAATGGTCGTCGATGTCGGCGTCCACGACCACAAGATCGGGGATGCAGTAGTCCTCGTCGCCGGTGGGGAGCTTGATTGCGACGCTCTGGAGAACCTCGGTCTCGCCGTCGTCCAAGCCAGCGGCGATGAAGGGACGCATGAGCTTGGTCAGCGCGCGGGCGTGGGGGGCATCCGGTGAAGGGGTCACGAGGAGGTGGCCTCCGATGATCTCGACGCGGTAGCCCGGATGGCGCTCCATGATCTCGTCGGCGATGGCCGTCAGGGAGAACGGCTCGTCGGCGTCGAACGGCTGCTCGACGGATGCAGCGGACATCGCGTGCCTCCTAGGGGCTGGTGTCGAGAGCATCATCGTAGGCAGCGGGAAGCCCAGGTGTCCCGTTCCCGCGCCTTCACCCGAAAGTGATCACTCCTCCCGTTTGCGCCCCGGATCCGGCAGCACCTTCGTCATCCCCGGCAGGAAGTCCGTGAACAGCTCGTGCACCTCCAGCACCAGCGGGCGCAGCACCCGGAACCGGGCCAGGGAGACACCCCGGGCGGTCAGCCGGGCCCCCCGCCGGGCCAGCCGGTAGCTGCGCTCGCGCCCCTCCGTGCGGTCGAAGACCCAGTACAGGACCAGGCCCATCTGCGAGAGCCACATCAGCTCGGGGAGGACGTCCCGCAGTTCGGGGGCCACCTTGGACTTCGAGCCGGCCAGCACCTCGCGGTGCACGCTGACGGCCTGCTCGCGGGCGTGCTCGCTCTCCGGGGAGAAGGGGCTGAGCGGGCTGTCGGGGTCGGCGGCGTTCTTGAAGAACTGGACGGCGAACTCGTGGTACGGCCGGGCGATGTCCAGCCAGGCGGTCAGTACACCCGCGAGCCGCGCCTCCAGGTCCGTCTCCCGGTCCAGGATCTCCCGGACCGCCGCCTGGTGCTCGGCGGCGATCCGGTCGTAGAAACCCTGGATCAGGTGTTCCTTGCCCTCGAAGTAGTAGTAGGCGTTGCCGACCGAGACCCCGGCCTCCTTGGCGATGGCCCGCATGGTCGTCTTGTCGTACCCGCGCTCCTGGAACAACCGCATGGCGGTCTCCAGGATCAGCGCACGGGTCTGCTCGGACTTGCTGCTCTGGGGGCCGGCCGCTTCCGGGCCGTCGTTCTTCGCGGGCACGGTAGAAGAGCCTAACGACTGGGGGAAGCGGCCCCGGAACAGGACGGCGTGGAGCAGGACGGCGTGGGGGAGTGGGTCCAGCCCGTGCGGGGGTGGTACGACCAGCCGTCCGCCCGCCGGTAGACCTGCCCTGCCCACTGCCCGCCCTGTCCCTGCCCGCCCCGCGACTGCCCGTACCACCGCTGCGCGTCCCGCCACTTCGCCGCGGCGAGCACGGCCCCATGGGCCAGCTTGGCGCCCGCCGGGGTGGCGAGCCGGTGGGCGAGCCCGCGGTGCTCGCGCAGCGCCCACAGGACGACGATCCAGGCGCGCGAGCCCCGGTAGACCTGGCCGGAGTCGCCGACGACGGTGACCTCGTCGAGGGTGGCCGCGTGGTCGAGCCCCGGGAAGCGGGCCCGGGCCTCGGCCGAACCGGCCGGCAGCAGCTCCAGCGGCACCAGCTGTGACTGCCGGGCCAGCCAGTCGCGCAGGTGCCCGCACAGGACGCAGTGGGCGTCGTACAGAACGGTCAGGCCCCGGACCGGGACGCCCGCGGCGCCCCGGCCGGCCACGGTGGCCGCGGTGGTCTTGCCGGTCACGGCCGTCACGCCCCGGCCGTCGGGGCGATCCACTCCTGCGGTCCGACCGGGGGCAGCTGCTCCCGCTCCATGACCCCGCGCCGGCGGATCCGGTTGAGCACGTACACGTTGCCCAGGTGCATCACCCCGAGCACCAGCAGGACCACGCCCAGCTTGGTCGACAGGGCCTCGAAGATGCCGCGGGTGTCCTCGATCGTCTCGTCGTCCCCAAGGTACAGCGCCACGAAGCCCAGGTTGACCAGGTAGAAGCCGACCACCAGGAGGTGGTTCACGGCGTCCGCGAGCTTCTCGTTGCCGCGCAGGACGTCGGCCAGGAAGATCCGGCCGTTGCGGCTGAGCGTGCGGGCCACCCAGACGGTCAGTGCGACGCTGACGACCAGGTAGATGACGTAGGCGATGACGGTGCGGTCCATGCCCCACCCCTTCTTGAACGCGTTCAAAACGCTGACAGGATGACTGTAGCGCTGTTTTTGAACGCGTTCAACCAAAGGGGTCAGGTCCTGCGGGCCAGCGCCGGGCGCTTGGTGTAGTCCGTGAAGCCGAGGATGTTGCCCCAGGGATCGGCGATCTCCACGGTCCAGCCCGTGGCCGCCTGGTGGATCTCGTCCAGGGGCTCGATCCCCGCGGCGGCCAGCTCCCGCGCCGCCGCCCGGGCGTCCGGCACCTCCAGCCAGATCCGCGGCGAGGGCCAGGGGGGCGTCCGGTGCCGCAGCTCCTCCTCGGCCCGCAGCAGGATGCCGGGCGTCTCCGCGCCGACCTTCAGCTGGGCGATCCCGGCCTCGTCGAACCGGAAGCCCACGGCGAACCCGGCCCGCTCGTAGAAGGCGACCGCCTCGCCGAGGTCGCCGACGGGGAGCAGCACGTTGTCGAAACCGAGCAGTTCGTACGACTCTTCGTCTGACATGTCGTCAGATTAAGAGCAGTGGTCCCGGGAAGCGAGGAGCCCCACCGGAGCGGATTCCGGTGGGGCTCGTCGGGGGGACCCTTCAGCGGCTCACTGCGGGAAGGCCGGGTCCAGACCGGACACCGAGGCGCCGCTCGTCGTGATGCCCTTGGCGGTCGCGCGCAGCAGCACGCCCGGGCGGTAGAGGTCGCCCGAGACCAGCAGGTCCGCGTCGCCGTCCCGGTCGAAGTCGCGCAGGCGGACGAACAGCCCGAGCATCTCGGAGTCGGTCGGGCTGCCCGGCACACCCGCCGTGGCCCGGGTGAACCACTGCGAGCCGGTGCCGGTCAGGCCGCTCCTGCCGCCCCGCAGGACGTGCACCCCGCCCGCGTTCGGCACCGAGCCGGACTCCTCCTCGGGTACGCCTACCGCGAGGTCCGGGTAGCCGTCGCGGTTGGTGTCGCCGGCGGAGAGCGCGTAGCCGAACCGGTCGTTCTTCGTGGCCGCGGTCGCCACTCCGGAGGTGGACTGGGTCAGCCGGTAGGAGCCGGCCGGGCCGCTCGCGCCGCCCCGCAGCACCACCACGGAACCCGCGCCCTTGTTGTACGGCTTGTCGCTGACGGCCAGGTCGCCGTAGCCGTTCTTGTCGAAGTCGGCGATCACCCCGGTGGCCTGGAAGTCCACCTGCGAGGCGTTGTACGTCGTGTACGTGCCGCGCTTGACGGTGGAGCCGCCCTGCACGAACCACGCGGCCTGGACCATCTTGCCGTGCTCGTAGCCCTGGCCCAGCACGTAGAGGTCGGTGGCCTTGTCCTTGGTGACCCTGCCGGCGACGATCATGCTCGGTTCCAGCACGTGGGCGCCGCTGGGGCTGACCTCCAGCTTGCTGACGCCGCCCGTCGCGCCGCTCTGGGAGAAGCCGCCCCGGTAGACGAAGAGGGTGCCGGTGACGTCGGCGACGGCCAGGTCCGGCTTGCCGTCGCCGTTGAAGTCGCCGGCGGCGAGGGCCGCGCCGAACGCGATCGTGGATTTGGCCGGGATCCGCGTGGCCTTCGCGCCGAGGCCCGCCTTGGCACCCCACAGGATGGTGACCGCGCCCGCCCCGGCCTTCGTACCGACCTTCTCGCTGCTGTCGGCGACGGCGAGGTCGGCGTACCCGTCCCGGTTGAGGTCGGCGGTGGCGACCTGGTCGCCGAAGCCGTCGGCGTAACCGCCGGCGTCGCCCGCCTTGCCCGGGATGGCGGGGCTGTCCTGGGTGAAGCGGACGGTCTTCGGGCCGGGCCCCGTCGCGGTGCCGTAGGTGACGGTGACCTCGCCGCCCCAGCCGGACGCGTAGTCCCGGTAGCCGTCGCCGTTGAAGTCGTCGGCGTACTTGGCGGGGGCCGCCGCGGCGGCCGGGCCGGCCGTGAGGGCGAGCAGCCCGCCGGTGAGCGAGAGGGCCGTGGCCGTCGCCACGGCGAGCTTTCTGTGCGTGCGCATGTGTCTCCTTGATCGCGTACACAGGAGACGTACGAGAGGGTCGGACAGTTGTACGGCGAAGGCCCCGCCCCCGGTGCGTGACCGGGGGCGGGGCCCAGAAGCCGTAGCCGTACGGCGATCAGTAGCGACGCGTGATCAGCGCGCGCTTGACCTCCTGGATCGCCTTCGTGACCTCGATACCGCGCGGGCAGGCGTCCGTGCAGTTGAAGGTCGTGCGGCAGCGCCACACGCCGTCGCGGTCGTTGAGGATCTCCAGGCGCTGCTCGCCCGCCTCGTCCCGGCTGTCGAAGATGAACCGGTGGGCGTTCACGATCGCGGCCGGACCGAAGTACTGGCCGTCGTTCCAGAACACCGGGCAGGAGGAGGTGCAGGCCGCGCAGAGGATGCACTTCGTCGTGTCGTCGAAGCGCTCGCGGTCCTCGGCGGACTGCAGCCGCTCACGGGTCGGCTCGTTCGTGTCCTTGGTGACCAGGAACGGCATGACGTCCCGGTACGCCTGGAAGAACGGCTCCATGTCCACGACCAGGTCCTTCAGGACCGTGAGGCCCTTGATGGGCTCGACCGTGATCGGCTTCTCGGGGTTGATGTCCTTGATCAGCGTCTTGCAGGCAAGGCGGTTCTTGCCGTTGATCCGCATCGCGTCCGAGCCGCAGATGCCGTGCGCGCACGAGCGGCGGAAGGTGAGGGTGCCGTCGACGTCCCACTTGATCTTGTGGAGGCCGTCGAGGACACGCTCCTTCGGGTCGATCTCCAGCTGGAAGTCTTCCCAGACCGCCTCGCCCGAGACCTCCGGGTTGAACCGGCGGATCCGGAAGGTGACGGTGATGTAGGGGGAGTCGGCGAAGCCGGGCTCGGGCTGGCCGGCCGCGTCCGCCTTGTCCAGAACAGGGGTAGCCATCAGTACTTACGCTCCATCGGCTGGTAGCGGGTCTGGACGACCGGCTTGTAGTCGAGACGGACGGTTTCCGAGCCGTCGGCGCCGACCTCGCGGTACGCCATGGTGTGGCGCATGAAGTTGACGTCGTCGCGGTTCGGGTAGTCCTCGCGGTAGTGACCGCCGCGGGACTCCTTGCGGGCCAGCGCCGAGACGGCCATGACCTCGGCCAGGTCCAGCAGGTTGCCCAGCTCGATGGCCTCCAGCAGGTCCGTGTTGAACCGCTTGCCCTTGTCCTGGATCGCCACGTTCTGGTAGCGCTCGCGCAGCTCGGCGATCTTCTCGACGGCCGTCTTGATCGTCTGCTCGGTGCGGAACACCATGACGTTGGCGTCCATGGTCTCCTGCAGCTCACGGCGCAGGGTCGCCACCCGCTCGCTGCCCGTGGAGTTGCGCAGCCGCTCGATCTGCTCGACGACGAACGACTCCGGGTTCTCCGGCAGCTCGACGTAGTCGGCCTTGGCCGAGTACTCGGCGGCGGCGATGCCCGCACGGCGGCCGAAGACGTTGATGTCCAGCAGCGAGTTGGTGCCGAGACGGTTGGCGCCGTGCACGGAGACGCAGGCGACCTCGCCGGCCGCGTACAGGCCCGGGACGACGGTGGTGTTGTCCGCCAGGACCTCACCCTCGACGTTCGTCGGGATGCCGCCCATCGCGTAGTGCGCGGTCGGCTGGATCGGGATCGGGTCCGTGTACGGCTCGATGCCGAGGTAGGTGCGCGCGAACTCGGTGATGTCCGGGAGCTTGGCGTCCAGCTGCTCCGGCGGCAGGTGCGTGAGGTCCAGGTACACGTGGTCGCCCTCGGGACCGCAGCCGCGGCCCTCGCGGATCTCCGTGTAGATGGAGCGGGACACGACGTCACGGGACGCCAGGTCCTTCATGACGGGAGCGTACTTCTCCATGAAGCGCTCGCCGTCCTTGTTGCGCAGGATGCCGCCCTCGCCGCGGGCGCCCTCGGTGAGCAGGATGCCCATGCGCCAGATGCCGGTCGGGTGGAACTGGAAGAACTCCATGTCCTCCAGCGGGAGCCCGCGCCGGTAGACCGCCGCCTGGCCGTCACCGGTCAGGGTGTGGGCGTTCGACGTCACCTTGAAGAACTTGCCGCAGCCGCCGGAGGCGTAGATGACGGCCTTCGCCTGGAAGATGTGGATCTCGCCGGTGGCCAGCTCGTACGCGACGACACCGGCCGACCTCTTGACGCCGTCGACCTCGGTGATCAGCTGGTCCAGGACGTAGAACTCGTTGAAGAACTCCACGCCCTCCTTGACGCAGTTCTGGTACAGCGTCTGGAGGATCATGTGGCCGGTGCGGTCCGCGGCGTAGCAGGACCGGCGGACCGGGGCCTCGCCGTGGTTGCGGCTGTGACCGCCGAAGCGGCGCTGGTCGATGGTGCCGTTCGGGGTCCGGTTGAACGGCAGGCCCATCTTCTCCAGGTCGAGGACGGCGTCGATGGCCTCCTTCGCCAGGATCTCGGCGGCGTCCTGGTCGACCAGGTAGTCACCGCCCTTGACCGTGTCGAAGGTGTGCCACTCCCAGTTGTCCTCCTCCACGTTGGCCAGCGCGGCGGCCATGCCGCCCTGCGCGGCGCCCGTGTGGGAGCGGGTGGGGTAGAGCTTGGTCAGGACCGCGGTGCGGCTGCGCTTCGTCGCCTCGATGGCGGCGCGCATGCCCGCGCCGCCGGCGCCGACGATGACGGTGTCGTACTTGTGGATCTTCATGTTTCTCGCAGCCCCGTGCCTAGCGGATGTTCGGGTCGAAGGTGAAGATCACCAGCGTGCCCAGCAGGATGGTGAACACCGTGGCGGTGTAGAGCAGGCCCTTGAGCCACAGCCGGCTGTTCGGGCGCTCCGCGTAGTCGTTGATGACCGTGCGCAGGCCGTTGGCGCCGTGCAGCATCGCCAGCCACAGCATCAGCAGGTCCCAGACCTGCCAGAACGGGGACGCCCAGCGGCCCGCCACGAAGGCGAAGCCGATCTTGGAGACGCCGCCGTCCAGCACGAGCTGGATCAGCAGGTGGCCGATCACGAGGACGACCAGCACGATGCCGGACAGGCGCATGAACAGCCAGGCCGCCAGCTCGAAGTTGCCCCGGGTCGACTTCGGGGACTTCTTGGTGCGCTTGCGCGGGGCCTCGATCAGCGGGGCCGGGTTGTCGACGGAGTAGACGGGGGCGCCCTCGACGGGGCCGACTCCGGAGGCCGCGGTTTCAGTCGTGGACATCGGCGTCAGCTCCCAAACAGGACACGGTAGGCGTGACCGAGGACCGGGTAGATCGCCCCGGCCATCAGCACGATCCAGACACCCATCACGGTCCAGAACATCTGCTTCTGGTAGCGCGGGCCCTTCGACCAGAAGTCGACGGCGATGACGCGCAGGCCGTTGAGCGCGTGGAAGAGGATGGCGGCGACGAGGCCGTACTCCAGCAGCGCGACGATCGGCGTCTTGTACGTGGCTACGACCTTGTCGTAGTCCTCGGGGGAGACACGCACGAGAGCGGTGTCCAGCACATGAACGAACAGGAAGAAGAAAATGAGGACGCCGGTGACTCGGTGAGCCACCCAGGACCACATTCCTTCCCGGCCGCGGTACAGCGTTCCAGCCGGCACGGAAGAACCCTCCGGGAGCGGGGACTAGGGCCGCGCCGGCTTCACTGTCGGTCGGGCCCGGCCGGGTACGGTCCACCGGCCCTCTGCATCGTAGCGAGGCGCCGCGCCGTGCTTTACGGGGGGCCTACCGGTGTGATCAAAGTGGCATCGGATGGGCTATCGCGGTGCGGCTACCGGGGTGGAATGTCGGGTTATTTGCCCGGTGCGGGGGTGTTTGTGCTGTTCGCGCAGCTTCCCGCACCCCTCAGCAGGGCCACCAGTCGTCCCCGCGCCAGGCGCCGCACCTCTTCGGCCGCCACCACCCGTTCTTCCTCCGGATCGTTCGCCAATCGTGACCGGATCGCTTCCAGGAGGTGGTCGATGACCTCGTCCGGGGGCACGTCACCCAGGTAGATGACGAACGCGTGTCCGAATCTGGCCTCGTAGGCCGCGTGGGCGGCACCGAGGGCCATGTGGGCCGCCGAGTAGGTGCCCTCGGGCAGTTCCGGCAGGGACTCGCCGGCCAGGGCCTCGGCCAGATCGGCGGGGGAGAGGTCGTACGCCGCCTCGTCCGCCGCGGCCAGCAGGGCGTCCAGGTCGGGGTAGGGCCGGTGGTCGGCCAGCCGGTGGGCCCAGCGCACGCTGCGCAGGCAGTGCAGGAGAAGGGTGCGGGCCTCGTCGGCGCGGGCGGTGTTGAAGGCGTCGAGAGGTGTGGGGAGATACGGCAGACGGTGGGCGGGCAGCGTGGGTCCTCGCGTCACATGTGGTGTGGCAGGGGATGCTGTGAAAGGTGTGTCGCCAGATTATCGAGAGTGGTCACGCTGTGTCCGAGGGATACCTGAAATTCACTCGGACGGGAGAGTTTGGGACCGCCTGGGTGACGGACGAACCGCGGAACGGTCGTACGTTGGCAGGGTGACCCAGCACAGGCGCCGGGACTCGGCGCGGCAGGTGATACGGAAGCGGGCGGTCGTGACCGCCGCGTTCGTCGGGACGGTCGCGCTCGGCACGGGCGTCGGCGTGTGGGCCTCGTCGGACGGCGGCGGCGGGTCGCCCGGGGGCAGCGCGCGGCAGTCGTCGTCCGGGAGGGTGGCCGGGACCGGCGCCGACCCGGAGGAACCCGGCACGCCGTCGGCGGCGAGCCCCAGCCCGAGCAGGTCGTATCCGCTCTCGCGGACCCCGCGCACGATACCGGCGGTCCGCTCCCACACCCCGGCGCGCGGCCCCGGCTGGAAGCCGCGGCACGGCGGGCGGGTCGTGGTGAACGACGCCGGGCTGGCCGACGAGGGGCGGCTGATAGCCGGGGAGCTGGGGCTGACCTACGCGGGCCGGAAGAGCGACGTGCGGGCGGGTGACGTACGGCTCGCGCTCGGCGGCGGGGGCGGGAACCAGGAGTCGTACACCATGACCGTCCGGGGCGGGCGGGTCGACATCAGCGGGCCCGGCGAGGCGGGCGTCTTCTACGGCACCCGCACCCTGAAGCAGGAGGTCCACGGGGGCGGTACGGCCCCGGAGGGCGTCGTCCGCGACGAGCCGGCCAAGCCGGTGCGCGGCTTCATGCTGGACATCGCGCGCAAACCGTTCGGCGAGTCCTGGATCGAGGACCGGATACGCGAGCTGGGGGACCTGAAGTACAACGAGCTGGGCCTGCACTTCTCCGACGACCAGGCCTTCCGGATCGAGTCCGCCAGCCACCCGGAGATCGTCTCCAAGGATCACCTGACCAAGGCGCAGGTCCGGCGGATCGTGGCGCTGGCCGAGAGCCGCCACATCACCGTCGTACCCGAGATCGACTCGCCGGGGCACCTGGGCGCCGTCATCGCCGCCCACCCCGATCTGCAGCTGCGCAACGTCAACGGGGCGGCCATCCGGGGCGCCGTCGACATCTCCAAGCCGGCCTCCGCGCAGATCGTCGACGACCTGCTGAACGAGTACGCCGGCCTCTTCCCCGGCAGCCAGTGGCACCTGGGCGGGGACGAGTACCAGGCGCTCACCGTGCGGGACCCGCAGGCCTCGTACCCGCAGCTGGCCGCCGCCGCCCGGCAGCGCTTCGGCTCCGGCGGGACCGTGGCCGACCTGGCCACCGGCTGGCTCAACGACCGTGCCGCCACCGTCCGCGCCCACGACCGGACCGTCCGGGCCTGGAACGACGGCTTCTTCCGCGGCACCTCCGTCCAGCCCGACCAGGACATCCGGGTGGCCTACTGGACCGGCAAGGAGATCGGCGCCCGGCCGCCGGCGGAGTACCTGGCCGCCGGGCGGAAGGTCCTCAACTACAACGACGAGTTCCTCTACTACGTCCTCGGGCAGCCGCAGACCTTCGTCTACCCGACCGGGCAGCGGATCTACGAGCAGTGGACACCCCGGGTGCTGCGCGGCACGACCGCCGTTCCGGCCCGCTACGACGGGCAGATCCCCGGCGGGTCGTTCGCGGTCTGGTGCGACTTCCCGCACGCGCAGACGGAGGCGCAGGTCGCCGCGGGCATCCGGATGCCGCTGCGGGCCACCGTGCAAAAGCTGTGGGACCCGGGCAAACCGGCGCTGAGCTGGGCGGACTTCAAAAAGCTGGCGGACCGGCTGGGCTGAGAACCGCGGCGCACCCCGAGGACCCCCGGGGAGCGCCGAGAACCGAGTGGACGCGCGATGGCGTCCGATCGTATGTTCCGGTGTCCGCGCGTCCGGTTCGGGGAGAGCCGTACGCCGTCTCAGATCTCACTCGGGGGACCTCCTTCATGACCACACCCATGCCCGCGCCGCCGTATCCCGCCCCGCCCGGTGCCTGGCTGCGCTCGCCGGCCGCGCTCGGCCGGGCCACCACCGTGCTGTTCGGGCTGGTCATCGCCACCGACCTGTTCGCCTGCTACGCCGACCTGCTGGAGGCGAGCGTCACCGGTGACATCGCCGGCGGCGCCACCGGTGCCGGGGTGATCGACCGGGCGGACCACGCGGACACGCTCTACAGCGCCGCCGGCGTCTCGCAGGGCGTGGCCCTGGTGGCCACGGCCGTCGTCTACCTGTGCTGGCTGTGGCGGATCCGGGTGAACGCCGAGGTGTTCGACGCCTCCCGGCACAGCATGAAGCGCGGCTGGACGATCGGCGCCTGGTTCTGCCCGGTCGTGAACCTGTGGTTCCCGCGCCGGATCGTCGCGGACAGCTGGGACGCCAGCGCGCCCTGGGGCTCGCGGTCCGGGCACACACCGGTCAACGCCTGGTGGACGCTGTGGATCGTCGGCATCGTCGTGGGCCGGTACGCGGACACCACCTCACGGCACGCCGAGACGGCGGAGGAACTGCGCCAGGCCGCGCACGTGATGCTCTTCTCCGACGCCTTCGACATCGTGTCCGCCGTCCTCGCCGTCGTGGTGGTCGTCCGGCTGACCCGGATGCAGGAGCGCAAGGTGCTCTCCGGCGAGCTGCTGCCGATCCCCGCGGTTGGCTGAAAACACCTGACTGTGACACTCCCGCCCCGTCGCACGCAGTAAGGGGAAGTGCGGGCTCCGTATCGGTCGGTGCCCTGGCGAGGGAGACATTCATGAGCCTGGTGGAACAGATCGCGCAGGCCGACGAACGCGGACTGGCCGCCGGCGGGTTGGCTTGTTTGGATCGGTGTCTGCCGCTGCTCGGCGGCGACGACGAGCTGCTGCGCCCGCTGTGGGCGCGCCTCGCCGACGGCTCCGACTGGGCCGGGGACCTGTCCCGGGTGCGGGAGGCGCTCGGCCCCGCCGACCCCGCCGACGACGAGGCCGCGCGGCTCACCCGCCGGATGCTGGAGTCGGCCCCGGCCGAGCGCACCGCCGACGCGCTACGGCCCTGGGCCGACGCCTGCTCGGTCGCCTCCCTCCGCGTCCACCGGCTCCTCGACCCCGCCGCCGACGACGGTCCGGCCCCCGTCGGCGGTCGCCCCGGATCGGCCGGCCCGGCCGGTGGTCCGGGGCCGGCCGATCCGGAGGCCGGGCGGGCGGGCGACACCGCGGACCTGCCGCCGCTCGTCGCCGCCGAGCTGCGCCGCCAGTCCGCGGTGCTGGACCTCCTCGCGGGCCATGGCGCGCAGGGGCTGCGCCGGGCGCTGGACGTGTCGGTGGAGGGCCGCCGGGTGCTGCGCGCCGTGGTCTCACGCCGGGCCCGCAGCGCCGCGGAACCGGGGGCCTGACCCGGCCGTGTGACCGTCGTGCGGTGGGGGTGGGGTGGTCCTGCGACGGTTGGCGGGACGTTTGGGGAAACGTTCCGGAACCCAGTGACGGAACGGCGCCCCCGCTCGCTCTCCCCTATGTGACAGCCGATCTGACAGCTCATGTGACGGCCCGGTACGGGACAGCACGGCAGGAGACCAGGCCGCAGGCCGCCGCGAAACCCGTGCGGTGGGCGGCGGACGCGGTCGCGACCATGCGCGAGGGCGCGCGGGTGCGGCTCGACTACTCGGCGCAGAGTCTGTGGCGGGTGGACCGGATGATCCAGGAGATACGCCGCGAGGGCCCGCCGTACGCGGCCGTCGAGAGCGTGCTGCGCGGCTTCGGCGCGTACGCCGGGGAGGTGATCGCCCGGCAGACCGGCGCCGAGTGGTGGGCGACCGGCGGCGAGCACTGGCTGCGTACGCCCGACGGCCGGCTGTGGGACCCCATCGACGAGGCCCGCCGCTGCTACGGCGGCCACGGCTCGCTGCGCCTGCTGTGCCGGGACGCGACCGCCTCCGGCTGAGCGGGCCGCCCGGAGCCGCCCCCCGGCTGTGACACTTCCGTCGGGGCCGACGCTGATGATCGTGGAGGGCGGAGACACGGCCGGAGCGTGTCGCACCGTGAGGGAAGCGCCACGCAGTGGCCAGCAACTCGGCACGAACGAGGACGGTCTTGGGCCAGGGAGGGGTACCCCGCCGCCCGCAGCCGCGGGACGGGGAGCTGGGCGCGGCCGTGGCGCGGGCCCAGGAGGGTGACGAGACCGCCTTCGCGGTGGCGTACCGGATCGTGCAGCCCGGCCTGCTCGGCTATCTGCGGGGCCTGGTCGGCGAGGAGGCGGAGGACGTCGCCTCCGACACCTGGCTGGAGATCGCCCGCGACCTCGGGCGGTTCCGGGGCGACGGCGCCGGGTTCCGCGGCTGGACCGCGACCATCGCCCGGCACCGCGCGCTGGACCATCTGCGCCGGCAGCGGAGCCGTCCCCGGGCGACGCGGCTGGAACAGGACGCGCTGGAACTTCCCGGCCGGCACAACACGCCCGACCAGGCCCTGGAGACGCTCTCCACGGAACGCGCGCTGGAACTGGTGCGGGCGCTGCCGCGGGACCAGGCCGAGGCGGTGCTGCTCCGGGTGGTCGTCGGCCTCGACGGCCCGGCCGCCGCCCGGGTCCTCGGCAAACGCCCCGGCGCCGTCCGCACCGCCGCGCACCGGGGCCTGCGCCGCCTGGCCCGCCAACTGGGCCCCACCGCCGACGGCGCGACGGACACCGGTATGCCGACGCCCGGCGAGCCGGGATGAACACCACCGGGCGCGGCACGTATGAACCCGCGTACACCGGAGCCCGGAGCCCGGCGGCGGGGGGAGCGTGCCGCCGGATGCGCGGGTCTGGGGGGACGGGCACGGGCGGGCGTGAGGAGTGAGTCGGTGTGCGGAGGGCCGGGCGGGACGGATGAGGACGGGAACGGGCATGGGTGAACGGCACGGCGGCGGCGGTCAGGCCGGCCGTCGGCGCGGGCACCCTGACGGCACCGTGGCCGCGCCGGCCGACAGGCTCGCGGAGGCGTGGGAGCCGGAGACCGGCACGTCCCCGGAGGCCTGGGAGCCGGAGACCTGGTTCGCAGCCGCGCTGCGCGCCGACGGCGTCGACCCCGTGGCCGAGCGCGGCGCCGTGGCGGCCTTCCGGGCCGCCCGCGCGGCGGGCGCCCACGACGCCCGGACCCGGTCCCGGGACGACTGGCGGCCGGGCCGCCCCCGCCGCGTCCGCCGCTCCCTGCGCACCACCCTCTCGCTGGCGCTGGCGAGTCTCACGCTGGGCGGAGCCGCCGTCGCGGCGATCGGCTCGGCCCGGTCCGGGCCGGACGACAACGGCCGGCACGCCCCCGGACCCGCGCGCGTCTCCTCGCCGAGTGCCCCGTCCGTCCCGTCCGCCCTCTCCACCTCCGCGGACCCCGCACCCCCGGAAGCCCGACACGCGGACACGCCTTCGCCCGCCGCCTCCTCCGCATCGTCCGCCTCCGGACGTCCCCCACACCCGGCCCCCGCCGGCGACACCCTGGCCCACTGCCACGCCTACGCACAGGCCGGGAAGCGCGGCGGCGCCCTGGACTCGACGGCCTGGCGGCGACTCGTCACGGCGGCGGGCGGTCCGGACGCGGTAGCGGCCTACTGCACCGCCCAGGCGGCCCGCGCGAAGAGCGGGAACACGAAGGAGACGGCTGGGCCCGGCAACGGCCGGAGCGAGAGCAGGGGCGGCGGGAAGCGCAAGCCGGCCGGCGGCAAGCCGTGACGCCCGAGGCAACGGCCGGGGCCGCCACCCCCCACAGGAGAGGCCCCGGCCGTCGCGCGGGCGGGCCGCGCGCGGCCCGTACTCTCTTCAGCGCCGTGAGTGCGGTTTCTGTCACACCCGGCCACCACCGGATCTCACCCTGCGCACACCCGGACCCGGTCACGAGTTAGTTGCATCTTCTACAGACATGGACGAGCACCGCTTTCACGCCGTAACGTGCCTTTCGCGCCGACCGAAGACAGGCGTAAAGGGAGTACGGTGCTGGGGGACGACGCGGAGCTGACCGCCGCGGTGCGTGCGGCACAGGACGGGAACGAGACCGCGTTCCGTACGGTGTACCGCTCGGTGCACCCGCGGCTGCTCGGATACGTCCGCACGCTGGTCGGTGAGGCGGACGCCGAGGACGTCGCGTCCGAGGCCTGGCTGCAGATCGCCCGCGACCTGGACCGGTTCAGCGGTGACGCCGACCGGTTCCGCGGCTGGGCCGCCCGGATCGCCCGCAACCGCGCCCTGGACCACATACGCATGCGCGGTCGCCGTCCCGCGATAGGCGGTGACGAGACGGAGCTGACCGGCCGGGCCGCCGAGTCCGACACGGCGGGCGAGGCCATCGAGGCCCTGGCCACCGACAGCACCCTCTCCCTGATCGCCCGGCTCCCGCAGGACCAGGCCGAGGCGGTCGTCCTTCGGGTGGTGGTCGGCCTGGACGCCAAGACCGCCGCCGAGACCCTCGGCAAACGCGCGGGCGCCGTCCGTACCGCCGCGCATCGAGGTCTGAAGCGGCTCGCGGAGCTGATCGGGGACGATCCGGAATCCGCGGGCGGACTCGACGCACTCCCGCCGCAGAGAGAACCGCGCCGCCGTGCGGTGACGTCCGCAACTGTGACGCATACGCGTGCGCGGACGCAGAAGGACATGTGATGGCCGACGAGCAGTACAAGTGGCTGAACCGGGAGACGGCGGAACGCCTGTTGCGCGGTGAGTCACTGGAAGCCGTCGACGCCTCCGCTCGTGACCAGGCAGAACGCCTCTCCCAGGCGCTCGGCGCGCTGTCCGCGGAGGCGGCCCCCGCACCCGGTGAACTCCCCGGCGAACAGGCCGCCCTGGCCGCGTTCCGCAAGGCCCGCGAGGCCGCCGACACGGAGCGCACCGCAGCGGCCCACACCCCCGCCGCCGACCGCACCCCGGCACCCGGCACCGACGCCGGTCTGGTCCGCATCGCCGCCCGGGCCCGTACCGGAATCCGCGTCGGGCGCCCCCGCTGGGCCCGCCCGGTGCGCCTGGCGCTCGCCGCCGCGGCGGCCGTGGGCACGCTCGGCGGTGCCGCCATGGCCGCGGGCACCGGGGTGCTGCCCACGCCGTTCGACGACGAGCCCTCCCGCCCCACCGCCTCGGTCCCCGCCGGCACGTCCACCGGACAGTCGCTCGGCTCCGGCTCCGCGCCGGCCACACCGGGGCAGGGGACGGGCACCGGTCCGTCGGACGGCGGCCCGGACGGTCGCCGCGGCGGCACCGACGAAGAGGCCTCCGGCGCGGACCACGGCAAGGGCCGTACCACCGCCCCCGGCTCCGCAACCCCCTCCGCGACGTCCGGCACCGGCTGGGCCGGTGCCGCCTCCGCCTGCCGTGCCCTGCGGGACGGCAAGGAGCTGGACGCCGGCCGCCGGCGCGCGCTGGAGCACCTGGCGGGCGGCTCCACCCGCGTGACCACCTATTGCAAGGTCCTGCTGGCCCCCGGTGACTCCGGCTCCGGCAAGGAGAACGGCGGCACGGGCGGCAAGGCCGGGGGCGCCACCGGCGGCGGACAGGGCAGGGACCAGGGCAAGGGCCAGGACAAGGGCGGGGGCAAGGACAAGGGCGGCGACCAGGACGGGGACAAGGGCGGGGACCACGACGGGGGCGGTCACGGGCGCGGACACGGCCACGGGCACGCCGGCACGGGGCGGGGCAAGGGCAAGGGCGGCCACGGGTCCGTCGGCTCCGGCTCCCACCCCGGCAGCGGCAAGGGCGGCGGCAAGGACGGTGGTACGGGCGGCGGCAAGGGCGGCGGCAAGGGCGGCGGCCGGCACCGCGACGGCGCAGCCCCCGCCTCCGCCGCCACCCCTGCCTCCGCTTCCTCGGCGTCCTCGGCTTCCGCCCCGGCGCACTCCGGCGCACCGGCAGGCGCCCTCGCGGCCCCGTCGCCGTCCGCGGCCCACCCCGCGCACTGACCGGCAGCATCACCGGCGACACCCCGTGTGACCTGCGGTTTTGAAGTCGCCCAAAAATTTTCGGCGCGAGGTGTGACGTTTCTGGAGCCCGTGACGCAGTAATGAGTGAGCCGACTGGTCATCGGCCGTAGCACTGAGCCGGGGTTCCCCCCGTACCCGCGGCTCGTGCACCTGGCGCGGGCGGGACACGTTCCCCCGGTCCCGCCCGCGCCCCGCAGAGCCCACCGCGAGCGCACCCGCTCCCCCCGCGACCTCACCAGTGGACGACGACCTTGTCGCCGACCCTCACCTGGGCGAACAGCCGGGCGATCGCCGTCTCGTCCCGCACGTTCACACAGCCGTGCGAACCGCCCGCGTACCCGCGCGCCGCGAAGTCGTACGAGTAGTGCACCGCCTGGCCGCCACTGAAGAACATTGCGTACGGCATCGGCGCGTCATAGAGGGTCGACACATGGTGCCGTGACTTCCAGTAGACGCGGAACACACCCTCGCGGGTCGGGGTGTACTGCGCGCCGAAGCGCACCGCCATCGTGGACAGGGTCCGTCCGTCGACCATCCAGCGCAGCGTCCGGCTGCTCTTGCTGATGCACAGCACCCGCCCGGTCAGACAGCGTGCATCGGGCGCGTCGGCCGGCTGGCCGCCCATCACGTACAGCTCCCACTTGTCCGGCGTACGCGTCATCGTCACCAGCCGCTGCCAGGTGACGGCGTCGGCCGCGCCGGTCCGCGGGAGCCCTCGCCTGCCCTGGAAGCCCCGGACCGCCCGCTCGGTCAGCTCGCCGTACGACCCGGTCGGCGCGACGGTCAGCCAGGCCAGCTGGCGCAGCCGCGCCTGGAGTTCCCGTACGGCGGGCCCGCTGTCCCCGCGTGACCACAGCACCCGCGGCGCGGGGACCGCGGACGTCGCCGGCGGGGCGGCCGGTGCCGGCCGGGCGGTGCCGGTGCTGCCCGGCGCCTGGACCCGCACCGGCAGGCCGCGCTTGCCGTCGGGGCCGGCCGGCCGCACGGTGCACCCGCAGAGCGCGGCGAGCGTGACGGCCGAGGCGAGCAGCAGTACGGCGGTTCTCCCCGCGATCCTCATGCCCGGATGCTTCCCCCGCGTGACCGGCGCCGAACTACGGGGCATGGTGAGGAGAGCCGGGAACAGCGGAGTCGGTCGTACGGCGGAGGCAGTCATGGCACAGGAGTCGGCACGCCGGTCGGAGTCGGGCCTGCCCATCGAGCCGGTCTACGGGCCGGCCGACCTGACCGGCTGGGACCCGGACCGCAAGCTCGGAGAGCCGGGCGCGTACCCGTTCACGCGCGGGGTGTACCCGACCATGTACACCGGCCGGCCCTGGACCATGCGCCAGTACGCGGGCTTCGGCACGGCGGCGGAGTCCAACGCCCGCTACCGCCGGCTCATCGCGCACGGCACCACCGGCCTGTCCGTCGCCTTCGACCTCCCCACCCAGATGGGCCACGACTCCGACGCGCCCCTCGCGCACGGCGAGGTCGGCAAGGTGGGCGTGGCGATCGACTCGGTCGAGGACATGCGGGTGCTGTTCGACGGCATCCCGCTGGACCGGGTCTCGACGTCCATGACGATCAACGCGCCCGCTGCCCTCCTGCTCCTGCTGTACCAGCTGGTCGCGGAGGAACAGGGCGTACCGGCGGACCGGCTGACCGGCACCATCCAGAACGACGTGCTGAAGGAGTACATCGCCCGGGGCACGTACATCTTCCCGCCCAAGCCCTCCCTGCGGCTGACCGCGGACATCTTCCGGTACTGCACCGCCGAGATCCCGAAGTGGAACACGATCTCCATCTCGGGCTACCACATGGCCGAGGCGGGCGCGTCGCCCGTCCAGGAGATCGCCTTCACCCTCGCCGACGGCATCGAGTACGTCCGTACGGCGGTGGCGGCGGGGATGGACGTGGACGACTTCGCGCCCCGCCTGTCGTTCTTCTTCGTGGCCCGTACGACCCTGCTGGAGGAGGTCGCCAAGTTCCGCGCCGCCCGCAGGATCTGGGCGCGGGTGATGCGGGAGGAGTTCGGCGCCCGCGACCCCAGGTCGCTGATGCTCCGCTTCCACACCCAGACGGCGGGCGTGCAGCTGACGGCACAGCAGCCGGAGGTGAACCTGGTCCGGGTCGCCGTCCAGGCCCTGGCAGCGGTCCTCGGCGGCACCCAGTCCCTGCACACCAACTCCTTCGACGAGGCCATCGCGCTGCCGACGGACAAGAGCGCGCGGCTGGCGCTGCGCACGCAGCAGGTGCTCGCGCACGAGACCGACGTCACGGCGACCGTGGACCCCTTCGCCGGCTCCTACGCGGTCGAGCGGATGACGGACGAGGTGGAGGAGGCCGCGGCCGGCCTCATGCGCAGGGTGGAGGACCTGGGCGGGGCGGTCGCGGCGATCGAGCGGGGTTTCCAGAAGGGCGAGATCGAGCGGAACGCCTACCGGATCGCACGGGAGACGGACGCCGGGGACCGGGTCGTGGTGGGCGTCAACCGCTTCCGGCTGGACGAGGAGGAGCCGTACGAGCCGCTCCGCGTGGACCCGGCCATCGAGGAACGCCAGGCGCGCCGCCTGGCCGAGCTGCGGGCCGGGCGGGACCGGGGCGCGGTGGACGCGGCACTGGACGCGTTGCGCAAGGCGGCGCGGGGGGAGGACAACGTGCTGTATCCGATGAAGGAGGCGCTGCGGGCGCGGGCGACGGTGGGGGAGGTGTGCGGCGCGCTGCGGGAGGTGTGGGGCGCGTACGAGCCGTCGGAGGTGTTCTGAGGCCGGTGACCGTCGCGAGGACCCCCGTGCGACACTCCTCCCATGTTCGGCGTCATCGATCTCCCCACCTACCTCGCGGGCCTGGTCCTCATCGTCCTGCTGCCCGGCCCCAACTCCCTCTACGTCCTCTCCGTGGCCGCCCGCCGCGGTGTGCGCGCCGGTTACACCGCCGCCGCCGGCGTGTGGTGCGGGGACACCGTGCTGATGACGCTGTCCGCCGCCGGCGTCGCCTCGCTGCTCCAGGGGAACGCCCTGCTCTTCGGGATCGTGAAGTACGCCGGCGCCGGATACCTGAGCTGGCTGGCGGTCGGGATGCTGCGCAGCGCCCGGCGGATGTGGCGGACCCGGCGTGAGCGGGCCGTCGAGGACGCCGCGCCCGCCCAGGGCGCCGACGAGCGGCCCTTCCGCCGTGCCCTCGTCGTCAGTCTCTTCAACCCCAAGGCGATCCTGTTCTTCGTCGCCTTCTTCGTGCAGTTCGTGGACCCGGACTACGCCTACCCGGCCCTCTCCTTCGTCGTCCTCGGCGCCCTGGCGCAGGCGGCCAGCTGTCTGTACCTCACCGCCCTGATATTCGGCGGCACGCGGCTGGCGGCCGCCTTCCGCCGGCGCAAGCGGCTGTCGGCGACGGCCACGTCGGCGGCGGGGGTGCTGTTCCTGGGGTTCGCGGTGAAGCTGTCGCTGGCCGGCGCGTGACGCCTCGCCGCCTCCGGCCGCGCGCCCCTCAGGGGGTTTCGCCCCAAGGGCTCGCTACGGCTCCCGTTCGTTCCGCGTACTCCCGCAGTCCCGCTGTCGTCGCCCCCGCCCAGCCCACGTAACCGTCCGGGCGGATCAGGAACACGCCCTCGCCGTACGACTCCGGGGCCGCCGGGAGTGAGCGGACGCCCGCCACCGTCGCGCCGAGCACCGTCCAGTGCGGCCCCCGGAACACGTCGAAGAGCCGTACCCGGCCCACCGTGCCGTCGGGGGCGCGGTCGCCCGCCCGCACCGGGCCGGTGACCGTGCGGGTCTCCTCGCTCAGGGAGGACTCCGGGTACCCGAGGCCGAGCTGCACCGTCGCCCTGCCGCGCCGCACCCGTCCCCGGTGGACGCCCGTCGACAGCTCCAGCACGGCTGCCGCGTTCGCCCGCCGCTCCTCCTCGTAGGTGTCCAGCAGGGCGTCCGGCGCGCCGCCCCGCAGGACCGCGTCCAGCTTCCAGCCGAGGTTGTAGGCGTCCTGCACGCTGGTGTTCAGGCCCTGGGCGCCGGCCGGCGAGTGCACGTGCGCGGCGTCGCCGGCGAGGAGGACCCGGCCCGCGCGGAACCGGTCCGCCAGGGCGGCTCGCGGCCGGAAACCGGAGGCCCAGCGCACCTCCGTCACGTCTTCGGCGGTCAGGTGCGTGCAGCGGGCGACCAGTTCGCGGATGCCGTCGGGGGACAGGTCGGGTTCCGCGTCCTGCGCGAGGCGCGCCTGGAGCTGGAAGTCCTCCGTGCCGGCCAGCGGGCACAGTCCGAGGGCGTCGCCGTCCTCCCCCGGGAACGCGTGCCAGTGGTCCCGGTCCAGACCCGTCAGCCGCAGGTCCGCCACCACGAACGCCGCCGGGTCGACCGTCTCGCCCCGCAGGCGGATGCCCAGGGCGCGCCGGACCGCCGAGCGTCCGCCGTCGGCGGCGACCACGTACCGCGCGCGGAGCGTCGTACCGTCGGCGAACTCCACGGTCACGCCGTCCGCGTCCTGCGACAGGGCCGTCGCCTGCCGCCCGAAGGCGACCCGCCCGCCCAGTTCCGTGAGCCGCGCGTACAGCACCTCCTGCGTCCGCCACTGCGGAATCATCCGCGGATCGGGGTACGGCGTGCCCTCGTCCCCCTCCACCTTCTCGAACATCGACTGCTCGCCCTGCCGCACGCCGTCCTTCCACACCATGCGGAGCGGGTAGGGCCCGCTAGCCGCCAGGACCGCGTCCACCACCCCGAGGTCGTCGAAGATCTCCAGGGTGCGCGGCTGGAGGCCCTTGCCGCGCGATCCGGGGAAGAGGCCGTCGGCGCCCTCCACCACCAGGGCGTCCACGCCCCGCCGGGCCAGGTCGATACCGAGGGTGAGACCCGTGGGGCCGGCGCCCACGATCAGAACATCCATGACAATTCCCCTTAACGTTGTTAAGTCCTGTCGCTCCCGAGCATCTCCTTAACGGCGTTAAGGTGTCAAGCTGTCGGCGTGAGCACGGAACGAAGGGCGCCGCTGGACCGCAAGCGGGTCGCCGACACGGCGCTGCGGCTGCTGAACGAGGCCGGCCTGGAGGGACTGACCCTGCGCGCCATCGCCAGGGAGCTGGGCGTCAAGGCGCCCGCCCTCTACTGGCACTTCAAGGACAAGCAGGCGCTGCTGGACGAGATGGCGACCGAGATGTACCGGCGGATGCTCGCCGGCGCGGCGCTCGACCCCGCCGACACCTGGCAGGAACGGCTGCTGAAGACCAACCGCGGACTGCGGGCCGCTCTGCTCGGCTACCGCGACGGCGCCAAGGTCTTCAGCGGCTCGCGCTTCACGGGCACGGACCACGCGCCCGCCCTGGAGGCGAACCTGCGGCTGCTGACAGCGGCGGGGTTCACGCTCGCCCAGGCCGTCGACGCGGGCCGGACGGCGACCATGTACACCCTCGGCTTCGTCACCGAGGAGCAGGGCGTGCGCCCCCACGGCGGTGAGCACCGGGAGGGGTTCGACGTGGAGGAACGCGCTCGCCGCCTGGCCGGCTTCCCGCTCGCCGCCGAGGCCGGCACGCTGCTCTTCGACGACTACGACCGGCAGTTCGAGGAGGGGCTGGCGGTCGTGGTCGCCGGCGTCGGGGCGCGGTACGGGATCAGCTGAGGGCGGACCTCCCCGGCGTACGCGCCGTCTTCAGGGCCCTCTTCAGACGGGGGCCGAACCGTTTCTCCGCGTACCGGTGGATCAGCCCGGCCAGCAGCAGCATGCCGAGCACGGTCGCGGCCAGCGTGGGCCACGGCGGCAGGCCGAGCCCCCGGTGCAGGACCCGGATGACGAACCAGCCCAGGTGCTCGTGCACCAGGTAGAACGGGTACGTCAGCGCGCCGGCCGTGGCCAGCCAGGGCCAGGAGGCCCAGCGGGTCCAGCCCACCGCGACCGCGGCCACGGCGGCGAAGGCGAGGGTGACGACGGCGATGATGACGTACGGGTCGCGGTGGAAGTCGCCCCGCGCGCCCGCGTGCCACAGGGCCTGTGTGGCGGTGCTCTGCCCGAGCAGCCAGGACACCGCGACGATGCCCCACAGCAGCAGGTCACTGCCGAAGCGGTGGATCAGGTACAGGGCCAGGCCGCCGACGAAGAAGGGCGCGTACTCGGGCATGACCAGCTGGTCGGTGAGGGCGTTGCCGGAGGTGCGGCACACCACCGCCGCCAGCGTCCACACGCAGCAGAAGAGGACCACCCGGCGGTAGGTGACACCCCACAGGACGACGCACAGGGCGAACAGGGCGTAGAAGCGGACCTCCACCCAGAGCGTCCAGCACACCCCCAGCACCCGGGTGGCGCCCATGGGCTGTTGCAGCATCGTCAGGTTGACCAGGAACTCGTCGGGGCGGACCGGGTGGACGACCGCGGGCAGGGCGACGGCCGCCGCGGTGACCAGCACCAGGGCGACCCAGTAGGCGGGGTAGAGGCGGGCCACCCGGGAGCGGAAGAAGTCGCCCAGGGTACGGCCCCAACTGCTCATGCAGATGACGAAGCCGCTGATGACGAAGAAGAACTGCACCCCCAGACAGCCGTAGACGGCCGCCTGGGACAGGGACGGGAAGACCGTGGCCGGGGTCTGGTGCCAGGAGGTGGAGACCGGGCCGCCGCGTCCGGCGTAGTGGTAGAGGCAGACCATCAGCGCGGCCACGAGCCGCAGGCCGTCCAGGGCGAGCAGGCGGCCCCGGCGCTCGATGGCCGTCCCGCGGATGAGGGGAGCGGGCACGGCGGCAAGAGGAGGGGAGGAAGCAGACATGGTGCCCGGTGCCTACCCGAAGTGGCGTCGATCATCTCGCCGTATTGTGTGAAAGTCATTGCGCGGAACGGCTGTTCCCGCGCCACCTGCGTAAATGCAGGAAATGGCATGGCCGGCGAGCCGACAATTCACCCGTCCACCCCTGCCCGTTCACCTGCGATTCCTTTTCTCTTTCCGATTTCTCCGACCGTCCCCCGCTTCGGAGAAACACAGGACACGGCCGCCGGCCACCGGGCGCGACCATGCCCGGCGGGGCGGCCCCGGACCCGGGCCGCCCCGCCGTGAGGCCCACTCAGCCCCGCACCGCCCTGCGCAGGCTGCGCGCCTTGCGCGCCACCCGGCGGACCGTCGCGTTGCGCGGGATGAACCCCAGCTGGGCCGGCACCCCGCCGGGCAGCGCCAGCGACGTCAGCCGCCGGCGCTTGAAGTAGCGCTGGGTGCGGTCGTTCAGGTTCTCCGCCAGCCACGCCTCGGCCTCCCCGCGCAGCCCCGGCAGGATCCTCGGCTGCATCGCGAAGCCCACCGCACGCACCAGCGCGCCCAGCGCCTCCACGTCCATGCCCCGCCGCTGCTCGGTGACGGCCGCCCGGTCGGTCAGCTCGGGCAGCAGCCCGTCCACGAGGGTGACCGGGACGCGGTTGCTGTTCTCGTACGGCGTCAGCCGCTCCAGCAGCAGCTCGGTGCCCACCCGGGCGACGGGCAGGCCGTACAGCGCGGACGCGGTGAGCAGGGCGGTGGAGAAGCAGCCGACGACCAGCGCGGGACGCATCCGCTGGTACAGCACCTCCGCGAGCACCGGCGTGTCCAGCACGGTCAGCTCGGCCTTCAGCTTCTCCGCCTCCCGCTCCAGTGAGCGGGCGAAGCGGGCCGGCGCGGACGGGTGCGGCTTGAACACCACCTTCGTGTGACCGAGGGCGACCGCGCCCCTCAGCATCCGCACATACAGGTCCTCCTCCTGCTCGGGGGTGAGGATGTCCAGCGCGGACAGGTACTGGCCGAGCAGCAGCGCGGGCTCCTCGACGGCCGGCGGCTCGTCGCCGAGCGGGGCGAGTGAGGCGAGGACCTTCGTGAAGGCGTGCGTCGGCACGATCTCGCCGGGCACCCCGAACTCGGTGAGCAGCAGCGGCTCCAGACCCGGCACCAGGTCCAGGTGGAGGACCCGGTCCACGCGGGTGCCGACCAGCGGATCGATCTTGTTGCGGGTGGGGCCGTAGCTCATCAGGCCGTCGGCGTAGACGGTGACCGGAGCGCCGGTGAAGATCTGGGCGAGCGCGAGCGACGGGTTCACCTGGATCGACTCGACGGCCAGCTCGACGTCGTCGGCGCCGAGGGCCCACTCGTGCCGCAAGTACCGCTCCCACAGCGGCAGGTCGTCTCCGCGGGGCGACCAGCCGCCGGGGTGGAACGGGAAGACGGCCTCGTTGTACGACACCACGTCGTCGAACCGGTCGCGCAGCCGCTCGAAGCCCGGCATCCCGTCCAGCGAGGGCGTGGTCTCGGGCGTGGCCGCGTTGTTGCAGACCAGCAGGATCCGCCGGTCGGCGGGGCGGAAGCAGCCGGAGTCCAGGGCGGCGGCGAGCGTGGCCGTGCCGTACAGCGTCGACGCCTGGAAGATCTGGGTCGTCACGCGGCGGCCCCCGTGGCGGCGGGACGGCGGCGCAGCCGGCGCAGCCGGGTGGCGCGCTGGAGGTCCATGGAGTCCAGTGCCTCGTCCAGCACGTCCTGCGGCATGCGCCGCAGGGCCGCGGCACTCAGGGATTTCAGTTTCCTCGCCACCGCCGGCTCGAACCTTTCGATGGATCCCAGATGATGGGAGATGATCGCGCAGTAGGTGCGGACGGCCTTCGGCAGCAGCACCCCGGCGTCCCGGTCGGCGGCGGTCTCCGCGACGACCTGGTCGAACGCCCGGATGAAGTCCAGCTGCCGCACATCACCGATCTGGGTGAGCGAGGAGGCGACCCCGCGCCGGTAGAACACGCCGAGCAGGCTCACCGCGGCGAAGGACTCCGCCTCCCGGTGCAGCTTCCAGATCCACGGCCGGTCCTCGGCCGTGCGCAGCCCGTCGGTGAAGTGCAGCACCCCCCGGTCCAGCAGCCGGCGGTGGTAGATGCCGGCCCACGCGTACGCGTAGTCCACCGAGGTGGACCGGTCGGCGGGCAGGATCGCCCCGCGCGGGTCCAGCACCGTGTTCCGCCGGCCCACCGGCACCCGGTGCACACTGCGCGAGCGCGCCGTGCACTGCACATGGTCGGTGCGCAGGAAGTCGCAGCCCAGCTCCTCGGCGGCGGCGAGCAGCCGCGGGAGGTAGCCGGGGGCGAGCCAGTCGTCGCCGTCCAGGAAGGTCAGGTACTCGCCGCGCGCCCGGTCGATCCCGGTGTTGCGCGCGGTCGCCAGCCCTCCGTTCTGCTCGTGCCGGACGAGCACCGCGCCCGGCAACTCGCGCTCCGCGCGCGCGAGAATCTCTGGCGTCCCGTCGCGGGAACAGTCGTCGACGAGAATGAATTCGAAGTCCTCACGCGCGTTCGACCTGAGGCTCCTGAGCGTGTCGGGCGCGTATTGCTGCACGTTGTAGAACGGCACGATGACGGAGAGCTTGACCACGTCAGGGACGTTAGGGCGCGGCCCGTCATTCGTCTTGACGGTCTGCTTGACACCCGGTGAACGACACGTGGCGAAGCCGTGAACCAGGCTGGATTCCGGCGCGTTCACGGCCCGATTCGCCATTCGGCGGTGTGCTGTTAACCGTTTGTTGGATTCGGGTTGGGCGGAACCTCTCCCTCGCTTCCTAGCGTCTTCGACGTGCCAGCAAGTGCTACGAACTCCCTGCGGGTCGCCGTCCTCGCGGACTCCGACACCCGCTGGAAGTGGGGCGCGCTCACCGCGCGGCGACTCACTCCCGCGGCTGCCGAGGTCCGGCTCGACGGCTACCTCCTGCGCGGACGCGCCACCCCGACCACCCGCCAGCTCCAGGAAGTGGGCGTCCGGGCCGACTCCCTGCGCGAGGTCACCGGCCTCGAGTTCCTGCGCGCGATGAGCGAGGCCCCCGACGGCCCGTACGACGTGCTCGTCCTCGCCCTCGTCGGCGGCGGCGTCCAGGCGATGCTGCACGGACTGCGCGCCGCCTGGGGGTCCGGGAGGCGTCCCGTGGTCGTCACCGGCTACGTCGGTGTCGTCTACGAGAAGCTCACCGACGGCCTGCTGCTGCGCCACGGCGCGGACCTCGTCCTCGCCAACTCCCGTCACGACGCGGACCGGTTCCGGGCCGTGTACGAGGGGGTCGGCGCCGACGCCTCCTCGGTCACCGAGGTCGCGCTGCCCTTCCTGGGCGGGGCGCCCTACACCGGTGAACACGAGCCCTACACGGTGGTGTTCGCGGCCCAGCCGTCCGTGCCGGACAACCGCCGGGACCGTACCTACCTGCTGAACCGCCTCATCGAGCACGCCCGCAAGCACCCCGAGCGGGAGGTGCTGCTCAAGCTGCGCTCCAAGCCCGGCGAGCACACCACCCACATCGAGGAGCTGCCGTACCAGAAGCTGGCCCAGGGCACCGGCCTGCCGGCCAACTTCCGCCTGGTGTACGGGCACATGGGCGAGGTGCTGGACCGCACCGACCTGCTCGTCACGGTCAGCTCCACGGCCGCCCTGGAAGCCCTGCACCGCCGTGTCCCCACGGCCGTCCTCACCGACCTGGGTGTCCGCGAGGCGCTCGGCAACCACCACTTCACCGGCTCCGGCTGCCTCGCCTCCTGGGACCAGCTCGACGCCGGGCACCGGCCGGTGCCGGACGAGGAGTGGGTGGCCCGGCAGGGCGTCGCCGCTGGGGGTACCCCCTCTGGGGGAGGCTCGTACGCCACCGCGTTCGACGCGGCCCGCGAGCGCATCGCCAAGCTGTTGGACCGGCCCGGCGGACTGCCGCCCCTCATGCCCTACTACACCCCCGAGACCGCGCCCGGCTACCTGCCCGGCATCCTCGCCCGCCACCACCTCGGCCCCGACGGCGTCCCGCTGCCCGGCGCACCCGCCGCCGACAAGGCGCCCGGCCCCGTCCGGCAGATCGTGCGCCGGGCAGCGCGCGGCGCCTACCGGCACGGCGTCCAGCGCGTCGCCCCCGTGATCCGGCGGATGGGCGAGCTGTGACCTCACTCCAAGGAGTACACCCCATGTCCCACTCGGAAGCGGGCCCGGGCACATCGCTGCGCCGGGTGCTCGCGGTGATCCCCGCGCGCGGCGGCTCCAAGGGCGTCCCCGCGAAGAACCTCGCCCCCGTGGGCGGTGTCCCGCTGGTCGTCCGCGCGGTCCGCGAGTGCCGGGCGACCCGGCTGGTGACCGACGTCGTCGTCTCCACCGACGACCAGGCCATCGCCGCCGCCGCCCGGGAGGCCGGCGCCGAGGTCGTGCTGCGGCCCGCCGCCATCGCCGGGGACACCGCCACCTCCGAGGCGGCCGTCCTGCACGCCATGGACACCCACGAGACGCTGCACGGCACCTGCGTCGACGTCGTCCTGCTGGTGCAGTGCACCAGCCCCTTCCTGGTCCGCGAGGACATCGACGCGGTGGCCGCCGCGGTCGCCGAGAACGGCGCCGACACCGCCGTCACCGTGGCCCCCTTCCACGGTTTCGTCTGGCGGGAGGCCGACGGCGAGGGCGGGGCGGGCGTCAACCACGACAAGTCCTACCGCCCGCGCCGCCAGGACCGCCCCCAGGACTTCCTGGAGACCGGCGCCGCCTACGCCATGGACGCGGCCGGCTTCCGCGAGCACCACCACCGCTTCTTCGGCCACACCGAGCTGGTCCGCACCGACCCGGCCCGGGTGCTGGAGATCGACGACCCGCACGACCTCGCACGGGCCCGGGCCCTGGCCCCGCTCTTCGACGCGGACCGCCCCGGCTCGCTGCCCTCCTACGACGACATCGACGCCGTAGTACTGGACTTCGACGGCACCCAGACCGACGACCGGGTGCTGGTCGACTCCGACGGACGGGAGTTCGTCGCCGTGCACCGCGGCGACGGGCTCGGCATCGCGGCCCTCCGCAGGAGCGGCCTGAAGCTGCTGATCCTGTCCACGGAACAGAACCCGGTCGTCGCCGCCCGCGCACGGAAGCTGCGAATCCCCGTGCTGCACGGCATCGACCGGAAAGACCTCGCGCTGAAGCAGTGGTGCGAGGAGCAGGGCATCGCGCCGGAGCGCGTGCTCTACGTCGGCAACGACGTCAACGACCTCCCGTGCTTCGCCCTCGTCGGCTGGCCCGTGGCGGTCGCGAGCGCTCACGACGTCGTACGCGGCGCCGCACGCGCGGTCACCACCGTCCCCGGCGGTGACGGCGCGATCCGAGAGATCGCCAGCTGGATCCTCGGCCCCTCTCTCGATTCCCTCCCCAAGTAAGGACACCCCCTGATGAGCACCAACTCCCGTCTGCGCACGTTCGGTTCCCGCGAGGTCGGCCCGGGCAGGCCCGTCTACATCTGCGGCGAGATCGGCATCAACCACAACGGTGAGCTGGAGAACGCATTCAAGCTGATCGACGTCGCCGCCGAGGCCGGCTGCGACGCCGTCAAGTTCCAGAAGCGCACCCCCGAGATCTGCACCCCGCGCGACCAGTGGGACATCGAGCGCGACACCCCCTGGGGCCGGATGACCTACATCGACTACCGCCACCGGGTGGAGTTCGGCGAGAACGAGTACCGCCGGATCGACGCGTACTGCAAGGAGAAGGGGATCGACTGGTTCGCCTCCCCGTGGGACACCGAGGCCGTCGCCTTCCTGGAGAAGTTCGACCTGCCCGCCCACAAGGTCGCCTCGGCGTCCCTGACGGACGACGAGCTCCTCCGCGCCCTGCGCGCCACCGGCCGCACGGTCATCCTCTCCACCGGCATGTCGACGCCGAAGCAGATCCGCCACGCGGTCGAGGTCCTGGGCAGCGACAACATCCTGATGTGCCACGCCACCTCGACGTACCCGGCGAAGGCCGAGGAGCTGAACCTCCGCGTGATCAACACGCTGGAGAAGGAGTACCCGAACGTGCCGATCGGCTACTCCGGCCACGAGACCGGCCTGCAGACCACCCTCGCCGCGGTCGCGCTCGGGGCGACCTTCGTCGAGCGCCACATCACCCTGGACCGCGCCATGTGGGGCTCCGACCAGGCCGCCTCGGTCGAGCCGCAGGGGCTGACCCGCCTCGTCCGCGACATCCGCACCATCGAGGCCTCCCTCGGCGACGGCGTCAAGAAGGTCTACGACTCCGAGCTGGGCCCGATGAAGAAGCTGCGCCGGGTCGCGGGCGCCGTCGCCGAGGCGGAGATCGCCGCGGCGGCGGGCGAGCCGGTCTCGGTGTGAATCCAGGTCACTGACGACGGGACGGTCGTACGCCGATGAGCCCCCGCGCCGGTCAGGCCGGCCACGCCGCCCGCACGCTCGCCTTCGTGGAGAGCCCGGTACAGCTGCTGAACGTACTGGAGTGGGCACACCTGCACGGCCTGCGCGGGCCTGCCGAGCCGGAGCGGCCGGCGGTGCCCGGGCCGGCCGGACCGGGCCCGCTCGGGCCGGGCCGGGCCGTGCCGGACCCGGTCGCGTCGGATCCGGTCGTGCCGGACCCGGTCACCTCGGCCCCTGCCGTCTCCGGCCCGGCCGTACCGCCGGGCCGGGCCGGGGCGGCACCGGGGGTTCCGCCGGGCGGCGGGGAGGCCGGGGGACCGGCCGGGGCCTCCCCCTCCGTGCCCGCGCAGGCCCGGCGGACGCCGGGCGGCACCGCGCCGGGCGGCACCGCGCCGGGCGGCACCGCGCCGGGCGGCACCGCGCCGGGCGGCACCGCGCCGGGCGGTCCGCCGGCGGCCGGCGGGGAGCTGACCCTCGTCGTCCTGTCCCCGACCGACCCCATGACCCGGGGCCAGCTGCGCCGCATGGCCGACCTGGCCCGGGACGAGGGGTACCGGGTCCGCTGGGAGGAGGCGCGGGGCGGCACCACCGCGCCCTTCCACACCATCGGCGGCCTGGCGGGTTCCCTCCGCCGGGCCGACCGCATCGTGATGGGGGACCCCTTCTCCCGCTACGTACAGCTCCTGCTGACCATCACCCGCGCCCGCGACCTCGTGGTCGTGGACGACGGCACGGCGACGATGGAGTTCGTCGCCCAGCTGGCCCGCGGCGAGCGACTGGTCCGCTGGCACCGCAAGGGTGGCCGCCCCGGCGCCCGCGACCTCCTCTTCGCCCCGGTCTCCTCCTCCGCCCGCCGCCGCCTCACCCCGAGCGACCGGCGCCGCGTCGAGGTGTTCTCCTCCATGCCGGTGACCGAGATCCCGGACGGCGTCACCGTCACCGCCAACGACTTCGCCTGGACCCGCGCCCGCTTCGGACCACCGCGCATCACCCAGAGCGCGGACCTGGTCGGCACCTCCCTGGTGGAGACGGGGGTCGTGGACGGCGACCGCTACGTGGAGGCCGTCCAGCTCCTGGCGAAGGCCCACGGCGCCACCCGCTACTTCGCGCACCGCCGCGAGAGCACCGACAAGCTCCACCGCCTCGCCACCGAGACGGGCCTGGAGATAGTCCGCCCGGACCTCCCCCTGGAACTGATCGCCCGCCGCGGCCCCATCGGCCGTACGATCCTCAGCTTCCCCTCCACGGTCGTCCACACCCTGCCGCTGGCCCTCGTCGGCACGGGCGTGCGCGTGGCGGTCTGCGACATCGACCCGGCCTGGCTCACCGAGACCGCCTCCCCCCGCGCCCAGGGCTTCCTGTCCGGAGTGACCGGCACGGCCCGGGACGTCCACCGGCTGGCGGCGGTGAGCCCGGCGTAGCCGCCGGCCTCGCAGGCATGAGTACGGATACTCAGGCGCAGTGTGATCACATTTCGATAGGCTCCTTCACCTCGTGCACGGGACCCGCATGAGACGGCGGAAGACCGCCGGCATCGGGGAGATGGGGAAACGGGGAGAACATCACGCATGGCGTGGGACGAGTGGGAGCGACTGAAGGCGGACGCCGCGGCCCGCGGCTCCACGGGGATGCAGCTGAACCACGTTCCGTCGGATCCGGGCGGCGGCGCCGGTGACCTGAAGTCGGACAAGAAGGCCTGGACGAAGGCGGGCGAGGACACCAAGGGGCTGCAGGACGGCATCGGCAAGGCCCTGGGAAAGCTGGACGACGGGCAGTCCGGGCTGGGCGACACCTCCGGTGTGCAGTCGGCGGCGGCGCAGCAGGAGCTGTACGAGTCCTGGAAGAAGTACGTCGGCGACGTCAAGGCCCGCTGCGGTGAGCTGGGCGGGGTCATGGAGAAGTCCGGGCACGACCTGTCGATGTCCGACGCCGAGGTGAAGGCGGAGCTGGACAAGATCAAGGGCAAGTACCACGACACCGAGGCCGTCGGCGGCCAGGCGAAGGGCCGGTGACGGGGGCTCATGGACATAGCGACGCTGCAGGCGCTCAAGCCCTCGGAGTACGAGGAGGCGGCCGACGGGTACCGGGCCACGAGCGAGATGGCGAGCACCGCCAAGGACACGGTGGAGAACCGGATATCCGCCGGTATCCGCAACCAGCTCAAGGGCGAGACGGCCGACGCGGCCGTGCGCGAACTGAAGGAACTGGGCAAGAACTTCCACTACATCCAGACCGAGTGCGCGCTGGCCAGTACCGCGCTGAACGGGTTCGCGTACGACATGGCCGCCGCGAAGCGGAAGCTGGAGGCGGCCCTGGAGGACGCCAAGGCGGCCGGCTGCACGGTGGGCGCGGACGGCTCCGTGTCGTTCCCGGCCGGCGGCAAGGAGGTCGACGGCAAGGTACCCGAGGGCGGCTCCGTGTCCCCCTCGACGAGCACGACGGACCCGACGGCCAACGCGATCGAGCAGCAGGCCATCCACCAGCACCCCAACCCGAACTTCGGCAAGGCCATCGGCTTCGCGAACCGCATCGGGGACGCGCTGAAGGAGGCCGCGGACGCGGACGCCAAGTGGGCGCCGAAGCTGCGGGCGCTGAAGGCGGACGACGACCTGGTGGTGTCCGACCGGGACTGGTCCGACGTCAAGTCCGACCAGGACGGGGTGAGCGAGGCCGGCAAGAAGTACCTGGACTCTCTGCCCCACCCGCCCAAGGACGGCAGCCCCAAGGACAACGCGGCCTGGTGGAAGGGCCTCGACGACGACCAGAAGTCGGCCTACATCTCCATGCACCCCGACTCCGTGGGCGCCATGGACGGACTCCCCGCATCCGTACGGGACCAGGCCAACCGCACTGTCTTCGACGAGGCCCGTGCGCAAGCCCATCTCGACTATGCGGCCTGGTTGAAGAAGCATCCCGAACCCAAGCGGTACGAGCCCTACATCAGCCCGATCACCGGGCGCGAGGTGAAGTGGGCGCCGATGGTCGAGAGCCGGGAGTGGAAGAAGTGGGAGGAGGCGCGCAAGGGTGCGCACAGTTCGCTCGACGGCATGGACGCGATCCAGAAGCGCTTCGACAACGTCACCGACGAGCACGCCCGTCCGTACCTGCTCGGATTCGACACCAGGAACCGTGGCCACGCCATCATGTCGATCGGTGATCCCGATACCGCGGACAACGTGGTCACTTATGTGCCGGGGACCGGTGCCAAGCTGAGCGGTATCGAGGGAGACATCCGGAGAGCGGAACTGCTTCAGACGAAAGCGGAGAGCACGGGCTCCGGCCAGTCGACGGCATCGATCATGTGGCTCGGTTACGACGCCCCTCAGAGCCTCTTCGGCGACGCGACCGACGCGAAGTACGCCGATGCCGCCCGCGAGCCCCTGAGCAACTTCCTGAACGGCATCGACACCGCCCACCAGGGGTCCGTGAACTCCACGCTGCTCGGTCACAGTTACGGTTCCCTCGTGGCGGGTGAGACCATGCGTGACCACCCCGACCTGCCGGTGGACAACGCGGTCCTGGTGGGCAGCCCCGGCGCGGGCGTGGATCACGCCAAGGACCTCAACATCGGCGCCGACCACGTCTGGGCGGCCACCGCCAAGAACGACATCGTGAACCTCGCCCCACCGCCGGCCGGTACGCTCGCACCGCTGAACCCGATGGCGTACTACCGGCTTTTCAACGACCACTCCATCATGTACGGCAATGACCCGATATCCGACGAATTCGGTGGTCAGACCTTCCGAGTCGCTGACGGCGACCCGGTCACCTGGGACTTTCAGGTGCCTGCTCACTCTCAGTACTGGGAGGGAGACTCCCTGACCAACATGGCGAAGATCGCGACCGGAGGGAAACCGTGAGACTGCGCAGAGCACTATGCGGTGTCGCATCGCTGATCATGGCGATCACGGTTGCGGCATGCGGATCGAGTCAGGACGAGACCGGGGCGGGCCGCCCCTCATCGAAGCAGGTTGCGATGGACGAGCAGCAAGCAATGGAGCGCGCCGAGGAGATCATCCACCAGGCGGTGGACGGCATGTCGCCGAAGCCGATCCTCAAGCGGGTCGGGCCCGAGCCGATTGGTGCCTGTGTCGCGGACGAGCACAGCTCCGGCGAGCGGGTGCAGCTGAGTCTCACGTACCGGTTGACAGGGGTGCCGAACACTGAGGCCAAGAGTCTGGTCCGGCAAGCGCGGGACGCCTGGGTGAAGCAGGGCTACAAGTTCCAGTCGTCGGATGCCGACTGGTCCGATCCGTACCCCACCGTGAGCATGCGAACCGAACCCGATGACTTCTGGATGGATGCCATCACCGGTGTCCTGGACAAGGAGAAGGGCACGGGTGTTGCTTCCCTCGGCGTCACCTCACCCTGTTTCCCGCCCAGTGACGCCACCGCCACGGCCGACCCTGCCTCGCTCCGTCGGGCCACCCCCGACGACCAGGCCGAGCGCCGGGTTCTGGATCACTCCAGCCGTATCTACGACGCGCTTCAGGTGCCGCACGCCCCCGCCAGGGAAGGGGAAGGGCTGAGCACCCACCAGGACGCCGAGGCCGCCTACGCCCACCACGCCTGGTCGACGCAGCCGCTCGCGGAGGACGTACTGGCCCAGGCGATGCAGCGGGCCCATGCCTACTTCGTGCGTGCAGGCTGGACGGTACGGCACGTCCCGATGGTGAACGGCGTTCCCTCGCTCGCGGCGCGTAACGCCGACGACGGGACCGTGGCCCGGCTGGCCCCTTCGGTTGACGGCACCCTCCGGGTCGCGGTGTCCACCCCGGCGGTCGCATCCGTGTGACGGCATGAACGAGGTGGGCGGGAAGTACCTGGACTTTCCGCTGCTGCCCCCCAAGGACAGCAGCCCCAAGGACAACGCGGCCTGGTGACAAAGGCTCACCGACGAGGAGCGTGCGGCCTGGGTCTCCCTCTGCCCGGACCTCGTGGGCAAACTCGACGGCATCCCGGCCACGGGCCGGGGCGGGGCACGCGCACGCTCGAAGGTGGGCTGCCGGTGGTCGACGTCATCGCGGTGGGCAGCCCCGGTATGCAGGCGAAGCACGCCGCGGGCCTCGGCATCCCACAGGGGTACGTGTGGGCGAAGCAGGGGTGGCGCCTTCTGGGACGAGGGTTCGACAAGCCTGCGCAACCAGGCCACCGCATGCGGCACCCGTGGAGCGTCCACGGTGTGCCCGGCGACGACCTGGAGAAGGCCATGGACCGTCTGCGCGCCCAGCTGCCCGCCAGGAGGTGGAAGATCGTGAAGGACGGCCCCGACAAGAGCCGGGCGAAGCTTCCGCAGATCGTGGCCGACTCACGCGACAGCCATCTGTCCGCCGACCTTCGCCTGTGGCGGGAGCCCGCCGACAGCAAGCGCTCGTCCATGATCGAGGTCACCGTGGTGTCCGACTGCTTCCGGAGCAAGTCCGACGGCACGACCCCGACGCGCTGACGGGGCAGGGCCGGCCCATCACCCGGTGGCTACCGGGACCCAGGAGAGACTCCCCGACGTGAAGATCAAGCTGGGCGTCCTCGCGGTCGCCATGCCCCTCGCGCTCACCACCCTGACCGGATGCAGCATGACTGACAAAGAGTCCGACGACGTCGCGTACGTCGGCACCAGCACCTCCGGCGACGCCGCTGACGCGCTGGAGAAGATATCCAGCGGCATCTACGATCTGATCGGCGTCAAGGGCGAAGCGTCCGACAGTCGCGCGGGCGTCGAAGAGTGCCCTGACAAAGACAGGGACACGTACTTCAAGGTCTTCCACCCGTGGAGCTTCTACCCCGCGTCGCCGGGCGATCTCGACGCCGCCATGGAGCACCTCAAGGAGGGACTGCCGAAGCACGGCTGGAAGATCGTTTCCTACGGCCCGGACACCAGCAAGAACAAGAACATCCTCCTGATTGCCGACAACGCCGAGCAGAAGGCCGGCGTGCACATCACGAAGATGCCGCAGAGGGAGCGGCCCAAGCTCAGCCTGACCGTCGTCTCCGGTTGCTACAAGGCGCCCGAGGGCCAGAAGGTCGAGTACTTCTAGCGCCAACCGGCCGGGCCCGGGCCCGTGAGAGTCCGGCACCTCCGGTTGACCGTGCCGGATCGGGCCCACGCGCGGTGTCCCACACCGGCGACACGTCACCGCGCCGGACGGCGAACTGCCGTTTCTACGACACGGCGCTGATCACCGTGGTGGCCCAGTGGGGGCCCGAGGCCGAGGACGGACACCCCGGGAGGGGCGACGACGCGGAGCCGAAGCCCTCGTCCGCGCCGCCGGTTCTGAGATCGTGTGAGGTAGGAAAGGTGCCCCGGACATGAAGGTCACGCTGGGATTCCTCGCGCTCGCCATACCCCTTGCGCTCACCACCCTCACCGGATGCGACATGACTGACAGCGGTTCCGACATCCCCTCCGCCGGCACGAGCACGTCGAGCGACGCGGCAGACGCGGTGGAAGCCGTTTCCAGCGGCATCTACGACCTGATCGGTGTCAAGGGCAAGACCTCCGACAGCCGTGCGACGGTGACGGAGTGTTCCGGCAAGGACCCCGACACGTACTTCCGGGTCCTCCACCCGTGGAGCTTCACCCCTGCGTCCCCCGGTGACCTCGAGGCAGCCATGCAACGGCTCAGGGAGACGCTGCCGAAGCACGGCTGGAAGATCGTCGAGTACGGGCCGGACACCAGCAAGAACAAGAACATCAGGCTCACGGCCGACAATGACGCGAAGAAGGCCGGCGTCCACGTCATCCAGATGGCGAAGGACAACCCGCCGATGCTGAGCGTGGACGTCATCTCCGGCTGCTACCGGGTTCCGGACGGCCAGAAGGTCGAGCACTTCTAGGCCATGGCACTCCGGGGAGCTGGTGACGTGGACATCGGACGGAGTACGGCGGCGCTCTTCGCGTCCCTCGCCCTGACCGCTGTCACCGGATGCGGGATGATGTCCGCCGACGAATCCGACGACGTCCCCTCCGCCGGCACCAGAACGTCACAGGACGCCGCCGCGCGGACGCAGAAGGTGTCCAGCCGGCTGTACGACCTGATCGGCGTCAAGGGGAAGGCCTCCGACGGCAGCCCCGGGGTCCGGGAGTGCTCGGGGAAGGACCGGGACAGGTACTTCCGGATCTTGCACAAGTGGAGCTTCCACCCCGCGTCGGCGGACGATCTCGACGTCGCCATGCGGAACCTCCAGGAGGGGATGCCGGAGCACGGCTGGAAGATCGTCGAGTACGGCCCCGACAGCAGCGCGAACAAGAACCTCACCCTGGTCGCCGACAACGACGACCAGAAGGCGGGCGTGCACATCACCCGGATGGCGAAGCGGAACCCGCCCAAGCTCAGCGTGATGGTCGTCTCCGGCTGCTACGAGGTCCCCGAGGGGCAGAAGGTCGAGCACTTCTAGCCGCGGGGCGGACGAAGTGTTCCGGCGAGGACGGCCCGGGCCGGGCGGGACCACCGGGATCCGTGGTGGTCCGGTTTCTGGACATCGCGCGCGTGATCCGGGTGAGGCGTGGTATGCGTGGAGGAGGAAAACAGAGGTTTTACCCACCACAGTTCGCCGCCATGCGTCCGCCGGTCAGATTTTCTTCCCCTAACGGGCTGAACTTTTGTTGATCGAGGGGTAGTTGACCACCCGGGCGTCCTACCCTTCAGAGGGTGAAGCAATTGATGTCCCTAGAGTCCGAGACCGGCCTCCCGGGTGATGTGCTCCCCGGCGTGTTGAGCGAGTCCCTGCACGCCGAACTCGTCGCCTTCCGTCGCGACTTGCACATGCACCCGGAGCTGGGCAACCAGGAGTTCCGCACCACCGCCGCGATCAAGGAGCGGCTGGAGCAGGCCGGGCTCAGGCCACGCGTGCTCAGCACCGGAACCGGACTCGTCTGTGACATCGGGCTCGCGGAGGGTGAGCACCCCGAGCACCTCCCCGTACCGCTGCTCGCGCTGCGCGCCGACATCGACGCCCTGCCCATCCCGGACGCCAAGACCGACTGCCCGTACCGGTCCACCGTGCCCGACCGGGCGCACGCCTGCGGTCACGACGTGCACACCACCGTGGTGCTCGGCACCGGGCTCGTACTCGCCGACCTGCACGCCAAGGGCCTGCTGCCCCGCCCGGTGCGGCTGCTCTTCCAGCCCGCCGAGGAGGTGCTGCCCGGCGGCGCCCTCGACGCCATCGAGGACGGCGTGCTGACCGGGGTCGGCCGGATCCTCGCGGTGCACTGCGACCCCCGGGTGGAGGTCGGGAAGATCGGGCTGCGGCACGGGCCGATCACCAGTGCCTGCGACCGCGTGGAGATCGCGCTCGACGGTCCCGGCGGGCACACCGCCCGCCCGCACCTCACCACCGACCTGGTCACCGCCGCCGCCCGGGTCGCCGTCGACGTCCCCGCGGTGGTCGCCCGCCGGGTCGACACCCGCGCCGGTCTCGCCGTCACCTGGGGCCGGATCGAGTCGGGCCACGCCCCGAACGTGATCCCGCAGCACGCCGAGCTGTCCGGAACCGTGCGCTGCCTGGACCTGGAGGCCTGGCGGCAGGCCCCCGACATCGTGCACGCGGCCATCGACGAGGTCGCCACCCTGCACCGGGCCAAGTCCGAGATCACCTACATGCGCGGGGTGCCGCCCGTCGTCAACGACCGGGAGTCCACCGAGCTGCTGCGCCGGGCCATGGTCGCCCGGCGCGGGATGAAGTCCGTCGAGAGCACCGAGCAGAGCCTCGGCGGCGAGGACTTCTCCTGGTACCTGGAGCAGGTGCCGGGCGCGCTGGCCAGGCTCGGCGTGCGCCGGCCCGGCGAGCGGACGGTACGCGATCTCCACCAGGGCGATTTCGACGCCGACGAGCACGCGATCACGGTCGGCGTGGAGATGTTCACGGCCGCCGCGTTCCTGGACCGCAACGGCGCGCAGAGCTGATCGGACGGCCCCTCGGGGCCGTCCCCCTCGGCCGGCGCAACACGGATGCAAGCCATTCGTGCACGGTCCGCGACATCGGCGCGAGAAGGGCCGGAGACCGAGTTCAGACAGTGTTTGCCTCGAATCGATAACGGCTTCGCGAGAGGGTTTTTTGCGACATCTACGCGCGTTACGATGCCGCGAAGCCGACGCCGATGGGGGCGTCTCGGCCGGAGCACTGCCAAGGTGCTCACATCAAGCGCCTACGTGGCGCTCAGGTCAGGTGAAGGAGCCTTCCCGTGCGCCGGGTAGCCAAGCTTTCCGCTGCGTGTTTCGCCTCCGCAGCTCTCGCACTGACTGCCACAGCCTGTGGCAGCACCTCCTCCGACAACGACACCGGCTCGTCCTCCTCGGGCGGCGACGGCAAGGGTGTCAAGGTCGGTCTCGCCTTCGACGTCGGCGGCCGTGGTGACCGCTCCTTCAACGACTCCGCCGCGCGCGGTGCCGACAAGGCCAAGAAGGAGTTCGGCGGCGACATCAAGGAACTGACCGCGAAGACCTCGGACACCGAGGCCGACCGTGAGCAGCGCCTGTCCGACCTGGCCGACGCGGGCTACAACCCGGTCATCGGTGTCGGCTACGCCTACGCCGCCTCCATGACCAAGGTCGCCGCGAAGTACCCGAAGACCAGCTTCGGCATCGTCGACTCGGTCGTGAACGGCAAGAACGTCGACAGCATCACGTTCACCGAGGAGCAGGGCTCCTACCTGGCCGGTGTCGCCGCCGCCCTGAAGACCAAGTCGAACCACGTCGGCTTCATCGGCGGTGTGGACGTCCCGCTGATCAAGAAGTTCGAGGCGGGCTTCGTCCAGGGCGTCAAGGACACCGACAAGAAGGCCAAGGTCGACACGCAGTACCTGTCGCACGGCTCGGACACCTCCGGCTTCGCCAGCCCCGACAAGGGCAAGGAGGCCGCGCAGGGCATGCTCGACAACGGCGCGGACGTCATCTACACGGCGGCCGGCTCCTCCGGCAACGGCGCCATCGAGGCCGTCGCCGGCAAGAAGGGCGCCTGGGCCATCGGCGTGGACTCGGACCAGTACAACATCCCGGGTCTGGCCAAGTACAAGAACTCGATCCTGACCTCGATGGTCAAGAACGTCGACGTCGGTGTCTACGACTTCGTGAAGTCGGTCCACGACGGCAAGCCGCTGGCCGGCACCAACACCTACTCGCTCGCCAAGGACGGCGTCTCGCTGTCCACCAGCGGCGGCTTCATCGACGACCTCCAGGCCAAGCTGGACGCCGCGAAGAAGAAGATCGTCGACGGCTCGATCAAGGTCAAGACCACCCCGTGACCTGACGGGTCCCGCCGGACCTCGGCTCGGCGCGGGGGCGCCTGTCGGAGCCCCCCGCCGAGCCATAACAATGTGTCAACTCTACGCGTGTAGCGCGGAGTTGCCGCGCTAGCGTCGCCGACGCCTGCCCCCTCCCCGCAGCCCCTTTCCCCGAGGAGAGTGCGCCATCAACGCGTCCAGCCCTCCCGCTGCCGTCGAACTGCGCGGCATCACCAAGCGTTTCCCCGGCGTCGTCGCCAACCGCGACATCGACATCACGGTCCGCACGGGCACCGTCCACGCCCTGTGCGGTGAGAACGGCGCCGGCAAGTCCACCCTGATGAAGATCCTCTACGGCATGCAGCAGCCGGACGAGGGCACCATCACCGTCGGTGGCGAACAGGTCGTCTTCCACAACCCGGGCGACGCCATCGCCCGCGGCATCGGCATGGTGCACCAGCACTTCATGCTCGCCGACAACCTCACCGTGCTGGAGAACGTCGTTCTCGGCGCGGAGAAGCTGCACGGCATCGGGGGCAAGGCCCGCGCCCGGATCAAGGAGATCTCCGACGCCTACGGCCTCGGTGTCCGTCCCGACGCCCTGGTCGAGGAACTCGGTGTCGCCGACCGACAGCGCGTGGAGATCCTCAAGGTCCTCTACCGCGGCGCCAAGACCCTCATCCTCGACGAGCCCACCGCCGTCCTGGTGCCGCAGGAGGTCGACGCGCTCTTCGACAACCTGCGCGAACTCAAGGCCGAGGGCCTCACCGTCATCTTCATCTCGCACAAGCTGGGCGAGGTGCTCTCCGTCGCCGACGAGATCACCGTCATCCGGCGCGGCACCACCGTCGGCACCGTCGACCCGCGCGCCACCACCCCCAAGCAGCTCGCCGAACTGATGGTCGGCAGCGAACTGCCCACCCCGGAGACCCAGGAGTCCACGGTCACCGACGTGCCGATGCTGAAGGTGGACGGCCTGCACCTGGCGCAGACCGACCTCGACGGCGTCGAGCGGATCATCCTGGACGAGATCTCCTTCACCATCCACAAGGGCGAGGTCCTCGGCATCGCCGGCGTGGAGGGCAACGGCCAGTCCGAGCTGGTCGAGGCGATCATGGGCATGCGCCACCCGGACGCCGGCGTCGTCACCCTCGACGGCACCGACATCTCCCACGCCCCGACCCGCCACCGCCGCGAGTCCGGCATCGGCTACATCCCGGAGGACCGCCACCGCCACGGCCTGCTCCTGGAAGCACCGCTGTGGGAGAACCGCATCCTCGGCCACGTCACCGAGAAGCCCAACTCGCGCGGCGGACTGCTCGACCCCAAGGCGGCCCGCGCCGACACCCAGCGGATCGTCGAGGCGTACGACGTCCGCACCCCCGGCATCGACGTCACCGCCGCCTCCCTCTCCGGTGGCAACCAGCAGAAGCTGATCGTCGGCCGCGAGATGAGCCACAACCCCAAGCTGCTCATCGCCGCCCACCCCACCCGCGGTGTGGACGTCGGCGCGCAGGCGGCCATCTGGGACTACATCCGCGAGGCCCGCCGCGAGGGCCTGGCCGTGCTGCTGATCTCCGCCGACCTGGACGAGCTGATCGGGCTCTCCGACACCCTGCGGGTGATGTACCGCGGCCGCCTGGTCGCCGACGCCGACCCCGCCACGATCACCCCCGAAGAGCTGGGCTCCGCCATGACGGGTGCGGCCACCGGCCACCTGGAGCACACAGAGGACGACGAGCGATGAACAAGCTGACCCAACGCATCGACAAGGAGCGGCTGCTCCTCGGCATCGCCGCGCCGCTGCTGGCGGTCGTCGCCGCGCTCGTCGTCACCACCCTGGTGATCCTCGCGACCGGCAAGAACCCCGGCGACGCCTTCAGCGACATGGTGACCTACGGCTTCGCCAGCGACAGCCAGGTCTACATCCTGAACAAGGCGACGACCTACTACCTCGCGGGCGTCGCGGTGGCCATCGGCTTCCGCATGAACCTGTTCAACATCGGTGTCGACGGCCAGTACCGGCTCGCCGCGTTCATCGCCGCCGTCCTCGGCGGGGTGCTCACCGTGCCCGGCTGGATCGCCATCCCGCTGATCATGATCTGCGCCATGGCGACCGGTGCCCTGTGGGCGGCCATCGCCGGCATCCTCAAGGTGACCCGGGGCGTCAGCGAGGTCATCGCGACCATCATGCTGAACTCGATCGCCACCGCGATCATCGCCTACCTGCTCCAGCCCGGAAAGCTCGGCCAGCTGGACCAGGCCGGCACCCTCGTCTCCACCAAGCCGCTGCCGTCGTCCTCGTACTTCTTCAGCTTCGACACCGGCCCCGCCGGTGAGCTGTGGGGCTTCATCGTCATCGCCGCCGTCGTCGGCGTCGCGTACTGGTTCGTACTGGGCCGTACGCGGTTCGGCTTCGACCTGCGCACCGTCGGCCAGTCCGAGAGCGCGGCCGGCGCCAGCGGTGTCTCGGTGAAGAAGATGATCGCCACCAGCATGATCATCTCGGGTGCGGTGGCCGGTCTGATCGGCATGCCGACCCTGTTGAACGACAGCCACCAGTTCAGCAACGACTTCCCGGCCGGCATCGGCTTCACCGGCATCGCCATCGCGCTGCTCGGCCGCAACCACCCGATCGGCATCGCGCTCGGCGCCCTGCTCTGGGGCTTCCTGGAGCGCACCACCAACCACCTGGAATTCCAGGGCTACGACAAGGAAATCCTCGGCGTCATCCAGGGCGTCATCGTGCTGTGCGTCGTCATCGCCTACGAGGTCGTACGCCGCTACGGCCTGAAGCGCCAGCAGCAGAAGGTCGGTGCGGAACTCGCCGCCCAGGCCGCCGCCGCGACGAAGAAGCAGGAGGTGGCGTGATGACTGCCACGATGACCGACGCGCCGCCGCCCGCGGCCCCCAAGGCGGCGGGCGCCCCCCAGCGCTCCGGCCGCTCCCTCGGACTGACCCTGATGATCGTCGCGGGTGCGCTGCTGCTCCTGGCCGCCGTCCGCGTGATCACCGGCGCCAACCAGCTCGACTCCGCCGGACAGGTCGCCGCCGCGCTCGGCCTCGCCGTGCCGATCGGCCTCGCCGGACTCGCCGGCCTGTGGTCCGAGCGGGCCGGCGTGGTCAACATCGGCCTCGAGGGCATGATGATCCTCGGCACCTTCGGAGCCGGCTGGATCGGCTGGCAGACCAGCCCCTGGCTCGGCCTGCTGTGCGGCATCGGCTTCGGTGTCCTCGGCGGCCTGGTGCACGCCGTCGCCACCGTCACCTTCGGCGTCGACCACATCGTCTCCGGTGTCGCCGTCAACCTGCTCGCGCTCGGCGCCACCCAGTACCTGGCCAAGCTGTTCTTCGCCGGCGGCAAGGCCGCGGAGGCGGGCGGCAACCCCAAGCAGTCCCCGCCCGCGGACTCGCTGCCCGACGTCACCATCCCCGGCCTCTCCGACGGACTCGCCTCCATCGAGAAGCACCACTGGTTCCTGGTCTCCGACCTCGCCGGCATCATCGGCGGTCTGATCACCAACCTGTCCGTGGTCACGATCCTCGCCGTGCTGCTGTTCATCGGCAGCTGGTGGCTGCTGTGGCGCACCCCGTTCGGGCTGCGGCTGCGCTCCTGCGGTGAGAACCCGGTCGCCGCCGAGTCCCTCGGCGTCAACGTCTACCAGTACAAGTACGCGGCCGTGGCCATCTCCGGCGGCCTCGCCGGCCTCGGCGGCGCCTTCCTGGCGCTGGTCACCTCGCACACCTACCTGGAGGGCCAGACCGGAGGCCGCGGCTACATCGGTCTCGCCGCGATGATCTTCGGCAACTGGCGCCCCGGCGGCCTGGCGATGGGCGCGGGCCTGTTCGGATACTCCGACGCGCTCCAGCTCCGCAACGGCGGTGTCACCGTCCACGCCCTGCTCCTGCTGCTGGTCGTCCTGCTCGCGCTGCTGGCCGGCTGGAAGCTGTACAAGAAGGCCCTCGTGCAGGGTGTGGTCAGCGCCGTCACGGCCGCGCTGGTCCTGGTCTGGTACCTGCTCACCGACGAGGTCCCGAGCGACTTCGTGGGCGCCACCCCGTACGTCGTCACCCTGCTCGTGCTGTCCCTCTCGGCGCAGCGCCTGCGGATGCCGAAGGCGGACGGCATGCGCTACCGGAAGGGCCAGGGCAAGTGACCCGGGAATCCGCCGGCTTCGACTGGGAGGCGCTGCGGGAGGTGGCGCGGGAGGCGATGTCCCACGCCTACGCCCCGTACTCCGGCTACCCGGTCGGGGTCGCGGCCCTGGTCGACGACGGCCGCACCGTCACCGGCTGCAACGTGGAGAACGCCTCCTACGGCCTCGGCCTGTGCGCCGAGTGCGGCCTGGTCTCCGACCTCCAGCGCACCGGCGGCGGCCGCCTGACGCACTTCACCTGCGTCGACGGCACCGGCGCCCTGCTGGTCCCGTGCGGCCGCTGCCGCCAGCTGCTCTACGAGTTCGGCGGCCCCGACCTGCTCCTGGACACCCCCGAGGGCGTCCTCCCGCTCTCCGAGATGCTGCCCCAGGCCTTCGGTCCGGGCCACCTCTCCCAGTAATGCCGTACGGCCCCCCTGCCCCGCTCGCAGGGGGGCCGCACACTTCGCACCTCCCGGAAGGAACCACACCCGCCATGGCCATGGACGCCATCTCCGTGATCCGCACCAAGCGGGACCGCGGCGAGCTGACCGACGCGCAGATCGACTGGGTCATCGACGCCTACACCCGCGGCGAGGTCGCCGACGAGCAGATGTCCTCGCTCGCCATGGCGATCCTGCTGAACGGCATGAACCGCCGCGAGATCGCCCGCTGGACCGCGGCGATGATCGCCTCCGGCGAGCGCATGGACTTCTCCTCGCTGTCCCGCCCGACCGCCGACAAGCACTCCACGGGCGGCGTCGGCGACAAGATCACCCTGCCGCTGGCGCCCCTCGTGGCGGCCTGCGGCGCGGCCGTCCCGCAGCTCTCCGGCCGCGGCCTCGGCCACACCGGCGGCACCCTGGACAAGCTGGAGTCGGTCCCCGGCTGGCGCGCCCTGCTCTCCAACGAGGAGATGCTGAACGTGCTGGACGGTGTCGGCGCCGTCATCTGCGCGGCGGGTGACGGCCTGGCCCCCGCCGACAAGAAGCTGTACGCCCTGCGGGACGTCACCGGCACCGTCGAGGCGATCCCGCTGATCGCCTCCTCGATCATGTCGAAGAAGATCGCGGAGGGCACCGGCTCCCTGGTGCTGGACGTCAAGGTCGGCTCGGGCGCCTTCATGAAGACGATCGAGGACGCCCGCGAGCTGGCCTCCACGATGGTCGGCCTCGGCACCGACCACGGCGTGAAGACGGTCGCGCTCCTGACGGACATGTCCACCCCGCTGGGCCTCACCGCGGGCAACGCCCTGGAGGTCCGCGAGTCGGTCGAGGTCCTGGCCGGCGGCGGCCCCGCGGACGTCGTGGAACTGACCGTCGCCCTGGCCCGCGAGATGCTCGACGCGGCGGGCATCAGGGACGCCGACCCCGCGAAGGCCCTGGCCGACGGCTCGGCGATGGACGTCTGGCGCCGGATGATCGCGGCGCAGGGCGGCGACCCGGACGCGCCGCTGCCCACCGCGAAGGAGCAGCACGTCGTCAAGGCCCCGTCCTCCGGCGTCCTGACCCGCCTCGACGCGTACGACATCGGCGTCGGCGCCTGGCGCCTGGGCGCCGGCCGGGCCCGCAAGGAGGACCCGGTGCAGGCGGGCGCGGGCATCGAGCTCCACGCCAAGCCGGGCGACACGGTCACCGAGGGGCAGCCCCTGCTGACCCTGCACACCGACACCCCCGAGCGCTTCGACTACGCCCTCCAGGCGGTGGTCGGCTCCTACGACATCGCGGCCCCCGGCACGGACTTCACGGCCTCGCCGGTGGTGCTGGAACGTATCGCCTGACCTGGGGTTTCCTCATTCGGGTGAACGGGACCGGTGGACCTCCGCCGGTCCCGTTCGGCATGCTGGGATTGGTGACGCACCGATAGGAGACCGCCATGAGCGCACTCACCGTCAGCCAGGACTCCGACCAGAACTGGGACGACCTCGTCCGGTACTGGGAGGAGATGGAGTGGCCGGAGGGCAGCAAGGTGGAGATCATCGAGGGGATCATCACCGTGTCACCTGCTCCCGCGTCCCGCCACAACGTGATCGCGGCCCGCATCCAGCGTCGCCTTTACTCCGTGATCCCCGAAGAGTGGGAGATCTTCCAGACACTGGCCATCGCCGTGCCGTCGCGGCTGGGCATGCTCATCCCGGATCTGCTGGTGGCTCCGGTGCGGGAATGCGCCGAGGCCGACTCCCACATCCCCGCCGCCCTCGCCGAACTCGTCGTCGAGGTCACCTCCAAGTCCAACGCCGGACACGACCGCGTCAGCAAGCCCGCCGCCTACGCCACCGCCGGTATCCCGCTGTACCTCCTGGTCGACCGCTGGGCGCCCGGCGGCCCCACCGCGACCCTCTACGGGGAGCCCAAGGGCGACGTCTACCGGGTTCTCAAGGCGGTCAAGTTCGGCGATCTCATCGAGTTGCCGGAGCCGTTCGGCGTCACCATCGACACGAGCGAGTTCCCGGTCGACTGACCCGGCGTCACCCCAGCACCGCCGCCACCCCCACCAGCACCGGCACCGACACCACTGTCGACAGGAGCACCGACTCGCGGGCCAGGGACTCGGCCACGCGGTAGCGGCTGGCGTAGGTGAAGACGTTCTGGGCGCCGGGGAGGGCCGCGGTCACCACCACGTCCAGCAGGGGGGCGCCGTGCAGGCCGAAGACGCCGCGAGCCAGGACCCAGGCCACCAGCGGCTGGACCAGTGACTTCAGCGCGACGGACAGCAGGACCAGGTGGCTGTCCCGTCCCCGGCCGGGTGCCGGGTTGCCGTGCAGGGACATGCCGAAGGCCAGCAGGGCCGCCGGGACGGACATGTTGCCGAGCACGGTGAGGGGGTTCAGGAGGAGGCCGGGGAGCTGCCAGCCCGCCGCCGACACCGCCACCCCGGACACGGAGCCGACGGCGATCGGGTTCCGCAGCGGGGTCAGCAGACGCCGCCACACCGTGCCCTTCGCCCCCGTGCCGGACAGGTCCAGGACCGTGAGGGCGACCGGCGTGACCAGGACGACCTGGAAGAGCAGCACGGGCGCCACCAGCGACGCGTCGCCCAGCACGTACGCGGCGATCGGGATGCCGAGGTTGCCCGAGTTGACGTAACCGGAACACAGCGCACCGATCGTCGTACGGCCCAGCCCCCAGCGCCGGACCACCCCCACCGCGACGAAGGCCCCGGCGACCGCGGCCGTACTGAGGGCCGTCACCAGCAGCCGGGCGGAGAACAGGACCGAGAGGTCGGCACGGGCGAGCGTGGTGAAGAGCAGCGCGGGGCCCGCCAGGCTGAAGGCGAGCCGCGTCAGCACCTCCCCGCCCTGCGCGCCGAGCGTCCCGCGCAGCCCGAGCACATAGCCCACCCCGATGACGACCGCGATCACCGCGAACCCGCTCAGCACCCCCGTCACAGGCCCCACCCTGCGGGGCGGCGGGCGAACCGGTCAATGTGATCCCGGAGACGCCCGGACGCACGCCGCCGCACCCTCCGATGAGTTCCGGCCGTGCCGTCGGTCTACCGCACGTGGATGCCGAGACCCCTGCCGTGCTGGTGCTGTCCGGGCCCGTTCGCCGGGATGTGGTGGACGGGCTCTGTGCCGAGGTGCGGGCGTTGCTGGAGGGGGGTGGGGGCCGGGTGGTCGTGTGTGATGTAGACGGGCTCGGGCCGCCGGGGCTGGCGGCCGTCGATCTGCTGGCCCGGCTGGAGCTGTCCGCCCGCCGGGCCGACGGGCGGATCCGGCTGCGGGGCGCCGGCCCCGCGCTACACGCCCTTCTCGACCTCGTCGGTCTCCGCTTCCAGGTGGAGGGGCAGACCGAAGAGCGGGAACCAGCGCTGGGTGTCGAGGAAACAGTGGAATCCGGTGATCCGGCCGTCTGAGATCTCCAGCACCTGCACCGCCCACGGGCTGAACCCGCCGTTCTCCGGGTCGGGCTTGTAGTGCGCGAAGCCCGGCAGGCCGTTGGCCTGGACCGGCAGCAGCCGGGAGCCGGCGCAGGAGGCGCCGATGGTGGTCATGAAACCGGTGATGTCGGCAGTGCCGCGCAGCCACAGGTCGAACGGCGGCATCGTCATGATGGCGTCCTCGTGCAACAGCGCCGTCAGCGCCGTCATGTCATAGCCCTCGAAGGCCTTGACGTACCGCTCCAGGAGCTTCCGCTGCTCCTCGTCCAGCGGATCGGACACCGCCCCCTCGGCTCCCGCGTCCCCGCGTTCCGCGAGCGTGGCCCGGGCCCGCTGCAGCGCGCTGTTCACCGACGCGACCGAGGTGTCCAGCAGCTCGGCCACCTCGCTCGCCTTCCACGCGAGCACCTCCCGCAGGATCAGCACCGCCCGCTGCTTGGGCGGCAGCTGCTGCAGGGCCGCCATGAAGGCGAGCCGGATCGTCTCCTTGGCGACCGCCGCCTCCGCGGGGTCCTCCACGGTCGGCAGCACGCGCGCGTCGGGCATCGGCTCCAGCCAGGTGTGGTCCGGGCGCGGTGAGAGCGCCGCCCGGGCGAGCGGGGTCGCCTCCGTCAGATCCATCGGCCGGGCCCGTTTGCTGCCCGCCTTCAGCATGTCCAGGCACACGTTCGTCGCGATCCGGTACAGCCACGAGCGCAGGCTGGAACGGCCCTCGAACGAGGCGTGGCTCCGCCATGCGCGCACCAGGGTGTCCTGCACCGCGTCCTCGGCCTCGAAGGAGGAGCCGAGCATCCGGTAGCAGTACCCGGTCAGCTCGGTCCGGTGCTTCTCCAGTGCGACGTCGAGATCCGCCGTCGCCGTGCTGTCGCCCATCGTCCACCCACCCCTGTGGCCGTTCCTGTAGCGCGCCTTCGCGCCCCAGCACCTTGGAAGCTACCGCAGGGGACTGACAATGGCCCCCGGAGTCCGGGAACGTGCAGGTGGAGAGGGGGGTGCCCAGGGGCTCGGGAGGCGCGGGACACCGGCGGGCGCGGCGCCGGCGTGGTGGCTCACGCAGGTCCCCGCGCCCCTTCGCGGCGTCCTCACCGCGCGTCGGCCACGAGCGGGCCTCGCGCCGCGACGCGCGCCGCCCGGGAGCCCAGGGCGGTGATCGTGACGACACCGAGGACCGCGAGCAGCCCGACCCCGACCGTGCCGCCCCAGCCGTCCGCGCGGAAGGCCAGCGCGCCGACCGTGCTGCCGACGCTGGAGCCGACGTAGTACGCGGACTGGTACAGCGCCGACGCCTGGGCGCGGCCGTGCGTGGCCGTCTTGCCGACCGCCGACGACGCCACCGCGTGCCCGGCGAAGAAACCCGCCGTGATCAGCACCAGGCCCGGCATGACGAGGACGAGGGAGGTGGTCAGGGTCAGCAGCAGTCCCGCCGCCGTCGTACCGCCCGCCAGGTACAGCGCGCCCCGGCGGCCGAGCCGGCCCACCAGCCGGCCCGCCGTGGACGCGGACACCGTCCCCACCAGGTAGACGAGGAAGATCGAACCCACGATGCCCTGCGGCAGCCCGAACGGCGCCGCCGTCAGCCGGTAGCCGATCACCGTGTAGACACCGCCGAACACCGTCATGAACAGCGCGCCGATCGCGTACAGGCGGCGCAACAGCGGGTCGGAGAGGTGACCGCGGACCGTGCCGAGCAGCACCCGAGGGCGCAGCGAACCCGCCGTGAAGTGCCGCGGGGCCGGCAGCAGCAGCCGGAACGCCACCGCGCAGACGACCGCCAGCGCGCCGATCACGCCGACCGAGATCCGCCAGCCCCACTCCTGCGCGACCCAGCCGGTGATGACCCGGCCGCTCATACCGCCGACGCTGTTGCCGGCCACGAACAGCCCGATCGCCGTGACCAGCGCCTTGGGCCGCACCTCCTCGGCCAGGTACGCGGTCGCCGACGCCGGCAGCCCGGCCAGCGCCGCGCCCTGCACCCCGCGCAGCACCACCAGCGCACCGAGCGACGGGGCGAACGGCACCAGCATGCCGACCGTGACGGCGACGGCCAGCGAGGCCGTCATCACCGTACGGCGCCCGAAGCGCTCCGACAGGGCGCTCATCGGCAGGACGAACAGGGCCAGTCCACCGGTCGCGGCCGCCACGGTCCAGCTCGCCTCGCTCGCCGCGACCCCGAACTCCCCGGAGATCAGCGGCAGCAGGGCCTGTGTGGAGTAGAGGAGGGCGAAGGTCGCGACTCCGGCGAGGAAGAGGGCGAGGCTCATCCGGCGGTAGCCCGGACCGCCGGGGGTCATACGCGAGTCGGAGGCGACGTCGCGGGAGGACACCGAAGGTGCCGAAGGTGCGGAAGGGGCGGGCGAGACGGCGTCCACGCGGGTGGACGCCCCGGTACTGGCGGGAGACATGCCTCGACCGTACGGACGTCCTCTCTCATGCGTCCAATGCATGGAAACGCCATAATCGTTCCCATGGTGCATCAGCAGAGGTCACAGGCGTGGCTGTCACCGTCCGGTGACACAGAAGACACGGCCGCGATGCCGAGGCTGCTCGCGCCCCGCCTCGCCTACTTCGCCGGCGTGGCCCGCACCGAGCACGTCACCCGGGCCGCGCAGGAGATGAACGTCCCCCAGTCCACCCTGTCCCGGGCGATGGTCCGCCTGGAGCAGGACCTGGGCGTCGACCTGTTCGCCCGGCACGGCCGCACGGTCTCCCTGACCACCGCCGGCCGCACCTTCCTCGCCTCCGTGGAGCGGGCCCTCGCCGAGATCGAGCGCGCCGCCGAGGAGGTCCGCGCCGACGCCGACCCGGCCACCGGCAAGGTCGCCTTCGGCTTCCTGCACACCATGGGCGCCGAGACCGTACCCGGGCTGCTGCACGCCTTCCGCGCCGACCACCCGCGCGTCCGCTTCAGCCTGGTCCAGAACTACGGCGAGGCGATGCTGGAGCGGCTGCGCGCCGGCGAACTGGACCTCTGCCTCACCTCGCCGGTCCCCGACGCCCCCGACCTGGTCGCCCGCCGCCTGGACGAGCAGAAGCTCCGCCTGGTCGTCCCCGCCGACCACCGTCTGGCGGCCCGCCGCCGCATCCGCCTGGCCGAGGCCGCAGAGGAAACCTTCGTCACCCTGGAACCGGGCTACGGCCTGCGCCGCATCACCGACGACCTGTGCCGTCAGGCGGGCTTCCGCCCGAGGGTCGCCTTCGAGGGGGAGGAGGCGGAAACCCTGCGGGGTCTGGTGGCGGCCGGCCTGGGCGTCGCCCTCCTGCCCCCGCCGACCGTCCCCCGCCCCGGCGTGGTGGAACTGACGGTGACGGCCCCGAGAGCGGCCCGCGAGATCGGCGTCGCCTGGCTGGCGGACCGCCCCGACACCCCACCGGTGGCGGCCTTCAAGAAGTTCCTGCTGTCGAGACGGGGCAGCCTGCTCCCGGCTTAGGGGCAGCCGGGCCAGGGGCGCGGGGAACGGTGCGACAAGCCACAGCGCACCCGCACCCCGCACACCGCGGCAGCCCCGTCCCCTACCGCCGCAACGACTTGCCGAACCCCGCGGCCAGCGGCATCCGCAGTCCGATCGGCGGCGGCGCGGCCAACGCGTCCTCGACCGGGCGGGACACGCAGTGTCCGAACAGCGCGCCCATCGCGAAGTCCACCGCCAGACACCGCACCTCGTCCCGGTGCCCGTGCAATCCGTGCCCGTCGGAGTGCACCTCGAACCGGCACACCTCCCGGTTCACCTTCTTCGCCCGCGCCGCGAACCGGAACGACAGCTCGGGATCGGTGCGTTCGTCGTTCGTGCCGTGCGCGATCAGCACCCGGCGCCCGACCAGCTGCTTCACCGGCTCGGCCGGCGCGGCGACGTCCTCCTCCGGCAGCCAGGGCGCCAGCGCCACCACACAGTTGACCGCCTCGTGGCCGCCGGAGCGGAGCGCGGCGCGTGCGCCCATGTCCACGCCGGCCAGGCAGACGGGCACGTCCCCGTACCGTCGTACGACCTCGTCGGCGGCCCACTCGGCGTCCGCCGCCAGATGGGCCTCGCTGCCGTTCCAGCCGCGGTAGCGGTAGTGGACGGCGTGGACGGCCAGTCCCTCGGACCGGCCCGCGCGGGCGAACGCGCGGCCCAGGGAGCGCAGGAAGGTCATCGCGCGGAGGGGGGACGGCCGACGGGCGGAGACCTCCTCCCCGCCGGGGAGCAGCAGCACCGCTCCGCTCACCGACATCGGCTCCGGGCCGACTGCCCTTCCCAGCCCGGCCGTTCGGACCGGCGTCGCTTGCTGTCCCATGACAGAACAGTGTCAGAAGGCGCGGTGTACCAAACCCGTCCGTGGGGTCACCGTTGCGTATCGACGGAAAAGTGCCGGAAAACAGCTGCCGCGCACTCCGGGCCCTCTACGCGCGTAGGCGTTAGAGTGCGGAAATGACGAGCCAGACCGCACCGACCGGGAACGCCCCCACCGAGGACCAGATCCGCCGGGCGCCCAAGGTACTGCTGCACGATCATCTCGACGGCGGGCTCCGCCCCGGCACCGTCGTCGACCTCGCCCGGGAGACCGGCTACTCCGAACTGCCCGAGACCGACCCCGACAAGCTCGGGATCTGGTTCCAGGAGGCCGCCGACTCCGGCTCGCTGGAACGGTATCTGGAGACCTTCCGGCACACCGTCGGCGTGATGCAGACCCGGCAGTCCCTGGTCCGGGTCGCCCGGGAGTGCGCCGAGGACCTCGCCGAGGACGGGGTCGTCTACGCCGAGGTGCGGTACGCGCCCGAACAGCACCTCGACGGGGGCCTGACCCTGGAAGAGGTGGTCGAGGCCGTCAACGAGGGGTTCCGGCAGGGCGAGCGGATCGCCCGGGAGAACGGGCACCGGATCCGGGTCGGCGCCCTGCTGACCGCCATGCGGCACGCGGCCCGCTCCCTGGAGATCGCCGAACTCGCCAACCGCTACCGGGACTCGGGCGTGGTCGGCTTCGACATCGCGGGCGCCGAGGCCGGTCACCCGCCCACCCGGCACCTGGACGCCTTCGAGTACCTCAAGCGCGAGAACAACCACTTCACGATCCACGCCGGTGAAGCCTTCGGGCTGCCGTCCATCTGGCAGGCGCTCCAGTGGTGCGGCGCCGACCGGCTCGGCCACGGGGTGCGGATCATCGACGACATCGAGGTCCGCGAGGACGGCACGGTCACGCTCGGCCGGCTCGCCTCCTACGTCCGCGACAAGCGGATCCCGCTGGAGCTGTGCCCCAGCTCCAACCTGCAGACCGGGGCCGCGCCCTCCTACGCCGAGCACCCCATCGGGCTGCTGCGCCGGCTGCACTTCCGGGCCACCGTGAACACCGACAACCGGCTGATGTCGCACACCACCATGAGCCGGGAGTTCGAGCACCTCGTCGAGGCGTTCGGTTACACGCTCGACGACCTCCAGTGGTTCTCCGTCAATGCGATGAAATCAGCGTTCATTCCTTTCGATGAACGACTCGCGATGATCAATGACGTCATCAAGCCCGGATATGCCGAACTGAAATCCGAATGGCTGTTCCGGCAGACGGCGTCCACCAGCGGTTCTGCCGGTGGCGAGGCCTAGGCGCCGGAATTTCCCGGCCCGGAATGCGGACGCACTTTCACAAGGCGTCCGCATTTCGGTGTTTGCGGCGGGCGGTAGGGGGTGTTTACGGTCGTGGACCGCTCGGATCGTTCGTGATCTCCCGTCTCCGCATACAAGGACGCATTCACCATGAAGCAGTCTGCTGCCAAGACCCTCGGTGTCGCCGCCCTCGGCGCCGCTTTCGCCGCCGCCGGTGCGGGCGTGGCGAGCGCGGCCCCGGCCAGCCCGGACGCCGGCCAGACGCTGGACACCGTCACCAGGACGCTGCCGCCCGAGCAGGTCATCGAGGCGCTGCCGGACAGCGGCCCGGTGAAGACGCTCAAGCCGGTCGCCAAGCGCGGGGTCGCCGCGGGACTGCCGGCCGCGAAGAAGGGGGCGGCCGCCGCGCAGCCCGTCGCCGAGAGCGTCGTCGCCGAGGGTCCGACCAAGCCGGTCGCCGGTCTGCTCGGCGGACTGCCGCTGAAGGGCCTGCCCACGCACGGCGTGCCGATCAACGGGATCCCGGTCGGCTGAGCCCGGCCTCCCTCCACCGCGCGGGGCGCTCCGGTACGTCCGGACGCGCCCCCGTGGCGTACCCGCGCCCGGAGGTCACCAGGCCGTGCGGGCCTTGTCCTCGGACGGCAGCAGCAGCCACAGCGCTATGTAGAGCAGGAACTGCGGGCCCGGCAGCAGGCAGGACACCAGGAAGATCACCCGCATGGTCGTGGCCGAGGTGCCGAAGCGCCGGGCCAGCGCGGCGCAGACTCCGCCGATCACGCGGCCGTGGGTGGGGCGGGCAAGGGCGGTCATGACGGCTCCTCCGTGGTCGTCGGCCCGCTGCCGATCCCTGTCGGTGCGAGCCGGTGGCGGGCCCCGTGCGGGACCTCTCAACTGCCATCAACGGTACGGCGACGAAGGGGACGAAGCGTCACTCTAAGGGGCGATCCCGACCCTGGGAATCGTCGGGGTACGGCCCTGAGACAGCTCCTCCTGGACGGTGACCGCCGTCCCGGCCGCACCGGGCTCCCGCGCGTCCAGCCGCCGCAGCCGGGCCCGTCCCGCCGGTACGACGGCCAGGTGGGCCAGGACGACGCCCGCCGTGTTCAGCAGCAGCGAGTCGACGTCCACGACGCGGCCCGGCACACCGGTCTGCAACAGGGCGATGCCGAGGGAGATCAGCGCGCCGGCCGCGGCCGTACGCAGCAGCGACGCGAGCGGGGAGACGGTGAGCCTGCCGTGTGCCAGGGGCAGCAGCACGCCCAGCGGCGCGAGCAGCGCGAGCCCCTCCCCGAGGGGTCTGGCCGCCCCGGGCCAGCCCAGCGCCAGGTCGGCCCTGATGCCGGCCAGTGGCCGCAGGTTCGGGGGCATCACCCAGGGGACGTCCAGGGGGCGCAGCATCAGCCAGGCGACGAGGGCGAGGTGTGCGACGAGGAGGACACCCCCTGTCACACGGACGCGGATCGCGGCGCTGCCGCCGATGGAGCCTTGACGCTGCACGAACCCCTAGACGCGACGGCCGGCGTGATTGGTTCCGCCACGGAATCTTTTCGGCGGGCGACAGGGCGCCGGGGGTCCGCCCGGATCCGGTCGGCCCCGGGCCGAACCGGACCGGACCCCTAGGCGCCCGCCGCCTCGCCGGACGGCGGCCGGGTGCTGCCCGGGTGGTCACGGAGCTCGTCCGTGCACTCGTAGCGGCGCAGAGGGCCCTCGGGGCCGCCCAGGATGACCGAGCCGTCGTCCTCCGTGGCCGCCGAGTCGGACAGGGTGCACACCAGCTGGGCCAGGGCGTAGGAGGTGAGCCGCGAGGGCGGCGTGCTGAGCCGCAGGGTGTCCTCGGGGTCCTTCGGGCGGGGCCCGCTCACCCCGAGTCCACCCGGCACGTACGTCGTGTACCCCGCGGAGCGCTCCGCGGGATACGGCGACTTCGCGAGCTGGTCCAGCAGCCCCTGCGCGACGATCACCCGGCGCCGGGCGTCGGGGGTGCCCTCCGGGACCCGCACCGTCCGGTCGACGGCCACCAGGGACGCCCCGCACAGCAGGAAGACCTGCACCGGCACCCCCCGGCCGGCCTCCGTGGACACGTCGGGCCCGGCCAGCGTGCACGGCACCCGCGACGGCGCCGCCCCGAAGTCGGTCGGCACCTCCGTGGCCCGGATGCCGCAGCCGGCGAGCAGCGCGCCCAGGAGGGGCAGCGCCAGCAGCCGTCGTACGGTCATGACCCCTCCTCTCCTGAGCTGTCTCTGTCGGTCCTGGTGTCCTCGGCGCCCTCCTCGGTCAGCCGTGAGGCGTCCCGTGGCAGCCGCAGTGTGAACACCGCGCCCCCGTCGGGCGAGTTCGCCGCGGTGATCTCGCCGCCGTGGATGTGGGCGTTCTCCAGGGCGATGGAGAGGCCCAGTCCGCTGCCCTCGGAGCGCGGCCGGGAGGCGCTCGCCTTGTAGAAGCGGTCGAAGACGTGCGGGAGGACGTCCTCCGGGATGCCCGGCCCGTGATCGCGGACCCGGATCTCGATCGAGTCGTCCGCCTGCCGGACCGACACCCGCACCGGTGAGCCGCCGTGCTTGAGGGCGTTGCCGACCAGATTGGCGAGGATGACGTCCAGACGGCGCGGGTCCAGCTGGGCGTGGATGCCGCGCTCGGCGTCCAGCTCGACCGCGTCCAGCCAGGCGCGGGCGTCGATGCAGGCGGTGATCTGGTCGGCGATGTCGACGTCGTCCAGGACCAGCCGGGCGGTGCCCGCGTCGAAGCGGGTGACCTCCATGAGGTTCTCGACCAGGTCGTTCAGCCGCCGGGTCTCGCTGACCACCAGCCGCACGGCCGGCTCGATCATCGGGTCCATGCTGCCGGTCTCCGCCTCCAGCTCCTCCTCCAGCACCTCCGTGACGGCGGTGATGGCGGTGAGCGGGGTACGCAGCTCGTGGCTCATGTCGGCCACGAAGCGGCGGGACGCCTCGTCCCGCGCGGCCATCTCGGCGACCCGCTGCTCCAGAGCCTCGGCCGCGTTGTTGAAGGTCCGGGACAGGTCGGCGAGTTCGTCGGTGCCGGAGACCCGCAGCCGGGTGTCCAGCTTGCCCTCGCCGAGGCTCCGGGCGGCCACGCCGAGCCGGTGCACCGGCTTCAGCACGGTCGTGGCGGCGGCTTGCGCGAGCAGCGCGGCACCGATCAGCGCGAGCCCGGTGGCGATGCCCAGCGACCAGGCCAGCGAGTTGAGGTCCTTGGCCTCCGGCTCCAGGGACTTCGCCATGTAACCGGTCGGACCGCCGCCGATGACACGCGTCCCCGCGACCAGGTACGGCGTGCCGTGGTCCACGACCCGCTGCCAGTACAGGTGGTACGTCTCCTTGTTCGCGTCGGTCACCTTCTGCCGCTTGGCCACGGCGGTGCGCAGCGGCTCGGGCACGTCCTCCAGCGCGAAGCCGTTGATGCCGCCCGAGTTGCCGTACACCGTCTTGCCCCGGGCGTCCTCGGCGACGAGCAGCACGCTGAAGCGCTGGCTGCTGGCGGCCATCTGGCCCGCGGCCCGCTGCAGCTGGTCCTGCGTCGGATGCTCGGGCAGTGCGCCCGCGCGGTTCTGCATCTCCTGCCGGAAGTCACGCAGCACCGCGTCCTGGGCGCGGGTGAGCACCGCCTCCCGGTTGAGCCAGTAGGCGATGCCCGACGCCGACACCGCGGCGGTGAGCGCGACCAGACCGAAGACCAGTACCAGGCGCAGCCTCAGGCTGGTGAACCTGAGCCGCGAAAGACTTCCCCTGCGCCCCGCGGCCCAGCCGCGCAGCCCCCCTTGCGTGTCGGTCACTGAGGCGCGTCCAGGCGGTAGCCGACACCACGGACGGTACGGATCAGCGTCGGGGACGAGGGCACGTCCTCGACCTTGGCGCGCAGCCGCTGCACACACGCGTCGACCAGACGCGAGTCACCGAGGTAGTCGTGCTCCCACACCAGCCGCAGCAGCTGCTGCCGGGACAGCGCCTGACCGGGCCGCCGGCTCAGCTCCAGCAGCAGCCTGAGCTCGGTCGGGGTCAGCTGGAGGTCCTCGCCGTTCTTCGTCACGGTCATCGCCGACCGGTCGATGACGACGTTGCCGAAGGTCGCCGAGTCGCTGGACTCGCGCTCGCCGCGCCGCAGCACGGCCCGGATCCGGGCGTCCAGCACCCGGCCCTGCACCGGCTTGACGACGTAGTCGTCGGCCCCCGACTCCAGACCGACCACGACGTCGATGTCGTCGCTGCGCGCGGTCAGCAGGATGATCGGCAGCTGGTCGGTGCGCCGGATGCGCCGGCACACCTCGAACCCGTCGATGCCGGGCAGCATCACGTCCAGCACGATCAGGTCCGGCCGCTGCTCGCGCAGCAGCTTCAGACCGTCCTCGCCGCTGGCAGCGGTGGCCACCCGGTGTCCCTGGCGCGTCAGGGACAGCTCCAGGGCCGTACGGATGGCGTCGTCGTCCTCGATCAGCAACAGGGAAGGCACAGGCTCATTCTGGCCCATGGAGGGGGTGCCGTACGACCTTCCGGCCACCTCCTGTCGGCGCGGTCCCCGTAGCGCCGTCACCTGTGCGCCGCGTGTGACCTGACCGGGCGGGACCCCTGTGACAGGTCTGTGACAGTCGACGGACACGTCCATGAAGTCACCCCGGCAGTCTTTTCGTCACGGGCCGGACGGGGGAGCTGGAACCGGCCCGGCAAGACAGAGTCACCGGAAGTCCACGACGGGGAGCGCGAGATGAACACGCTGCACAGCATCAGCACCAGCGCAGTGGTCACGCGTCTGCACGACGTGCACCGGGGATCCGAGAAGTCCGGTGCGGAGGGGGGTCCCTCCCGCGCGAGCGTGTTCGAGCGTGGGGGAGTGCGGGGGTGCGCTCGCGGCACCGGGCGTCAGCACACCGCCCATGCGCAGCAGGGCCTTCAGCCCTACATGACGGTGGTCGACGGGGGAGCCGCGTACAGGGAGGACTCGGGGGAGCGCCGCTCGCTGACGGAGGCGGAGTTCACCGCCTACGTCCAGGAGCGCCGCGCCTCCCTGTACGCCACCGCCTACCACCTGACCGGCGACCGCTTCGAGGCCGAGGACCTGCTGCAGAGCGCGCTGTTCTCGACGTACAAGGCGTGGGAGCGGATCAGCGACAAGGCGGCGGTCGGCGGATACCTCCGCCGCACCATGACCAACCTGCACATCAGCGCTTGGCGGCGCCGCAAGCTCAACGAGTACCCGACCGAGGAACTGCCGGAGACGCCCGGCGACACGGACGCGATGCGCGGCACCGAGCTGCGCGCGGTCCTGTGGCAGGCGCTGGCCCGGCTGCCCGAACTCCAGCGCACCATGCTGGTCCTGCGCTACTACGAGGGCCGCACGGACCCGGAGATCGCGGAGATCCTCGGCATCAGCGTCGGCACGGTGAAGTCCAGCATCTGGCGCTCGCTGCGCCGGCTGCGCGAGGACGAGGTCCTCAGCTTCGGCCGCGACCAGGAGGACGCTTTCGGCGAACTGGTCGCCTGAAGGTACGGGGGGACGGGGGAAAACGGGGGGAGTACGGGGGCCACGGGGGACCACTGGGGGGTGGGCCTTCGGGGGAACGGGGGAGCAACGGGAAACGGGGCTGGTGGGCCGGGGGGTCCTGCCAGTCCCGCTTTCGTGCGTCCGCGCGGGTTGTCGCGTGTCCGTCCGCTGTCCGTGCGTTGTCCGTGCGTACGGGTCCTACGCCGGCGTCTCCTGACGTGCCTGCCGGCCCGCCGCCGCTGCCGCCAGCCTGCTCAGCGCCTCGTCCCGGTCGCACGGGTGCGCGCCGAGGGACACCTGGCGGGAGACGATCGTGCGTTCCGTCCGCATCAGCCGCCAGCCGCGGCGCAGCAGGAACGCCACCGACTTGCGGCCCTCCTTCAGGTCGCGCACGAAACGCCGCCGGAAGGTGGTGACCGGGCCGCGCGACAGGCACAGCGCGTCCGCGAGCACGCCCAGCTCCCGGCAGCGCCCGACGATCTCCGCGGCGAAGATGCCCTCCGCGATGAACAGCGGGGTACGGCCGATGCGCAGCGTCTCCTCGCCGGTGCGGGCGCTCAGCCCCAGGTCGTACACCGGCACCGGGGTGGACCCCGTCGCGCACAGCCGGGTGATGGCCTCGACCGCGACGTCCGCGTCCCACGACCCGGGGTGGTCCCAGTCGATGTCCGAACTCCCCGCCACCAGGGGCAGAGTCGGGTCGTCACCCTCCTTGTAGAAGTCGTCGAGGCGCAGCACGGGGAGCCCGGAACGGGCGGCGACGAGTGACTTGCCCGAGCCCGAGGGGCCGCACAGCAGCACGACACGGGCGGGGAACGGAGGATGAAGGCTCACGGAACACCAGTTTGAGGCATCGCGGCCGCCCTGCCGACCCCCGCGGGTCGGCTTTTGAGCGTGAGCCTGACCTCAACTACCCTACGTGTCGACCTCATTACCCTGCGCACCAGAAGGTTGGCACCAGCGATGGCCCGACACACCTCCCCCGAGCACCCGACCGCGCAGCGCGCCCTGATCGCCCTCCTGACCGCCGGAGCGGCCCTGGGCGCGGGCGCGGCCACGGCGTCCGCCGAGTCCCTCCCCGGCGTGGGCGTCAACTACCGCCCCGTCGACATGGGCAACATCGACCCGCAGGCCGGCGCGCGCGCCGCGACGGGCATCGTCGGCTACGTCACCGGCCCGGTCGCCGGCCTCAAGCCCAACCCGCTGGCGGGCACGGGCGTCGACCCGCTGGACAACGGGGTGGGCACCCAGCTGGCCGACTTCAAGCCCGTCGGCTCCCAGACGCTGACCCGCCCCCTGGCCCAGGCGTCCTCGCTCGGCAGTGTCCCGGTGCTGGGACAGGCCCTCGGAGCCCTGGGCCACTGAGAGCGCCCCCGAAGGGGCGCGGGGCGGTGTCCGGGTCGCGGCCGCGCCGCGCGGGCGCGCCGCGCGGGCGCGCCGCGCGGGCGCGCCGCGCGGGCGCGCCGAGCCGCGACGCACCCGCGATCGGCGGACGCCAGCAGGTCCCCTTCCGGGGCCCGTCGGTACCCGGGACCCGTCAGTAGGAGGAACCGCCCGCGCCGAGCGACCCCGTCGGGTGCCACACCGTCTTCGTCTCCAGGAACGCCGTCATCCGCTCGATCCTGGGCGTCTCGAGGTAGTCCACAGCCTGTGGACGCAGGACGCGCTTCAGGTTGTCGGCCGCCGCGATCTCCAGCTCCTTCGCCAGCGCCTCGTCCGCGCCCGCGAGGTCGATCGCGTTGACGTCCTGGTGCGCGGCGAGCGGCGCCGCGATCTCCGCCGTACGGCCGGAGAGGACGTTGACCACACCGCCCGGGACATCGGAGGTGGCCAGCACCTCACCGAGGGACAGGGCGGGCAGCGGGGCCTTCTCGGAGGCGATCACGACGGCCGTGTTGCCGGTGGCGATCACCGGGGCCACGACCGAGACCAGGCCGAGGAACGACGACTCCTGCGGGGCCAGGACGGCGACCACGCCGGTCGGCTCCGGGGAGGAGAGGTTGAAGTACGGGCCCGCGACCGGGTTGGCGCCGCCGATCACCTGGGCGATCTTGTCGGTCCAGCCCGCGTACCAGACCCAGCGGTCGATCGTCGCGTCCACGACGGCCGCCGCCTTGGACTTCGACAGGCCCTCCGCGTCGGCGACCTCCCGGACGAACTGCTCCCTGCGGCCCTCCAGCATCTCGGCGACGCGGTAGAGGACCTGGCCCCGGTTGTAGGCGGTCGCGCCGGACCAGCCGCCGAACGCCTTGCGCGCGGCCACGACCGCGTCACGGGCGTCCTTGCGGGAGGACAGGGGCGCGTTCGCCAGCCAGTTGCCCTTTGCGTCGGTCACCTCGTACACCCGGCCGCTCTCGGAACGCGGGAACTTCCCGCCGACGTACAGCTTGTAGGTCTTGAAGACGGACAGACGGTCAGACATCGAGGTATGCCTCCAGGCCGTGGCGGCCGCCCTCGCGGCCGAAGCCCGACTCCTTGTAGCCGCCGAACGGCGACGTCGGGTCGAACTTGTTGAACGTGTTGGACCAGACGACACCCGCGCGCAGCCTGTTCGCCACGGCCAGGATCCGGGAACCCTTCTCGGACCAGATGCCGGCCGAGAGGCCGTACTGGGTGTTGTTCGCCTTGGCGACCGCCTCGTCCGGGGTGCGGAAGGTGAGGACCGACAGCACCGGGCCGAAGATCTCGTCGCGGGCGATGGTGTGGGCCTGGGTGACGTTCGTGAAGAGCGTCGGGGCGAACCAGTAGCCGGAGGACGGCAGCTCGCAGGCCGGCGACCAGCGCTCGGCGCCCTCCGCCTCGCCCCGCTCGGCCAGCGCGGTGATCCGGGCCAGCTGCTCGGCGGAGTTGATCGCGCCGATGTCGGTGTTCTTGTCCAACGGGTCGCCGAGGCGCAGCGTGGACAGCCGGCGCTTGAGGGAGTCCAGCAGTTCGTCCTGGACCGACTCCTGGACCAGGAGGCGGGAGCCCGCGCAGCAGACCTGGCCCTGGTTGAAGAAGATGCCGGTGACGATGCCCTCGACGGCCTGGTCCACGGGCGCGTCGTCGAAGACGATGTTGGCGCCCTTGCCGCCCAGTTCGAGGGTGAGCTTCTTGTGCGTGCCGGCGACCGTGCGGGCGATCTCCTTGCCGACCGCCGTCGAGCCGGTGAAGGCGACCTTGTTCACGTCCGGGTGCGCGACCAGCGCGGCGCCCGCGTCGCCGTAGCCCGGGAGGATGTTGACGACACCCCTGGGCAGGCCGGCCTGGCGGCAGATGTCCGCGAAGAACAGGGCCGACAGGGGGGTGGTCTCGGCGGGCTTGAGCACCACCGTGTTGCCGGTCGCGAGCGCCGGGGCGATCTTCCACGCCAGCATCAGCAGGGGGAAGTTCCAGGGGATGACCTGGCCCGCGACGCCCAGCGGGCGCGGGTTCGCGCCGAAGCCGGCGTGGTCGAGCTTGTCGGCCCAGCCCGCGTAGTAGAAGAAGTGGGCCGCCACCAGCGGGAGGTCCGCGTCGCGGGTCTCCTTGATCGGCTTGCCGTTGTCCAGCGTCTCCAGGACAGCCAGCTCACGGCTGCGCTCCTGGATGATCCGCGCGATGCGGAACAGGTACTTGGCGCGCTCGGAGCCGGGCAGCGCCGACCACTTCTCGAAGGCCTTACGGGCGGCCTTCACCGCGCGGTCGACGTCCTCGGCGCCGGCCTGGGCGACCTCGGAGAGGACCTCCTCCGTCGACGGGGAGACCGTCTTGAAGACCTTGCCGTCGGCGGCCTCGGTGAACTCGCCGTCGATGAACAGGCCGTAGGCGGGGGCGATGTCGACGACCGAGCGGGACTCGGGCGCGGGTGCGTACTCGAATGCGGATGCCATGGGGATCAGTCCACCGTCACGTAGTCGGGGCCGGAGTAGCGGCCGGTGGCCAGCTTCTGACGCTGCATCAGCAGGTCGTTCAGGAGCGAGGAGGCGCCGAAGCGGAACCAGTGGTTGTCCAGCCAGTCCGCGCCCGCCGTCTCGTTGACCAGCACCAGGAACTTGATGGCGTCCTTGGTGGTGCGGATGCCGCCGGCCGGCTTCACGCCGACCTGGACGCCGGTCTGCGCGCGGAAGTCGCGGACCGCCTCCAGCATCAGCAGGGTGTTGGCGGGCGTGGCGTTGACCGCCACCTTGCCCGTCGAGGTCTTGATGAAGTCGGCGCCGGCCAGCATGCCGAGCCAGGAGGCGCGGCGGATGTTGTCGTACGTCGACAGCTCGCCCGTCTCGAAGATGACCTTCAGCCGGGCGCTGTCCCCGCAGGCCTCCTTCACGGCGACGATCTCGTCGTACACCTTCAGGTACCGGCCGGCGAGGAACGCGCCCCGGTCGATGACCATGTCGATCTCGTCGGCGCCGGCCGCGACGGCGTCACGGACGTCGGCCAGCTTCACGTCGAGGGCGGCACGGCCGGCCGGGAAGGCGGTGGCCACCGAGGCGACCTTCACGCCCGAACCGGCGACGGCCTCCTTGGCCACGGCCACCATGTCGGGGTAGACGCAGACCGCGGCCGTCGTGGGCGTCGCGCGGTCCGTGGGGTCGGGATGGACCGCCTTGGCGCCGAGCGCCCGGACCTTGCCCGGGGTGTCCGCGCCTTCCAGCGTCGTCAGGTCGACCATCGAGATGGCGAGGTCGATGGCGTACGCCTTCGCGGTCGTCTTGATGGAACGGGTTCCGAGAGAGGCGGCGCGCGCCTCCAGGCCGACCGCGTCGACGCCGGGCAGCCCGTGGAGGAAACGGCGCAGCGTGCTGTCGGACGCGGTCACGTCACTCAGGGCGTGTGCGGCGGGTGCAGTACTGGGCATGGTCACCAGACGAGCATATCTACGCGCGTAGCTGCTGTACACCCCAGCCGCTCACAACGGTTCCGGAGATCACGGATGAGCGCCGGTTCACGGGCGCGTGGCCGCGCCGTCGGCCCTGTCGTGCAGAATCGGGGCCATGACCACCCCGGATCACCCGTCACCCGCGTCACCGCCCCCGGCGTCCGCCACCACGGACCGGATCTACCGCTCGCCCCTGGGCCTCGCGGGCGGCGTACTGCTGCTTCTGGTCGTCCTCTGGCTGGGCTTCGACGCCCTGGTCAAGGGCCACGGCCGGACCCCGTGGCTGGCGCTGGCCGGGCTCATCCTGATCGTGCCGGTGGTCATCGCCTTCACGCTCCGCCCGGCGGTCTTCGCGAACGAGGACCGGCTGCGCGTCCGCAACCCGCTGCGGGTGATCACCCTGCCCTGGGGCGAGATCGCCTCCCTGCGCTCCGGCTACTCCAACGAGGTCGTCGCCAAGTCCGGCACCAAGTACCAGCTGTGGGCCGTCCCCGTCTCGCTGCGCGCCCGCAGCAAGGCGGCGCGCCGGCAGCAGCGGGCGGAGGCGGACGAGGCCAGGGGCGTGACACCGGGCAGCCGGGGCGGCGGCCTCGGCCCCGGCGTCCTCGGCCTCGGCGGCTTCAGCCTGCGCGGCCCCGACACCGGGCCGACCCGCGCGCAGACCGACCAGGTCGTGGACGACCTGCGGGAACTCCTGGAACGCCGGGAGGAGGCCGAGTCGGCCCAGGGCGAGGTCAGCGTGCGCTGGGCCTACGAGGTGATGGCCCCCGCGGTGGCGGGCGCCGTTCTGCTGCTGATTCTGGTGGCTCTGGGCTGAGGTCCGTCGGGGGAGCGGACGGGGTGTCCGCGAGTGCTTCCGGGGTGGGGTCCGGTGGGGAGCGGGGGGTGTTCGCGGGGGCTCTCGGGTGCTCTCGGGCCGGTGTCCGCCGGGAGCGGGCGGATCGTCCGCGGGGGCTCTCGGGGTGAGGGCCGTCGGGGAGTGGGCCCTTCGCGGGGGCGTCCGCTTGTGTTGTCGGGCCGAGGGTCGTGGTCGACCCCTCGCCGCTGTCGAGTGTCTGGAATGCGATGAGTACGACCCCCGGACCGCCGCCGCCCCTGCCGCTGCCCGCCGTGGTGGTGCCCGACGGCTGCCCCTCCTGGAGCGGTGAGCACGCCCGTCGCTGGCTCGACGCGCTGCCGTCCCGCCCGGTGCCCCTGCCCTGCCGGAGCCGGCAGCTGCTGACCGCCCTGTGCGCCGCCGTGACGGCCACGGCGCTGCTGGCGCTGCCCGCCGGATGGCAGCCGTGGGCGGCTGCGCTTCCGGCGCTGCACGCGCTGTGGCTGTACGCGCGCCCGGAGATCGTCCCGGTGTCCGCGCCCGTGGTCGCGGTGCTGCTGGCCGTCCTGCGGCCCGGGACCAGCGGGCCGGAGACCGCGGTTGCCGTGACCCTCCTGGCCCTGGCCTGGGCGGCTGCCGTGCCCCGGCTGGTGGCCCGGCGCCGGCAACGGGACCGGGCCCGGGACGCGGCCGCCGGCAGCGCCGCGCCGCTGCCGGACACCGGACGCCCCCTGCCCCGCGGCCGGTTCCTCATCGTGTGTGGAGGCGTCCTGCTCGCCCTCGGGGTCGGCGCCGTCGTCGTCGTCCCGGCCCCTCCGTCCGACCCGTCCGAGGCGGCGCGGGTGCTGCCGGCGCTCGCCTGGCTGGTCGCGGGCCAGGGCCTGACCACGCTGGTCTCCGGGCTGCTGGGCCGTCGCCGGGCCGCCGCCCTGCGCGCGGCACCGGCACCCGTGCTGCGGGTGCTCGCGCGCGAGGGCGCCGACGGCGACACCGAGGTGTTCGCCGCCGACGACACGGCCGCGCTGCGCCCTCTCTTCCGGGTCGCCGTCACCGAGGCCGCCGGGAACGTCCTCGGAGTAACCGGGGAGAAGGAGAAGAGGGAAGGGGACGGCGAGGAGGAGCTGGACGACTTCCTGGCGCGGCTGGACCGGGAGGGACCGGGGCCGCTGCGGGAGGCCCTGCTCTACGGCGTGCCCTGCGACGGCGCGGAGATCCTGCTGGTCACGGCCGCCGACGCGGTGGACGGGCCGCCGGTCGTGGAACGGTCGTCGGGACCCGTGCGACCGCTGTCCGAGGCGACCGTACGGCGGCTGTCGGCCGCGGAGAAGCGCCGGGCGGCCCGGGATGCCTCCCACGCCGAGCTGCGCCGGGCGGCCGGGGATGCCCTCGCCGGAGGGCGGGAGCCGGAGACGGGGGGTGGTGCCCCCGCGGGGATACGGCAGTGGCGGGCGGGGCTGCCGGACCGGCTCGGCGCGCTGCTGGTGGTGTTGTGGGCCGGCGTCGTCTTCTGGGGCGACACCGGAGGCTGGAGATACGCCATCGGTGCTCTCGCCGGATGCGTCGGCGCGCTCTGGCTGCCCCACTCGGTCGCCTGGCGGATCACGGCCGACCGGGAGGGACTGTGGCTGGGCGGACTGCGCGGACCCCGGCTGCTGCCCTGGGACGAGATCAGGTCCGTCGACTGCACCGGCACCGAGCTGAGGCTGGAGAGCCGGCGGGCCTCCTTCGCCGGCTGGTCGGCGCACGCGCCCCGCTGGCCGTGGCTGGAGCGCAGGTTCGGGCTCCTGCACCCGTACGAGCGGACCGCCGGGGAGATCACCGCCCTGTGGCGCGACCCGTCGCTGCGTCCCTCCGTGTCGGCCGGCCGCGGTCAGCGGGGCCGGCCGCTGTGGCCCCTGGCGCTGGTGACGGCGGTCGCCTGGGCGGCCGCCCTGCTGTTCCTGTCCTGAGCCCCGACGGCGTGTCCGGGCGGAACGCGGGTCGGGTCCCTGCGCGTGGAGTCCAGGTGGCGGGAGTGCGGGTCGCGCCCTTGTGAGCGGACGGTCGGCGCTTCGTGTCGGGGCGGCGTGGGTGTGCGCGGGCGGCGGGCGGCTCGCGCAGCGGCCACAGCTCGCCGGTGGCGCGGGAGGCGCCGGTGACGCGGACCAGTGCGGGAACGCCTGGTTGCGCCCTTGCGAGCGGACCGCCGCGGGGCCCTCGGCGGCCGGCGCTGTCGGTCGCCGGCCGGTGGCCCTGCCGTTCCCGTCCGAGGACGGGCGGCAGGGCCCGGCGCCCTGCGGGACCCGCCCGCTCCGGGATGCCTGCCGGCAGATGCCCGCCGGTCAGATGCCCGCAGCCGCCGACAGGTCGCGCTTGACGGCCGTCAGCAGCTCGGTCGCGCGGGTGCGGGCGGCCGGGAGCGCGTCGTGCGCGGAGACCGGTACGACGACCTCCAGGTAGCACTTCAGCTTCGGCTCGGTGCCGCTGGGGCGGACGATGACCCGGGCGCCGTCCAGCGTGTAGCGCAGGCCGTCCGTGGGCGGCAGCCTGTCCGTGCCCCGGGTCAGGTCCTCGGCCCGGACGATCGGCAGCCCGGCCAGCTCGGTCGGCGGCTGCTCGCGCAGCCGGCGCATCGCGTCCGCGATCAGGGAGAGGTCCTGCACGCGCACCGACAGCTGGTCCGTGGCGTGCAGACCGTGCTCCACGGCGAGGTCGTCGAGCAGGTCGAGGAGGGTACGGCCCTCCTCCTTCAGCCCGGACGCCAGCTCGGTGATCAGCAGCGCGGCGGTGATGCCGTCCTTGTCGCGCACGCCCTCCGGGTCCACGCAGTAGCCGAGGGCCTCCTCGTAGCCGTAGCGCAGGCCGTCGACGCGGGCGATCCACTTGAAGCCGGTCAGCGTCTCCTCGTACGGCAGGCCCGCCTTGTCGGCGATCCGGCCGAGCAGGGAGGAGGAGACGATCGACTCGGCGAAGGTGCCCCGGGCGCCGCGGCGGACCAGGTGGGCGGCGAGCAGGGCGCCGACCTCGTCACCACGGAGCATGCGCCAGTCCGCGCCGTCCTTCACGGCCACGGCACAGCGGTCGGCGTCGGGGTCGTTGGCGATGATCAGGTCCGGTTCGGTGGCGCGGGCCCGGGCGAAGGCCAGGTCCATCGCGCCCGGCTCCTCCGGGTTCGGGAACGCGACCGTCGGGAAGTCCGGGTCCGGGTCGGCCTGCTCGGCGACCAGCACCGGCTCGGGGAAGCCGGCGCGGGCGAACGCGGCCAGCAGGACGTCCTTGCCTACGCCGTGCATCGCCGTGTAGACCGTGCGGGCGGTGCGCGGGGAGGCGGGGTCCAGGACGGCGTCCGTGCGGGCGAGGTAGGCGTCCAGCACCGACTCGTCCAGGATCTCCCAGCCGCTCTCCGGGCGGGGCACGTCGTGCAGGGAGGCGATCGCGTCGATCTCGGCGGCGATCTCCGCGTCGGCGGGCGGCACGATCTGGGAGCCGTCGCCGAGGTAGACCTTGTAACCGTTGTCGCGGGGCGGGTTGTGGCTGGCGGTGACCTCCACGCCCGCGACCGCGCCGAGGTGCCGTATGGCGAAGGCCAGGACGGGGGTGGGCAGGGGGCGGGGGAGGACGGCCGCGCGCAGGCCGGCACCGGTCATCACCGCGGCGGTGTCCCGGGCGAAGTCGGCGGACTTGTGGCGGGCGTCGTAGCCGATGACGACGAGCCCCCCGGCCCGGCCCCTGCCCTTCAGGTACGCGGCGAGGCCGGCGGCGGCGCGGATGACGACGCTGCGGTTCATGCGCATCGGGCCGGCGCCCAGCTCGCCGCGCAGGCCGGCGGTGCCGAACTGGAGTGTGCCGGAGAAGCGGGACGACAGTTCGTTCGTGTCGCCGGCCTCGATCAGCTTGGCGAGTTCGTCACGGGTCTCCGTGTCCGGGTCCTCGGCGAGCCATGCCGTGGCCCGGGCCATGAGATCGTCGTGCACCTTGGGATCAACCTCTCCGTGTTTGCCTCGTCCACCGGGGGCTCTGCCCCCGGACACCCGTTCGCCCACCCGCCGACCGGCTCGGTCGGCCGCGGAGCGAACGGGCGGGATCGTTCCACCGCCGGCGCGGACCGGCGGCCCGCTCGTGCCGTTCCGGCCGTCGTCTCCTACAGCTTGCCCAGCACCTGGCCGAGCAGCTGCCCCATCCGCGCCGCCGAGTCGCGGCCGGCCTGGAGGACCTCCTCGTGGTTAAGGGGCTCGCCGGTCATGCCCGCGGCGAGGTTGGTGACCAGGGAGATGCCGAGGACCTCGGCGCCAGCCTCGCGGGCCGCGATGGCTTCGAGGACCGTGGACATGCCGACGAGGTCCGCGCCGATGACGCGGGCCATGCGGATCTCGGCCGGGGTCTCGTAGTGCGGGCCGGGGAACTGGGCGTAGACGCCCTCCTCCAGCGTGGGGTCGATCTCCTTGCACAGGGCGCGCAGGCGCGGCGAGTACAGGTCCGTCAGGTCGACGAAGTTGGCGCCGACGATCGGGGAGGTCGCCGTGAGGTTGATGTGGTCGCTGATCAGGACCGGCTGGCCGGGGCGCATGCCCTCGCGCAGGCCGCCGCAGCCGTTGGTCAGCACGATCGTCTTGCAGCCCGCGGCCACGGCCGTACGCACGCCGTGGGCGACGGCGGCGACGCCGCGGCCCTCGTAGTAGTGCGTGCGGCCCAGGAAGACCAGGGCGCGCTTGTCACCGAAGGAGTACGAGCGGATCTTGCCGCCGTGCCCCTCGACGGCCGGCGGCGGGAAGCCGGGCAGCTCGGTGACCTGGAACTCGGCGTCGGGTGCGCCCAGGGCGTCGACGGCCGGAGCCCAGCCGGAGCCCATCACGAGGGCGACGTCGTGGGTCTCGGCGCCGGTGAGGGCGCGCAGGCGCGCGGCGGCGGCGTCGGCGGCGGCGTAGGGGTCGCCCTTGATGTCGTCCGGAGTAAGAGATGCGTTCACGCCGATGAGGGTAACCGGTCTTCGCCTACGCGCGTAGATGACAGAGCCCACGGGTTTGTACGCGTTGCCTTGTCGGTTTCCACAAACGGCGGCGAACAGCGAGGTGGGGCGGGGGGCGCAGGCTCAGCAGGGGCGCTTGCGGAGTTCCATCACATAGTCGTGCGGGGCCCCCGCCGATTCCGCCGCGTCGGCGATCTCGCCCAGGTAGCGCGCCGACGGCAGACCGCCCTCGTAACCGTCGAGGACGTACGCCCAGGCCGGCTCCTCACCGTCCAGCGTGTGCACGCGCACGCGTACCCGGCGGTAGATGCCGAGGCCCACGCCCTCCCACCGGTCGAGCGACTCCTCGTCCATGGGCGCGATGTCGTACAGACCGACGAAGACCGCGGCCAGCGGGTCCTCGACGAGCGTCGCCAGCGCGCCCTCCCAGCCCAGCTGCTCGCCGCCGAAGGTCAGCCGCCAGCCGTTCAGCCAGCCGGTGGCGCGCAGCGGGGAGTGCGGGGCGCGGCGGGACATCAGGCGCGCGTCGAGGTTGCCGGCGTACGCGGCATAGAGCGACATGGGGAGAGGGTACGGCAGACGCCTCCCGCGCCTCCGGTGTCCCGGGAGCGACCCGGTGGCGCCCCCGGGCAGTAGCACCTTGAGGCGTGCGGGACAATGGAGTACGTGACTCGGATCGTGATCATCGGTGGCGGACCCGGCGGATACGAGGCGGCCCTGGTGGCCGCCCAGCTCGGCGCGGAGGTGACCGTCGTCGACTGCGACGGTCTGGGCGGAGCGTCGGTGCTGACCGACTGCGTGCCGTCGAAGACCCTTATCGCTACGGCCGAGGTGATGACCACCTTCGACTCCTCCTACGAGGAGCTGGGAATCATCGTCGCCGACGACACCCCGCCGCTGGAGCAGGCCGCCCGGGTCGTCGGCGTGGACCTCGGCAAGGTCAACCGCCGGGTGAAGCGGCTCGCGCTCGCCCAGTCCCACGACATCACCGCCTCCGTGACGCGCGCCGGCGCCCGGGTCATGCGCGGGCGCGGCCGGCTCGACGGCATGCAGGCCCTGGACGGCTCCCGCAAGGTCGTCGTCACCGCCGCCGACGGCACCGAGGAGAGCCTCACCGCCGACGCCGTCCTCATCGCCACCGGCGGCCACCCGCGCGAGCTGCCCGACGCCCAGCCCGACGGCGAGCGCATCCTCAACTGGACCCAGGTCTACGACCTCACCGAGCTGCCGGAAGAGCTGATCGTGGTCGGCTCCGGCGTGACCGGTGCCGAGTTCGCCGGCGCCTACCAGGCGCTCGGGTCGAAGGTGACCCTCGTGTCCTCCCGCGACCGCGTGCTGCCCGGCGAGGACCCGGACGCCGCCGCCGTGCTGGAGGACGTCTTCCGGCGCCGGGGCATGAACGTCATGGCCCGCTCCCGCGCGCAGTCCGCCAAGCGCGTCGGCGACCGGGTCGAGGTGACGCTGGCCGACGGCCGGGTCATCACCGGCTCCCACTGCCTGATGGCCGTCGGCGCCATCCCGAACAGCGCGGGCCTCGGCCTGGAGGAGGCCGGCGTCAAGCTGCGCGAGTCGGGCCACATCTGGACCGACAAGGTCTCCCGCACGACCGCGCCGGGCGTCTACGCCGCCGGTGACGTGACCGGTGTCTTCGCCCTCGCGTCCGTCGCCGCCATGCAGGGCCGCATCGCCATGTACCACTTCCTCGGCGACGCGGTGGCCCCGCTCAACCTGAAGACGGTCTCCTCCAACGTCTTCACCGACCCCGAGATCGCCACCGTCGGCTACACGCAGGCCGACGTGGACGGGGGCAAGATCGACGCCCGGGTCGTGAAGCTCCCGCTGCTGCGCAACCCGCGCGCCAAGATGCAGGGCATCCGGGACGGCTTCGTGAAGATCTTCTGCCGGCCGGGCACCGGGATCGTGGTCGGCGGTGTGGTGGTGGCCCCGCGCGCCTCGGAACTGATCCACCCCATCTCGATCGCCGTCGACAACAATCTGACGGTCGAACAGATCGCGAACGCGTTCACGGTGTACCCCTCCCTTTCGGGGTCGATCGCGGAAGTCGCCCGGCAGCTGCACACGCGCAAGGCGAGCGCGGAGGGCTGACGGGGCCGGCCGACTTCCCGCTGGTCACGGGGAGTTGTGGCGAGTGCGGACGGCATAGTCGGGGCGGGCGGGTCCTATACCACTTCCCGCCCCACCATGCGAACAACTTCTGTTATTCGGCGCAAACTGCTGAAACCAGACGGTCGCTGGGGTTACTGTCAGTTTCGTGTTCGCTGCTGAACGTCGCCAATTGATCCTCGAAATGGTGCGAGCGAACGGTGCCGTGTCGCTCCGTGAGCTCGCCCGCGTCGTCCAGACCTCCGAAGTGACCGTACGGCGGGACGTGCGTGCACTGGAGGCCGAAGGACTCCTCGACCGCCGGCACGGCGGTGCGGTACTGCCGGGCGGGTTCACGCGGGAGTCCGGCTTTCCGCAGAAGTCTCATCTCGCGACCGCCGAGAAGACGGCCATCGCCGACCTCGCCGCGGGCCTCGTCGAAGAAGGCGAGGCGATCGTGGTGGGAGCCGGTACGACCACGCAGGAGCTGGCCCGCCGCCTCGCGCGTGTGCCGGGCCTCACGGTCGTCACCAACTCCCTGCTGGTGGCCCAGGCGCTCGCCCATGCCAACCGGGTGGAGGTCGTGATGACCGGAGGCACCCTGCGCGGCTCCAACTACGCCCTCGTCGGCTCCGGCGCCGAGCAGTCCCTCCAGGGCCTGCGGGTGTCGAAGGCCTTCCTCTCCGGAAGCGGCCTGACGGCCGAACGGGGCCTGTCCACCTCCAACATGCTCTCGGCATCCGTCGACCGCGCCCTCGTCCAGGCCGCCGCGGAGGTCGTGGTCCTCGCCGACCACACCAAGCTCGGCACGGACACGATGTTCCAGACGGTGCCGACGGACCTCATCACCCGGCTGGTCACCGACGAGCCGCCCGCCCACGACGACCGCGCGGCCACGGAGTTGCAGGCGCTCGCCGACCAGGGCGTGCAGATCGCCGTGGCGGGGGCGAACGGAGCGTCTCCGGGGGGTGAGCAGGCCCCGGCGCGTCGCGCTCCGCTCCCGGGGCCGAGGAGGGGCATGGCGCTCCGCTCGGGGGCGGGGCTGGGAGAGCCGACCGGGCCCGAGCGGGGGCGGGTCGCTGATCTGCGGCGGCGCTGAGGACGCGGGTGCCCGGTCGCCGTCGTGGGTGACGTCCTGGCCGAGCACCGCGCGGGCCGCCGCCGGACCGCCGTTCAGGGCGTCCGCCCAGTGCTCCACCCGCAGCCGGGTGCCGGACAGGGCCGGCGGGAAGGACGCCACGTCGCCGGCCGCGTAGACGTCGGGGCCGGAGGTGCGCGACCGTTCGTCGACACGATGCCGCCGTAGGGCTGCGGGGCAGCGTGTCCCCCGCGCGGGAAGCGGAACGCCCGGCAGACCGGCCGAGGCCGGTCCACCGGGCGTCACTGTGCGGCGTGCCGTCAGTCCTTGATCTCGCAGATCGCGGCGCCCGAGGTGATGGACGCGCCGACCTCGGCGGCCAGGCCCTTGATGGTGCCCGCCTTGTGGGCGTTCAGGGGCTGTTCCATCTTCATGGCCTCCAGGACGACGATCAGGTCGCCCTCCTGGACCTCCTGGCCCTCCTCGACCGCGATCTTCACGATCGTGCCCTGCATCGGGGAGGCGAGGGTGTCGCCGGAGGCGACGGGGCCGGACTTCTTCGCCGCGCGGCGCTTCGGCTTGGCACCGGCCGCGAGGCCCGTGCGGGCCAGCGACATGCCGAGCGAGGACGGCAGCGAGACCTCCAGGCGCTTGCCGCCGACCTCGACGACGACCGTCTCGCGGCCCAGCTCCTCCTCCGCCTCGGCGTCGGCCGGTGCGGCGAACGGCTTGATCTCGTTGACGAACTCCGTCTCGATCCAGCGGGTGTGGACCTTGAAGGGGTCGGCGGAGCCGGTCAGCTCCGGAGCGAACGCCGCGTCCCGCACCACCACGCGGTGGAAGGGGATCGCCGTCGCCATGCCCTCGACCTGGAACTCGTCCAGCGCGCGGGCGGCCCGCTCCAGGGCCTCCTTGCGGGTCCGGCCCGTCACGATCAGCTTGGCCAGCAGGGAGTCCCACGCCGGGCCGATGACCGAGCCGGACTCCACGCCCGCGTCCAGACGGACGCCGGGACCGGACGGCGGGTCGAACCGGGTGACCGTGCCGGGGGCCGGGAGGAAGTTGCGGCCCGGGTCCTCGCCGTTGATCCGGAACTCGAACGAGTGACCGCGCAGCACCGGGTCGCCGTACCCCAGCTCCTCGCCGTCGGCGATGCGGAACATCTCGCGGACCAGGTCGATGCCGGCGACCTCCTCGGTCACCGGGTGCTCGACCTGCAGGCGGGTGTTGACCTCCAGGAAGGAGATCGTGCCGTCCTGGCCGACGAGGAACTCGCAGGTGCCGGCGCCCTCGTAGCCGGCCTCCTTCAGGATCGCCTTCGAGGCCCGGTACAGCTCGGCGACCTGCTCCTCGGACAGGAACGGCGCCGGAGCCTCCTCCACCAGCTTCTGGTGGCGGCGCTGCAGGGAGCAGTCACGGGTGGAGACGACGACCACGTTGCCGTGCTTGTCGGCCAGGCACTGGGTCTCCACGTGCCGGGGGCGGTCCAGGTAGCGCTCGACGAAGCACTCGCCGCGGCCGAAGGCGGCCACCGCCTCACGCACCGCCGACTCGTACAGCTCCGGGACCTCCTCCAGCGTCCGGGCGACCTTCAGACCGCGTCCGCCGCCGCCGAAGGCGGCCTTGATCGCGATCGGCAGGCCGTGCTCCCGGGCGAAGGCCACGACCTCGTCGGCGCCGGAGACGGGGTCGGGGGTGCCGGCGACCAGGGGGGCGCCGGCGCGCTGGGCGATGTGCCGGGCGGCGACCTTGTCGCCCAGGTCGCGGATGGCCTGCGGGGGCGGGCCGATCCAGATCAGGCCCGCGTCCAGCACCGCCTGGGCGAATTCGGCGTTCTCCGAGAGGAAGCCGTACCCCGGATGGACAGCGTCCGCGCCGGACTCGCGCGCGGCGTTGAGGATCTTGTCGATGACCAGGTAACTGGTCGCCGGGGTGTCACCGCCCAGGGCGAACGCCTCATCCGCGGCGCGGACATGCAGAGCGTCCCGGTCCGGGTCGGCGTAGACGGCCACGCTCGCGATCCCGGCGTCCCGGCAGGCCCGGGCCACGCGGACAGCGATTTCGCCACGGTTGGCGATGAGCACCTTGCGCACGATTGAGGCTCCCTCCTTGAAACAAGCCGAGTTTAGGGACTGCCGACACGGCACTTCGACCCGTCCCCAGTGGTGAGCTTGCCCACACGGAGCGTGATACGAGGCTCGCTCGACCCGCCAAAGCCCATGTCGCACCACGGTACGCAGGACTCCTTCGGAAAACCCTAGCCCTGCCATGTGGCCAAGGTCTCTGTGAGTGCGTGCTGCGGCCCACTCTGTTTCTTTGTCGAGTCCCTACGAATGGCCCAATGATTCTTTGCCGGCGCCCGAACCCTTGTCCCCCGGTTTACCCGTTAGTAGCGTTCGCGCTGTCCCGAACGTACCTGGGGTAACAGGCTGTCGGTGTGAGAGTGGGTGGGGCCGGTGGTGCGTAGACCGGTGGCATGGGTCGTGGCGGTCGTCCTCCTCGGGGAGGCCGTCTTCATCGCCGCGCTGAACTGGTTCCTCGGGATGGTGGTGGACCGGCAGGGCATGTCCCTGGCCGGCCTCGACCCCGACGTTATGTCGAGGACCTCGAAGATTGCTGGACTGGTCTTCGGCCTCTACTTCGTGGCGTGCGCGCTGGTGGCCGTGCTCGTGGCGGTACGCGACCGCGCCCCGGCCGGCCTCGGCCGTGTCCTGCTGATCAGCGCGGCCGTCGTGCACGGCCTCCTCGGCGCCTTCGTCTGGGGCCCGGCCGGCTGGACGGCGTTCCTGTTCATGATGGTCGTCCTCGCGCTGATCGTGCTGCTCCTGGTGACGTACGACCGTGTGGGTGGCGTGGACGGCGGGACACCCGGCGGCGGTGTGCCGGGGCAGGGCGGCGACCCGGCGGCGAAGCCCGAGCCGGGCGCCGAGCCGGGCGCGGCGCCCGCCGGCGCGGGTGCGCCGGCGCGCCGTGGGGACGAGCCGCAGGACGGGGACGAGGAGCCGCAGGACACCGTCCCCGCCCGGATCACCGCTCCGGCGCCCACAACTCCGTGATGCCGACACCCAGTTCCGCGAGGAGCTTGCGGATCAGGGGCAGGCTGATGCCGATCACGTTGCCGTGGTCGCCGTCGATGCCCTCGATGAACGGCGCCGAACGGCCGTCCAGGGTGAACGCGCCGGCGACGTGCAGCGGCTCACCGGAGGCCACGTAGGCGGCGATCTCCTCGTCGCTGGGCTCGCCGAACCGGACGACGGTGGAGGCGGTCGCCGACACGTACCGCTTCGCCTCCGTGTCCCACACGCAGTGACCCGTCTGGAGGACACCGGCCCGCCCGCGCATGCTCTTCCAGCGGGCGGTGGCCTCCTCGGCGTCGGCCGGCTTGCCGAGCGCCTGCCCGTCCAGCTCCAGCACCGAGTCGCAGCCGATCACCAGGGCGCCCTGCACCTCCGGCTTCGCCGCCACGACGCTCGCCTTGGCCTCGGCCAGGGCGAGGGCGAGCTCCGCCGGGGTGGGGGCGGTGACGGCGTCCTCGTCGACACCGCTCACGATCACCTCGGGGGCGAGACCGGCCTGCCGGAGCAGGGCCAGCCGGGCGGGGGACTGGGAGGCGAGCACGAGTCGCCTGCGCGGTGTGGCAGTCATGCGGTCAGGTTAGTCAGGGTGCGCCGTCCGGCTCACCTCGGACGGCGCACCCGAACCGGCTCACCTCGGACCGGGTTCACCTCAGGCCGATCACGATCATGATCAGGACCATGGCCAGGGCCATGAGGAAGCCGAGCCGCCGAAGCATGTCCTGCGCGTCGCGCAGGTCCTTCGGCGGCTCGTCCTCCGGGTCTGACCACAGCATCCGTCCAGCGTGCGGCCTCGTGGGGGCCGGGCGCCTGAGTACCGGTACTCAATTGGCGCCCGGCGCCGCGGCCCCTCAGCTCGGCCAGTAGGTGCGGGTCCAGGACGTCGGGCCGGGCCGGGGCACGCGGTGCGTCGCGATCCTCGACGGGTCGGACCACGCGTCCTTCGGGGGCTCCGCGCCGGACGGCGTCGCCGCTGCCGCCGCGGCGCGGGCGCGGACCACCGCCAGGGCGGCGGCCAGCTCCTCCGGAGTCGGGTTGCCTCGTACGACCTTGATGTTCATGACCGCTCCCGGGGTCGGCAGGGCTTGGCGAGGGACCTAGAGGGGGATGTTGCCGTGCTTCTTCGGAGGCAGGGATTCCCGCTTGGTGCGCAGCTGACGCAGGCCGCGGACGATGTGCGCGCGGGTGTCGGACGGCATGATCACCGCGTCGATGTAGCCGCGCTCGGCCGCGACATAGGGGTTGAGGAGGGTGTCCTCGTACTCCTGGATCAGGCGCGCCCGGACCGCCTCCAGGTCCTCCCCGTTCGCCTCCGCCTCCGCGAGGGTGCGGCGGTGCAGGATGTTGACCGCGCCCTGGGCGCCCATCACGGCGATCTGGGCGGTGGGCCAGGCGAGGTTGAGGTCGGCGCCCAGGTGCTTGGAGCCCATGACGTCGTAGGCGCCGCCGAAGGCCTTGCGGGTGATGACGGTGATCAGCGGGACGGTGGCCTCGGCGTAGGCGTAGATCAGCTTGGCGCCGCGGCGGATGATGCCGTCGTGCTCCTGGCCGACGCCGGGCAGGAAGCCCGGCACGTCCACGAAGGTCAGCACCGGGACGTTGAAGGCGTCGCAGGTCCGCACGAAACGGGCGGCCTTCTCGCTCGCCGTGATGTCGAGGCAGCCGGCGAACTGCATCGGCTGGTTGGCGACGACACCGACCGGGTGGCCCTCGACCCGGCCGAAACCGGTGACGATGTTCGGCGCGAACAGCGCCTGCGTCTCGAAGAACTCCGCGTCGTCCAGGACGTGCTCGACCACCGTGCGGATGTCGTACGGCTGGTTCGCGCTGTCCGGGACGAGCGTGTCCAGCTCGCGGTCCTCGTCGCTGACGGCGAGGTCCGCCTCCTCCGGGAAGACCGGGGGCTCGGAGAGGTTGTTGGACGGCAGGTACGACAGCAGTTGCTTGACGTACTCGATGGCGTCCTTCTCGTCGCCGGCCATGTGGTGCGCCACGCCGGAGGTGGAGTTGTGGGTGCGGGCGCCGCCGAGCTCCTCGAAGCCGACGTCCTCGCCGGTGACGGTCTTGATGACGTCCGGTCCGGTGATGAACATGTGCGAGGTCTGGTCCACCATGACCGTGAAGTCGGTGATGGCCGGGGAGTAGACCGCGCCGCCCGCGCAGGGGCCGACGACCAGACTGATCTGCGGGATCACACCGGAGGCGTGGGTGTTGCGGCGGAAGATCTCGCCGTAGGCGCCGAGCGAGGCCACGCCCTCCTGGATGCGGGCACCGCCGGAGTCGTTGATGCCGATGACCGGGCAGCCGGTCTTCAGCGCGAAGTCCATCACCTTGACGATCTTCTGGCCGTAGACCTCGCCGAGGGCGCCGCCGAAGACGGTGAAGTCCTGGGAGAACACGGCGACCGGGCGGCCGTCGACGGTGCCGTAGCCGGTCACGACGCCGTCCCCGTACGGGCGGTTCCTGTCGAGACCGAAGTGGGTGGACCGGTGCCGGGCGAACTCGTCCAGCTCGACGAACGACCCCTCGTCGAGGAGGAGTTCGATGCGCTCACGGGCCGTCAGCTTGCCCTTGGCGTGCTGCTTCTCGACGGCGCGCTCCGAGCCGGCGTGCGTCGCCTCGTGGATGCGGCGCTGGAGATCCGCGAGCTTTCCCGCGGTCGTGTGGATGTCGATCTCGTGGATCTCGTGACGCTCTTCCGGCTCGGACATCGGGATGCGGCTCCCTGCCTGCTCAAAAGGGGGGACGGTTACTCATCCGTAGAGTAGTGGCGGGCCTGCGGATCAGCAGTGCGTCGTTTACCACACCTAGGGTGGCTTGCATGACGCCGCAGAATCCATCAGACGACAGCCGCTGGTCCGACCTGGACCGTCCGCCCCTGAACGCCGTGGCGCTGCGGCGCGGGCTGGTCCGGGAGGAGGGTCTGTACCGCGACGTCCAGGTCGTGCAGCGGACCGGGTCCACCAACTCCGACCTCGCCGCGCTGGCCGACGCCGGGAAGGCGGGTGAGGGCGCGGTGCTGGTAGCGGAGGAGCAGACGGCTGGCCGGGGCCGCCTGGACCGCCGCTGGACGGCGCCGCCGCGTTCGGGGCTCTTCTTCTCCGTGCTGCTGAAGCCCGCCGAGGTGCCGGTGGCCCGCTGGGGCTGGCTGCCGCTGCTGACCGGTGTGGCGGTGGCGACCGGGCTGGCGCGGGCGGCGGGGATCGACACCGCGCTCAAGTGGCCGAACGACCTGCTGGTGACCGTGGGCGGCCAGGAGCGCAAGGCCGGGGGCATCCTCGCCGAGCGGGCCGGGGACGACGGGGTTGTCATCGGCGTGGGCATCAACGTCAGCCTCCGGGAGGAGGAGCTTCCCGTCCCGCAGGCGGGGTCGCTGGCGCTGGCCGGGGCGCGGGGGACGGACCGGGATCCGCTGCTGCGGGCCGTGCTGCGGTCGCTGGAGGACTGGTACGGGCGCTGGCGCGCGGCGGGCGGCGACCCCTCGGCGAGCGGGCTCCAGGAGACGTACACGGCGGGCTGCGCGACGCTCGGGCGCGTGGTGCGGGCGGAGCTGCCCGGCGACCGGGCGCTGGTGGGGGAGGCCGTGGCGCTGGACGGGGACGGGCGCTTGGTGATCGCCACGGAGGAGGGTGTGCAGGAGCCGGTGGGGGCGGGGGACATCGTCCATCTGCGGCCGGCGTGAGGGGGCTGGTGACTGCGGTGTGCGGGGGGCGGGCGTGAGGGTCGTGCGGGGTGGCTGCGGTGTGTGTGGTGCGCGGGTGTGGCCGGGTGGCTGCGGCGTTGTGCGGCGGGCGTGAGGGTCTGCGGGGTGGCTACGGTGCGTGTGCGGTGTAGGTGCCGCCGGCGCGTCCGCGGCGGGGTGGGGGTGCCTGTAGCGCCTCCTGCGGCGGAGTGGGGGCCGGGGCCGCGCCGAGGGGTGTCCGTCGTCGGAAACGGCGTGTCCGGCGTCGGAACGGCGCGGAATCGGTCGGCTGTCCAGGGCCCGGCGTCGACGCGCCGACCGCTGTGGGCGGGCACCCCCGGCACGTCCTCTTCCCGCCGTGCGCGACCGCGGCACCGCCCCGGATCCGCCCGGGGATCGGCCGAAGGGCGCGGGGAACTGGGCCCCCGCCCGACGAAGGGGGCCGGTGGCCCGGGACCGCTCGCAGAGCCCGGACCTGCCTCGATGCGGGGGCCGGGGGTGCCGGCCCCGGCGTGGGCGGTACCGGTGTCGGTCCGTGTGCCCGGTGCGGGGGAGCGACCCGTCGGCCGAACCCGACGGAGTGAGCTGGCGCACACCTGCCGTAGAGTTGAGGCCGGTCGAAACCTGACCGCGGCAGATCGGAAGGGCAGCAGGCGTGACCGTCGACGACACGGGCTCCGGCGCTGGCGGGGACGGCCGGGTGGACCCCCACGCCCCCGACACCGGCGAGGACCCGCTGGCCCTGCGGCTCGAACAGCTCATCCTGGGCGCCGAGCGCCGTTACACCCCGTTCCAGGCAGCCCGCAGTGCCGGTGTCTCCATGGAGCTGGCGTCCCGGTTCTGGCGGGCCATGGGCTTCGCGGACATCGGGCAGGCGAAGGCCCTCACCGAGGCCGACGTGCTGGCGCTGCGCCGTCTCGCCGGTCTGGTGGAGGCGGGGCTGCTCAGCGAGGCCATGGCGGTGCAGGTGGCCCGGTCCACCGGGCAGACCACCGCCCGTTTGGCGGAGTGGCAGATCGATTCCTTCCTGGAGGGGCTGACCGAGCCGCCGGAACCGGGCATGACCCGCACCGAGGTGACGTACCCGATCGTCGAACTGCTCCTGCCCGAGCTGGAGGAGTTCCTCGTCTACGTCTGGCGCCGGCAGCTCGCGGCCTCCGCCGGACGGGTCGTGCAGACCGGGGACGACGAGGAGATGGTCGACCGGCGGCTCGCCGTCGGCTTCGCCGACCTCGTCGGCTTCACCCGGCTCACCCGCCGTATGGAGGAGGAGGAGCTGGGCGAGCTGGTCGAGGCGTTCGAGACGACCGCGGCCGACCTGGTGGCCGCGCGCGGCGGCCGGCTCATCAAGACCCTCGGCGACGAGGTGCTGTACGCCGCGGACGACGCGGGCACGGCCGCGGACATCGCGCTGCGGCTGGTGGAGACGCTCGCGAACGACGAGACGATGCCCGAGCTGCGGGTCGGCATGGCGTTCGGCACGGTGACCACCCGCATGGGCGATGTGTTCGGTACGACGGTGAACCTGGCCTCCCGGCTGACCTCGATAGCCCCGCGCGACGCCGTCCTCGTGGACAGCGCCTTCGCCGAGGAGCTGATCCGCACCGGCGAGGCGCCCGCCTCGGAGGCGGAGGCGGCGGAGGCCGCCGCGGCCGCCGAGAAGGAGGGCGAGGACCCGCCGGTGTACCGCTTCGCGCTCCAGCCGATGTGGCAGCGCCCGGTGCGTGGGCTCGGCGTGGTCGAGCCGTGGCTCCTCGCGCGCCGCGACGGCCAGTCGTAGACGCCGGGTCCGGACGGTCGGACTCGGATGCCGGTTCCGGCGGCCGGTACCAGTCGACGGTCGCGGACGGTCCGTCCTAGTCGCCGTCGAGCACGTCCACGCACAGGCCGATCACCGGGACGCACACCCCGCCGGGCTCCGGCTCGGTGGTGGTGCGGCTCGGGGTGGGGGTCCGGGTCGGCGTGGGGGCGGGGCGCGGGGCGGACGCCGTGGGCGTGGGGCGCGCTGTGCTGCGGGGGTCCCGGGCCTCGGTGGGTACGGCGGTCGGGGCGGCCGTCGGCACGGAGGTGTGGCCGGGCGTGGCCGTGCGCGGTGCCGTGGGAGCCGGGGATCCGGTCGGTGCCGGCGCGAGGCTCCGGCCGCCCGTGACCGAGGTCGCCGAGGGCAGCGCGGTGGGGGCGGCGGCGAGGGTGGCCGAGGTGTTCGCGGAGCGGTCCGGGGCCGTGCCGCCCGCATCGATGCGGGACTCGGCCTCCGCGGTGCCGGGCCCGCCGACCCCCGGCTCCGGGGTGACCCGGACCAGACTGAGCACCCCGGCGGCCAGGGCCAGGCCGCCGGCCGCGAGCAGCACCTTGCGGGGACGGGGCTTGCGGTGCCGTCCGCGCCGTACTCCCGGTGTGCGCTCCGGCGCGTGGTCCTGCTCCGCGCCGGACTGTGCAGGTATCGGTGGCATGGGTTCCCCTCCCCGTCGCGCGCCGGGGGCGCGCGGCGGAGCGCACGCTATGCGCTCCTGTGGGCGATGTGCGGGGAGACGGCCGGGATGTCACTCGAACGGGCGAACGGGGGTGGACCTCCGGACTTCACGGAACGGGGCGCGGCTGCGATGATCGGGCCGAACGGTCAGTTAACCCGCGTTAACCGGAGGGGTGTCATGAGCGAGGAGCGGTTCGGGGAGTTCGTGCTGGTGCGGCGGCACGGGTTCGTCGCGGAGCTGGTGCTGGACCGGCCCAAGGCGATGAACGCCGTCTCCACGGAGATGGCCCGCTCCCTCGCGGGCGCGTGTTCCGCGCTGGCCGCCGACCGGGACGCCCGGGTGGTCGTCCTGACCTCGTCGCACGAGCGGGCGTTCTGTGTGGGCGCGGACCTGAAGGAGCGGAACTCCTTCACCGACGCCGACCTGGTGCGGCAGCGGCCGGTGGCGCGGGCCGCGTACACCGGGGTGCTGGAGCTGCCGATGCCGACGATCGCGGCCGTGCACGGCTTCGCGCTGGGCGGCGGGTTCGAGCTGGCGCTGTCCTGCGACCTGATCGTGGCCGACGGTACGGCCGTGGTGGGGCTGCCCGAGGTCTCCGTGGGCGTCATCCCGGGCGGCGGCGGCACCCAGCTGCTGCCCCGGCGGGTCGGTGCGGCGCGCGCGGCCGAGCTGATCTTCTCGGCGCGGCGGGTGGAGGCCGCGGAGGCGGCGGAGCTGGGCCTGGTGGACCGGGTGGTGGAGACCGGCCGTGACCGCGAGGAGGCGCTGGCGCTCGGCGAGCGGATCGCCGCGAACTCGCCCGTGGGGCTGCGCGCCGCCAAGCGGGCCCTGCGGCTGGGGCACGGGCTGGACCTGCGGGCCGGCCTCGAGGTCGAGGACGCGGCGTGGCGCTCGGTGGCGTTCTCGGGGGACCGGGCGGAGGGCGTGGCCGCGTTCAACGAGAAGCGCAAGCCGGAGTGGCCCGGGGAGTAGGGCGTCGCCGCCTGCGCCGGGGCCGGGCGGTTCGCGGCGCCGACAGCGCCCCGCGACAGGCGCGGGGAGTCGGCACCGGGCCCCTCCCCGGGCCGGCGCCCGTACGCCCACGTCGGCACCGGGCCCCTCCCCGGGCCGGCGCCCGTACGCCCACGTCGGCACCAGTCCTCCCCGAGCCGGCACCAGTCCTCCCCGAGCCGGAATCCGGACGCCCGAGCCGGCGCCCGTACCCGTTGAGCCGGCACCGCGCATTCCACCTGATCGCCGTACCAACAGCCCGAACACCCCCATTCCTCCCTAATCTGGAGTAATGGCTGAGGACAAGCGGCTAGCCGCAGTCGTGTCGCTGGCCCAGGGCATGGCGGCGGCGCACACCCCGCGGGAGTGCTGGCAGGCCGCCGCCCGAGGCGCCTGCCGCGCGCTGGACGGCAGCTTCGCCGCGCTGTCGGTGTGGGAGCGGGAGCTGGGCCGGCTGCGTGTCCTGGTCAACGTCGGGGACCGCGCGTCGGACGAGGCGGAGTTCCCCGAGTCGGAGACCTACCCGGTGCACCAGTTTCCGGAGATCACCGAGTTCCTGCACGAACGGTGGGCCGGCGGCGGTGGGCCCAACGCCTGGGTGGAGACGGCCGAGGGTACGGCGAAGGGCACCCCCGGCTACTTCCACCAGCGCGTCGCCGCCCTGCGCCGCCGGGGCCGCGGCTGCTGCGTCGTCGCCCCCGTCGTCCTGCACGGCCGGGCCTGGGGCGAGCTGTATGTGGCGCGGGCGGTCGGCGAGCCGCTCTTCGCGCGGGCCGACGCCGACTTCGCCACCGTGCTCGCCGCCGTCGTCGCCGCGGGCATCGCGCAGACAGAGCGGCTGGAGGAGGCCCGCCGGCTCGCGTACACCGACGCCCTGACCGGACTCGCCAACCGCCGGGCCGTGGACGTGCGCCTGGGCGAGGCGGTGGAGCGGCACCGCGCCGAGGGCGTGGCCGTCAGCCTCGTCGTGTGCGATCTGAACGGGCTGAAGCGGGTCAACGACACCCACGGGCACGCCGTCGGGGACCGCCTCCTCGAACGCTTCGGCTCGGTGCTGTCGCTGTGCGGCGCGATGGTGCCGGGCGCGCTGGCCGCCCGGCTCGGCGGGGACGAGTTCTGTCTGCTCGCGGTCGGGCCGCCCGCCGACGACGTGGTGAAGGCCGCGGACGAGCTGTGCCGGCGGGCCGGGGAGCTGGAGCTGGGGGAGGGCGTCGCGTGTGGGGTCGCCTCGACCGAGGATCCGATCGGCGAGGTGCGGGACGCCCGCCGGCTGTTCCGGCTGGCGGACGCCGCCCAGTACCGGGCGAAGGCGATGCGCCTGCACCGTCCGGTGGTGGCCGGCCGGGAGGGGCCGGACGATCCGGTCGTACGGCTGGCCGACGAGCCGCCGCCCTCGCGGGCCGAGCGGCGGCGGTTCCGCGGGCGCCGGCCGTGAGGCGAAGCCCACACCGTACGGTAAGGGTCACCCCCGGTCCCCAGTAGTGACATCACCGCATTCAATGCGTACGCTCCTGAATATGGATATGCACACTGTGGTGGTGGGGACGTCCGGTGTCACGGCGTCCGACGTTCTCGCCGTGGCGCGCGGCGGTGCCCGCATCGAACTGTCGGCGGAGGCGGTGGCGGCCCTCGCGGCGGCCCGGGAGATCGTGGACGCGCTGGCGGCCAAGCCGGACCCGGTCTACGGCGTCTCCACCGGCTTCGGCGCCCTGGCGACCCGGCACATCAGCCAGGAACTCCGCGCCCAGCTGCAGCGCAACATCGTCCGCTCGCACGCCGCCGGCATGGGCCCGCGCGTGGAGCGCGAGGTCGTCCGGGCCCTGATGTTCCTGCGGCTGAAGACCGTCTGCTCCGGGCACACCGGTGTGCGGCCGGAGGTCGCGCAGACCATGGCCGACGTGCTGAACGCCGGGATCACCCCGGTGGTGCACGAGTACGGCTCCCTCGGCTGCTCCGGCGACCTGGCCCCGCTCTCCCACTGCGCCCTCACCCTCATGGGCGAGGGGGACGCCGAGGGCCCCGACGGTGTGGTCCGGCCCGCCGGCGAGCTGCTCGCCGAGCACGGGATCGCCCCCGTCGAGCTGCGCGAGAAGGAGGGGCTCGCCCTCCTCAACGGCACCGACGGCATGCTCGGCATGCTGGTGATGGCCCTCGCCGACCTGGACATGCTGTACAAGTCCGCCGACGTCACCGCCGCCCTCACCCTGGAGGCGCTGCTCGGCACGGACAAGGTCCTCGCACCCGAGCTGCACGCCATCCGGCCCCACCCGGGCCAGGGCGCCTCCGCCGCCAACATGCTGGCCGTGCTGGAGGGTTCGCAGCTCACCGGGCACCACCAGGACGACGCGCCCCGCGTCCAGGACGCCTACTCCGTGCGCTGCGCCCCGCAGGTCGCCGGCGCCGGCCGCGACACCCTCGCGCACGCCCGCCTGGTCGCCGAGCGGGAGTTGGCCTCCGCCGTCGACAACCCCGTCGTGCTGCCCGACGGCAGGGTCGAGTCCAACGGCAACTTCCACGGCGCGCCCGTGGCCTACGTCCTGGACTTCCTCGCCATCGCCGCCGCCGACCTCGGCTCCATCGCCGAGCGCCGCACCGACCGGCTGCTGGACAAGAACCGCAGCCACGGGCTCCCGCCCTTCCTCGCCGACGACGCGGGTGTGGACTCCGGTCTGATGATCGCCCAGTACACGCAGGCCGCGCTGGTCAGCGAGATGAAGCGGCTCGCCGTACCGGCCTCCGCCGACTCCATCCCGTCCTCCGCCATGCAGGAGGACCACGTCTCCATGGGCTGGTCGGCCGCGCGCAAGCTGCGCACCGCCGTCGACAACCTCACCCGGATCGTCGCCATCGAGCTGTACGCGGCCACCCGTGCGATCGAACTGCGCGAGGGCCTCACCCCGGCGCCCGCCAGCCAGGCGGTCATCGAGGCCGTACGGGCCGCGGGCGTCCAGGGCCCGGGCCCCGACCGGTTCCTGGCCCCCGACCTGGCGGCCGCCGACGCGTTCGTGCGCGGCGGTGACCTCGTGGCGGCCGTCGAGAAGGTCACCGGCCCCCTCCAGTGAACCTCCGGTGAGACGCGCAGGGGCCCCGGCAGTCGCCGGGGCCCCTCGACGTCCACGGAGGGAACGTCACGTCGGCTGACGTCACTTCAGCTTGGCGGCCTGCGCCTTCACGACCGGAGCGGAGACCGTGTAGGCCTTCTTGCTCATCATCGCGCCGATGTTGATCGTCGTGTACACGGCGAGGGTGTTCCCGTGCCGCACGACCTCGGCGTGCAGCGGCAGGGAGCCGTCCTTGCCCGCGTCGTTGACGGTGGTGAAGGCGACCGACGCGTCACCGGTGCCGGAGGACTTCTCCTCGGAGACCTTGGTGAACTTGCTCTTCTCGCCGTCCTGCTGGCCGGAGAAGCCGCCCGCGCAGGCCTTGACCGCGTCGGAGACCGACTTCAGGCCCTGCTCGGCGCCGTCACCGTCGTACGAGGCCAGGGTGACCACGGTGACGTCGAGGTTCATGGACTCGTTGACCGCGTCCTCGAACTTGCCGTCCTCCAGCGAGGTGGCGTCGGGCTTGGGGGCCTTCTTGTCCTCGGTGGCCATCTTGCTGGTGTGGGCCGCCGGCGAGCCGGGCGCGATGGCGGTGAAGGCACGCAGCACCGGGTCGCACTGGGCGTCGTCGGCCTTGACCTTGCTCGCGTCGGGGACGCCGCCCTCGACCTCGCCGACCTTCTGCCCGGGCACGTCGCCCTGGGTGATGATCCGCTTCTTCAACTCCGCGGCGCTCAGCGTCTTCGCGGCGGGCTTCGCCGCGTCCTTGCCCGAGGTGGCGCCGGCGTCCTTCGAGTCTCCGTTGCCGCACCCGGTGACGAGGGCGAGCGACAGCGCGCTCACAGCTGCGGTGGCGCACAGCCGCACGCCCGATGATCTGTTCATGCGCGAACTATGTGTGCCCTGTCAAGCATTCGTCAAGACAGATTAAAAACCCAGGCGTTCCCGACGTACCGAATACACCACGAATCCGGCGCCCACGGCGAGGAAGAGGCTGCCGCCGACGACGTACGGGGTGGTGTCGAAGGCCCCCGTGTCGGCCAGCTCGGTCTCCTGCGCCACCTCGTCCGCGGTCGTCTCGGTGGTCGCGGCCGTCACCGCTCTGGCCTGCGTCACGTGGGTGACCTGGGTCGAGACGGAGCTGGTCGCCGTCTCTCTCGCCGGGGTGTCCTGCGAGGCGTTCGCGGACGGGACGAACCACAGCGCGCAGAGCAGGGTGCCCGCGGCGGTGGCGGTCAGCAGCGGGCGGCGAGCGGATGACACGGAATATCGATCCCCTTGTGACGCTGGCGAATTGGCCGTGTGGGGCGATGTTAGTGAAAGGCGCGGGTCACAGGAAAGTCACGGGAGGTTTCGGTCGTACGCTCCCGCCATGAGTGCAGAAGACACATCACGGTTTGTACGGCTTCGCGTGGAGCTGGTGCTGGAAGTGCAGGACGACGACGAGGTGACCAAGGCCGCCCTGCGCCGGGTCGCCGAGGACCCCGAGCTGCCCGAGGCGGAGCGGACCCATGCCGAGAGCGCTGTGACGGAGGACACCGCGGAGGCCCTGGCCTATCTCGTGGACCCGTTCGACCTGGTCAACGCGGTGCCCGGGGTGGAGCTCCAGCAGGCCTCCTGGTCCAGCGAGCGGATCGACTTCGACCCCGATTCGCCCGACTGGGACCTGGACGAGGATGATGGGGCGGCGGACGACGAGGAAGAGGACGGCATCGGCTGAGCGTCGCGGGGCACCCATGACCCCGGACGGCAACCGCCGTCCGGGGTTTTGTCGTCCCGGGGGGCGCACGGACCGGAACCCGAACCCGTACCGCCCGCGACCGCGTTCCGCGGACGTGGGATGCCCCACAGACCCGCGGTCTGTGGAACGGGGAGGGGTGGCCGTAGCGTTCAAGGTTCTTGACGGGGACTCTCGGGCTTATCGCGACTGCAATGATGGAGAAGCTTGTGATGACGGACAGTATGCGGCGCAGGGGCCTGGCGGCCGCGTCCGCTCTGCTCGGCGGTGTGCTGGTGCTCACGGCGTGTTCCGGCGGCGACGACGCCTCCGGCAGCGGCAGCGGCGACACCTCGCAGGCCAAGGTCGACGAGGCGGCGGCCAAGAAGTCGTCCGAGGCGCAGATCACGATCACGCCCAAGGACGGCTCCGACAACGCCTCGATCAACAACTCCGCCGCCGTCACCGTGCGCAAGGGCACCCTCACCGGCGTCACGATGACGACCCAGGACGGCAAGACCGTCGCCGGCCAGCTGTCCGCCGACAAGAAGAGCTGGAAGCCCAGCGTCCAGCTGGAGCGCTCCACCACCTACAAGCTCGCCGCGGAGGCCAAGGACTCCGAAGGCCGGATAGCCCACGAGAACGCCTCCTTCACCACGGTCTCCCCGGCCAACAGCTTCATCGGCAGCTTCACCCCCGACAACGGCTCCACGGTCGGCGTCGGCATGCCCGTGTCGATCAACTTCGACAAGGCGATCACCAACAAGGCCGCCGTGCAGAAGGGCATCACGGTCAGCTCCAGCAGCGGCCAGGAGGTCGCCTGCCACTGGTTCAACGCCAACCGCATGGACTGCCGCCCGGAGGAGTACTGGAAGGAGGGTTCCACCGTCACCCTGAAGCTCGCGCTCGACGGCGTCCAGGGCGCCAGCGGCGTCTACGGCGTCCAGCAGAAGACGGTCACCTTCCACATCGGCCGCAACCAGGTCTCCTACGTCGACGCGAAGACCAAGCAGATGAGGATCACGCAGGACGGCAAGGTCGTCAAGACCATCCCCATCTCCGCCGGCTCGCCCGACAACAAGACGTACGAAGGCCGGATGGTGATCTCCGAGAAGTTCAAGGAGACCCGGATGAACGGCGCGACGGTCGGCTTCACCGACGACGACGGCAAGGGCGAGTACGACATCAAGGACGTGCCGCACGCCATGCGCCTGACCACCTCCGGCACCTTCATCCACGGCAACTACTGGGGCGCTCCCTCGGTGTTCGGCAACGTCAACACCAGCCACGGCTGCGTGGGCCTGCAGGACAAGAAGGGCGCGAACGACTCCAGCACGCCGGCGGCCTGGCTGTACAACCACTCCCTGATCGGTGACGTCGTCGTCGTGCAGAACACCGGCGACAAGACCGTCTCCCCGGACAACGGCCTCAACGGCTGGAACATGGACTGGGCGCAGTGGAAGGCCGGCTCGGCCGTCTGACGCAGCGTCGACCACAGCTCTCCGGTGCCGCCCCCAGGGGCGGCACCGGTGTGTACGGGCCCGGCCGCAGCCTTCTCATGCCGCTCTTATGCCGGCCTTATGGTGTCATCACGGTCCGTCCCTAGCTTGCGGCCATGTTCTTCACCTACCTGAGGCGCGAACTGCGCCGCCGCAGAAAGGCGGCCCTCGTCGTCGCCTCCGGGCTCGCCCTGGGCATCGCGCTGGTCATCGTGGTCGACTCCGTGTCCAACGGCATGGGGAAGGCCCAGGACAAGGTCCTGCAGTCGCTGTACGGGCTGGGGACCGACATGACGGTCACCAAGGCGGCGTCGGCGTCCACCGGTGACACCCAGCGCCCCCGCTTCCGGTTCGACGCGCAGGGCGACGACGACGCCGAACAGAGCAGCGACCGGGTCATGGTGCAGGGCTTCCAGACGCTGCCGGTCTCCACGGTCGCCAAGGTCGGCTCGCAGCCCGGGGTCTCCGACGCGGTCGGCGGTCTGAGCCTGCAGGTCCTCAAGGTCAGCGGCCAGTTCACGCGCGGCCGGTTCCAGCAGCAGGACGGGGGCGGCGGGTTCCAGCGCGGCGGGGAGGGCCGGCCGCAGGGTGAGGTAAAGGGCGGCGGCGCCGACTTCGACGTCAACAACTACTCCGTCTACGGCACCGACGTCACCGAGCCGTCCCTGGGCCCGCTGACCTCCTCGAAGATCACCAGCGGCCGTACCTTCAAGGCGACGGAGACCGACGCCGGGGTCGCCGTGGCGGACTCCGCCTACGCCCAGCGCAAGAAGTACGAGGTCGGCTCCACCGTCACCGTCAAGGGCGTCACGTTCCGCGTGATCGGCATCGCCACCGCCGACAGCGGTGACCCGGCGGCCGACCTCTACATCCCGCTGAAGCGGGCGCAGACCCTCGGCGGCGCGAAGGACAAGGTCACCACGGTCTACGTCAAGGCGGCCGACTCGCAGAAGATCGACGGCGTCAAGTCGACGATCCAGCAGAACGTCCCGGGTACGACGGTCACCACCTCCGCCGACCTCGCGGACACCGTCTCCGGCTCCCTGTCCACCGCCTCCTCCCTCGCCGCCAACGTCGGCAAGTGGCTGTCCCTCGCCGTGCTGGTGGCCGCGTTCCTGGTGGCGGGACTGCTCACCTCCTCCGCGGTCTCCCGCCGGGTCCGCGAGTTCGGCACGTTGAAGGCACTGGGCTGGAAGTCGGGCCGGGTGACCCGGCAGGTGGTCGGCGAGGCCGTCGTCAACGGCCTGGTCGGCGGCGTCCTGGGCATCGCCCTCGGCCTGGCGGGCGCCTACACCGTCACGGCGATCAGCCCCGGCCTCCAGGCCCGGCTGGGGGGCGGCACGGGCTCCGGCACCGGCGGCGGTGGCTTCCCGGGCGGCCCCGGCCGCCGGACGGCGAAGACCCTGGAGGTGGCCCTCACCGCCCCGGTGAGCGTGACGACGATCGTCCTGGCGGTGGGTCTCGCGGTGGCGGGCGGCCTGATCGCGGGCGGGTTCGGCGGCTGGCGCGCGTCCCGGCTGCGCCCGGCGGACGCGCTGAGGCGGGTGGAGTAGCCCGGCTCCCCGGCGAAGGCCGGCGGTCCGGCCGAGGGGCGCGGGGAACCGCGCGCCCAGCCCCCGCGGACCGGCGGCCGCACACGAGCGCGCGCCCACCCCGAACAGATCCCGGAGCCACCATGTACGAACTGAGGAACGTCACCAAGCGCTACACCCGGGGCAAGGACACCGTCCACGCCCTCGACGGAATCGACCTCACCATCGCCGACGGAGACAGGCTCGTCATCCAGGGCCCCACCGGCGGCGGCAAATCCACCCTTCTGCAGATGCTCGGCGCCCTCGACCGGCCCACCTCCGGCGAAGTCGTCCTCGACGGCACGGACCTGGCCGGGCTGACCGAGGCGCGGCTGACACGACTCCGCAGCGAGAACATCGGCTTCGTCTTCCAGTCGTTCAACCTCATCCCCACCCTCACCGCCCAGGAGAACGTGGAAACCGCCCTCGTCCCCCTCGGCATCAAGGTGAAGGAACGGCGGGAACTGGCCGCCGAGGCACTGGAATCGGTCGGTCTCGGCGAACGCCTCGGACATCTCCCCGGCGAGATGTCCGGCGGACAGCAGCAGCGCGTCGCCATCGCCCGGGCCGTGGTGAAGAAGCCCAAGGTGCTGCTGGCCGACGAGCCGACCGGCAACCTGGACGAGGGCATGCGGGACGAGATCATGGACGTACTGGAACGCCTGTGGAAGGAGCACGGGCTGACGTTCATCATGGTCACCCACGACTCCGCGCTGGCGAAGAAGGCCCCGCGCCTGGTCACCCTGCGCACGGGAAGGATCACCGTGAAGGAGAACGCGGGGACCTGACGGGGCACAACCCAGCGGAAGCACACGGGACTTCGCGGTTCCGTAACGGTGTTCCGGCCGCCGCGTAACAGTTTCCGTACGCGCTTTCTCACCTTCCTCTCATCTATTGAGCCGTCTGATCACCCCCCGGCATACTGCGTCACCCGGGGGGTTGACGCTCATGCATGCGAGTCCGCCCCCGGCCGGGTGAACGGGGAATTCGCCCGGTACTCCATCTCCAGGGGGAGAACTTGCGCAGACAAGTGAAAAGAGCAGCTGCGGCCACCGTGGCAACGGCCGCAGCGGTCGCCCTCGCAGCGGGTATGACCAGCCCCGCGTCGGCGAAGCCCGCAGGCGTCCCGGCGGCCGTCGCCGCCTCGAACGTCACCGCCCGGCACCACGTCACCCTGATCACCGGTGACCGGGTCGCCCTCGACGCCAAGGGCCGTATCGTCGGCCTGGAGCGGGCCAAGGGGCGCGAGCACATACCCTTCCAGGTCCGCAAGGCCGCCGGACACACCCTGGTCGTCCCGGCCGACGCGGCCCGCCTGGTCGCCTCCGGCACGCTGGACCAGCGCCTGTTCGACGTCACCGAGCTCGACAAGGCCGCCACCCGCAAGGCCCGGAAGAACGGCCTGAAGGTCATCGTCGGCTACCGCGGCGCCGCCACCGCCGCCAAGGCCGACGTCCGGGACGCGGGCACCCTGCGCCGCAGCCTGAAGGCGCTCAACGCGGACGCCGTGCAGACCCCGGTCAAGGCCACCGCCGAGCTGTGGGACGCCGTCACCAACGGCGACAGGACCGCCTCCGGCATCGCGCACGTCTGGCTCGACGGCGTCCGCAAGGCCTCGCTCGACCGGTCCGTACCGCAGATCGGCGCCCCCACCGCCTGGGCCGCCGGCTACACCGGCAAGGGCGTCAAGGTCGCCGTCCTGGACACCGGCGTGGACACCAGCCACCCCGACCTGAAGAACCAGGTGCTGGCGTCCAGGAACTTCACCGCCGCCGCCGACGCCACCGACCACTTCGGGCACGGCACGCACGTCGCCTCCATCGTGGCCGGCACCGGCGCCAAGTCGGGCGGCAAGTACAAGGGTGTGGCCCCGGACGCCAAGCTCCTCAACGGCAAGGTCCTGGACGACTCCGGCTCCGGTGACGACTCCGGCATCCTCGCCGGCATGGAGTGGGCGGCCTCCCAGGGCGCCTCCGTCATCAACCTCAGCCTCGGCGGCTACGACACCCCCGAGGTCGACCCGCTCGAAGCCGAGGTCAACAAGCTCTCCGCCGAGAAGGGCGTCCTGTTCGCGATCGCCGCGGGCAACGACGGCCCCCAGTCGATCGGCTCCCCGGGCAGCGCGGACGCCGCACTGACCGTCGGCGCCGTCGACAAGAAGGACAAGCTGGCGGACTTCTCCTCCACCGGCCCGCGCACCGGCGACGGCGCCATCAAGCCGGACGTCACCGCGCCCGGCGTGGACATCACCGCCGCGGCGGCCAAGGGCAGCGTCATCGACCAGGAGGTCGGCGAGAAGCCCGAGGGCTACCTGACCATCTCCGGCACCTCGATGGCCACCCCGCACGTCGCGGGCGCAGCCGCCATCCTCAAGCAGGAGCACCCCGACTGGGGCTACGCCGAGCTGAAGGGCGCCCTGACCGGCTCCACCAAGGGCGGCAAGTACACACCGTTCCAGCAGGGTTCCGGCCGCATCCAGGTCGACAAGGCCATCAAACAGTCGATCGTCGCCGACCCGGTGTCGGTGAGCTTCGGCGTGCAGCAGTGGCCGCACACCGACGACAAGCCGGCCACCAAGAAGCTGACCTACCGCAACCTCGGCGACAAGGACGTCACGCTCACCCTGAGCAGCACCGCCACCAACCCCAAGGGCGCGGCGGCCCCGGCGGGCTTCTTCACGCTCGGCGCGACGAAGGTGACCGTCCCGGCGCACGGCACGGCCGCGGTCGACCTCACCGTCGACACCAAGCTGGGCGGCACCGTCGACGGCGCCTACTCCGCGTACGTGACGGCGACGGGCGACGGGCAGACCGTCCGCACGGCCGCCGCGGTGCAGCGCGAGGTGGAGTCGTACGACCTCACCCTGAAGTTCATCGGCCGTGACGGCAGGCCGACCCCGAACTACGGCGCCGACCTCAGCGGCGTCGCGGGTCTGGCCGGCGGCGTCTGGCTCAACCCGTACGACAAGTCCGGCACGGTGAAGGTGCGCGCGCCCAAGGGCACGTACATCCTCAACACCTCCGTCTACGCGGACCCGCAGAACGCCACCAAGGGCATCGACTGGATCGCGCAGCCGAAGCTGACCGTCGGCAGGAAGCAGACGATCACCATCGACGCGCGCAAGGCCAAGCCGGTGGACATCACCGTCCCGGCCACGGGCGTGACGCCACGGTTCGCCTCGCCCGAGTTCGACGTCATGCTCGGGGACAACCAGTACGGCTACGGCTGGTTCCTGGACACCTACAAGAACTTCCGCACCGCCCACCTGGGCCCGCAGCTGCCCGCCGGCTCGCTGCGCCAGCAGTGGGACGGCCACTGGAGCAAGGGCGCGACCGAGCAGTACGACGTCACCTCCGGCGGCGCCGTCAAGCAGCTCGCCACCGGCTACACCAAGCACTACAAGGCGAGCGACCTGGCCACGGTGAAGGCCCGGCTCGGCGCCGCGGCCAAGGGCAAGAAGGGCTCGATCGACGCGGTGGGCTGGCTGCCCGGCAGCTCCAGCGGTTCCTCCATCAGCATCCCGCAGAGCCTGCCCGGCACCCGCACCCTGCACCTGTCCGCCACCGGCGGCGTCCAGTGGCAGCTGGAGTTCCAGCAGAACGGCGGCGTCGACCAGGACGGCTTCCCGGTCGACGAGATCGGCTACGGCCTCGGCCAGTTCACCTTCAAGGCCGGCCGGACCTACACCAAGACGGTCAACACCGCGGTCTTCGGCCCGCACGTGGGCACGGGCTTCGGTCTCTTCCGCGACGGCAACGAGATCTTCGGTTCGCTGCCGCTGTTCGCCGACTCCGGCAAGCACGCCGGGTACACGCAGTACACCTCGGCGAACACCACCCTGTACCGCAACGGCACCAAGGTCGGCTCCAACGACGACCCGCTGTACGGCGGGAAGACCTTCAAGGTCCCGGCCGGTGACGCGGCGTACAGGCTGACCACCTCGGTCAAGCGGTCCGCGAAGGTGGCGGAGGCCTCGACGCGCATCGACGCGGCCTGGACCTTCCGCTCCAAGAAGCCGGCCGACTTCACCCAGCTGCCCGCCTCCGCGCTGCACTTCGGCGCCACGACCGGCCTCGACAGCCGCGTCACGGCCGGCAGGACGGTCACCTTCCCGGTCACCGTCGAGGGCTCGGCCGCGGGCCGCAACCTGAAGTCCCTCGCCGTCTACGTCTCCTACGACGGCAAGAACTTCAAGAAGGTCACCGTCAAGAGCGGCAAGATCACCGTCAAGAACCCGGCGAAGAACAAGGCGATCTCGTTCCGCGCCAAGATCACCGACAAGAAGGGCAACACGTCGGAGATCACGATCCACAACGCGTACTTCGGCAAGTAGGCCGTAGCGCTCCCAGGTGAGGGGCACACCGGAGGACATCCTTCGGTGTGCCCCTCACCGCGTCGCGGCCCGCGTCGCGTCGGCACCCCAGCTGGCCAGCAGACGCAGGGACTCGGCGGACGGGGAACCCGGCTCGGCGTGGTAGGTGACCAGGGACTGGTCCGAGCCGTCCGTCAGGCGGAAACTCTCGAAGTTCAGGTCCAGATCGCCCACCAGCGGATGGTGCAACCGCTTGACGCCGTGGCTCTTCTCCTTGACGTCGTGCGTGGCCCACAGCCGGCGGAACTCCTCGCTCTTCACGGACAGCTCGCCCACCAGCGCCGACAGCCGGGGATCGTCCGGATAGCAGCCCGCGTCCATCCGCAGCGCGCACACGATGTCGATCGCCTTCTGCTCCCAGTCGACGAACAGCTCCCGGTAGTCCGGGTGCAGGAACACCAGCCGCGCCCAGTTCCGCTCCGCCGGCGGCAACTGCGCCCAGTCCCCGAAGACGGCCGCCGCCATCCGGTTCCAGGCGAGGATCTCCGCCCGCCGGCCCACCACGTACGCCGGTACGCCGTCGATCGAGTCCAGCAGTTGCCGCAGCGCCCCCCGCACCTGCTGCTGCCGCGCCGCCGGCTTCTTCTTGTGCGCCTTCGGCTTCGCCAGGTGGGTGAGGTGCGCGTGCTCGGCCTCCGTCAGCCGCAGCGCCCGCGCGATCGAGGCCAGCACCTCCGCCGACACGTTCCGCCCGTTGCCCTGTTCGAGCCGGGTGTAGTACGCCACCGACACCCCGGCCAGCTGCGCCAGCTCCTCCCGGCGCAGCCCCGGCACCCTGCGCTGCCGCCCGAAGCCGGCCAGCCCGACGTCCTCCGGCTTCAGCCGGGCCCGCCGGCTGCGCAGGAACTCGCTCAGCTCCGCCCGCCGGTCCAGGGGCCGCCCGGCGGTGACCGCCGCGTCCGGCTGCTCGTCGCTGCTCTCCATGCGTCCAGTATTCCTGGTCGTACGCTCATGAGCCTGACCCCGCCAGTGGTACGCACAGCCGTCGTACGCAAAGCCGTGGTCTGGGTGGCCGGGCCGCCGCGGTGCAGGCTGGAGGCCGTACCCGGCACAAAGAGAGCCGGGCGCGACCCCCCTCGCAAGGAGATCCCCGGCATGACCACTGTTGCCGCATACGCCGCGCCCGCCGCGAAGGCCCCGCTGGAGCGGACGACCATCGAGCGACGCGCGGTCGGCGAGTTCGACGTCCTGATCGACATCCGGTTCGCCGGTATCTGTCACTCCGACATCCACCAGGTCCGGGAGGGCTGGGGCGAGGCGATCTTCCCGATGGTCCCCGGCCACGAGATCGCCGGTGTCGTCGCCGAGGTCGGCCCCGGCGTGACGAAGTTCCAGGCCGGCGACCGGGTGGGGGTCGGCTGCATGGTCGACTCCTGCCGCGAGTGCGAGAACTGCCTGCGCGGTGAGGAGCAGTACTGCCTCAAGGGCATGGTCGGCACCTACAACGCCGTCGGCAAGGACGGCGAGCCCACCCACGGCGGCTACTCCGAGAAGATCGTCGCCGACGAGAACTACGTCGTCCGCATCCCCGACGGGCTGTCCCTGGACGTCGCCGCGCCGCTGCTGTGCGCGGGCATCACCACGTACTCCCCGCTGCGCCACTGGAACGCGGGCCCCGGCAAGAAGGTCGCCGTCGTCGGCCTCGGCGGCCTCGGCCACATGGCCGTCAAGATCGCCCACGCCATGGGCGCCGAGGTGACGGTCCTCTCCCAGTCCCTGCGCAAGAAGGACGACGGCCTGAAGCTGGGCGCCGACCACTACCACGCCACCAGCGACCCGAAGACCTTCGAGGAGCTGGCCGGCACCTTCGACCTGATCGTCTCGACCGTCTCGGCACCGATGGACTTCGGCGCGCTGCTGTCGCTGCTGAAGGTCGACGGCGCCCTGGTGAACGTGGGCGCACCCGAGGAGCCCGTCGCGCTCAACCTGTTCTCGGTGATCGGCGGCCGCAAGACGCTCGCCGGCTCCATGATCGGCGGCATCCGCGAGACCCAGGAGATGCTGGACTTCTGCGCGGGGCACGGCATCGGCGCCGAGATCGAGCTGATCAGCGCCGCCGAGATCAACGAAGCGTACGAGCGGGTGCTGGCGAGCGACGTCCGCTACCGCTTCGTCATCGACACCGCCACGATCTGACCTGCGGTCCTGCCGGGCCGTAGTCCTGCCGGCCGCTGGGCCGTAGTCCTGCCGGGCCTGCTGGGCTACGGCCTTCCGGGCGCCCTGTTCGTGCGGTCCCCCCGCGCCTTCGGGGCGCACTGCTACAGGCCGAAGCCCTCCCCGGCGCCGTACGCCCGCACCAGGACGGCGCCGTCGCCCGCCGGCCGTACGACATGGGCCCGGCCCGCCCCGGCCACCCGCACCCTGCCGCCGTCCACAGCGAGCAGCGTGTTCTCGTCCACGGCGACCCCGTACGGCACCTCGCCCCGCGCGACCGCCGCGACCAGCCGCGGCAGCGTGCCCCACTGGGCCGCGTGCACGTCCACCGCGAACGGGACCAGCCCGAGCCCCGCCCGTACCTCGACCTCCGCCAGGTCCTCCCCGGCCTCCGCCGGGCACACCGGCACCCCGTCCACCAGCCACCCGCCGACCACGGCCCGCCGCGCGGCCACGGCGGCACCGGCGGAGAAACCGGCGTACGGCAGACCACGCGCCGCCAGCAGCTCCGGCAGCCGCTCCAGGCACCCCGAGAGGGCTTCCCGGTAAGCCGGCGTCAGCCCGCCGCACACCAGCAGCCCGTCGGTTCCGTCCAGCGCGGCCTCCGGCTCGAACCGGCCGCCGAGCGGCACCGGCAACGGCACCGGTACGCACGCCGGGTCCGCCTTCCCCAGGGCCACCGCGTACCGCTCGAACTGCGCGACCCCGTCCCCCTCGTCCAGGACCAGGCACCCCACCCGCCGCTCCCCGCGCACCTCGCGCAGGAACGGCTCGTACACCTCGGCGCGGTCCCAGCCGCCGCCGATCAGGAACACGGGACTGCCCATGCCCTCCCCTTCACCTTCCACCGCCCGGCCGAAGGGCGAATCTACGGGGCGGCCGCCGGGACCGTCGCCCGATTTACGGGCTCGGCGGGGGCGCGGGACACCTCGGCCGCGGTGCCGTCGAGCACCCGAGCCGGCTGACGACGAGCGGGACGCCAGGGTGGCGGCGGAAGAGCGCGGCGAGCGTGCGCCGCCCGCTCACCGTCCCACCGCCGCCGCGCAGCGTCGATCACCCGCCGGACGCGCCGGCCTCCGCGGCACGCGTGACCTCCGCGGCGTACGTGAGGAAGCCGGCGAAGCGCAGCCACGCCAGCAGGTGGGTGTTCAGGGGTGCGTAGCCCGGGCGGACGAGGCTGTGGAGGGCACCGACCGCTTCGGCCAGTGTCCGGTGGGTCGGGCGGTCCATGCGACCGAGGTTCGAGAGAGAGAACCTCGCGCAGGCGTCGAGGCGGGCGTGCAGGTCGGCGAGTTGCCGTGCCTCGCTGTCGGTGCAGAGCGTCGCGTCGGGGAAGGGGAGGCGGGTGAAGGAGGCGTGACGGTTCGCCACGGCGGCGACGAGGCCCAGCCGCGACGGTGCCGTCTCACCGGGCCAGTACGGCTTGCGCAGGAACGCCGTGTCGACGGGCCGGGGAGTCCGCCGGCCGGACGCCTTCTCCATGCGGCGGCGGACGGCGAACGCGGCCACCTCCGCGCGCCGGGCCGCACGGCCGGCCTCCAGGGTGTCCAGCGCACGCAGCATGGCCGCCGGGTCCCTGCGCAGGTCGGGGGAGGGGCACGACGTCGCGGCGAGGTAGGCCCAGGTCGCGTTGAAGCCGAGCGGGCAGTAGTGCCCGACGGCGCGCCTCAGGGCGGTGTGCCGCCGGGCGAGGGGCAGTTGCTCGTCCCGGACCCTGCGGGCGTGGACTGCGAAGCCCATCCGGTACGTCAGCCCCCCACCTGTTCAGGGGTGGGCAGCCGGGGCGTGCGGCCGATGAGCATGGAGTCTCCCTGTCGGTGCGGGGACGGGGTGCCCGCCGCCTCGGCGACCGGCACGCCCCTGGAACGTCCGGGCGGCCCCCCGCATTCCGGTCAGGCGGGCGCCGGCGCGGCCTGGGCCGCCACCTCGCCCACCACGGTGTTGCGGACCCGGCAGTAGTACCCGGCCTTGTCGTTCCGGTAGCGCCACGGCAGTGCGTGCACATACCCGTCGACCAGCTTGAACTGCTCCAGCGCCGCCTCGTTGCGGTCCTGCAGGTGCAGGTAGAACGCCAGCAGGTGACGCAGCTCCGGCAGCCGCGGGTGGGCCGGGTCGGCCGCCGCCGCGTCCGCGAGTGCCGCCTCGACCCGGGCCAGCATCTCGGGGGTGTTGTCGGCCGCGGTGTCCTCCGAGTCGTCGTGCTCGAAGTGCGCGACGAGCGGCAGCGCCGTCAGCAGGCTGCCCAGCGGTGCGCCGGCCGCCGCCCGCTCGGCGAACTCCACGGCCTGCCGCTCGGAGCCCCGCCATTTCGCGCACCAGTACTGGAGCGCCGAGAAGTGGGCCTCGTAGTGGTGCGGGGCGCGGGCGGTGAGCTCCTCCCACAACGCGTCCATCCGGGCGTTCGGATAGCCGAGGCCCAGCGCCACCCAGATCTCCGCGACGTACGGCGTCGGGTCGTCCGGGTTCAGCTCCGCCGCCCTGGCGACCTCCTCACGGGCACCGTCCAGCGTGCGGTGGAAGGCGTCGAACTGCTCCCTGGTCGTGTACTGGCCCTTCTGGGCGCCCCGCAGTTTCCAGGCCAGGATCACCGTGCTGCGCGCCCGGACCACGGCCGCGTCCGGATCGTCGCGCCGCTCGGCCTCCCACGCCAGCAGCCAGGCGTCCTCCTCGGCCGCGCACTCGGCCAGCAGATAGGCGGCCCACGACCGGCGCTCCCAGTCCCGGCCTATCGAGGCGAGCAGGTCGGCGGCCGGCAGCCAGTCGCCGCCGCGGACCGCGGCGAGCGCACCGGCCCACTCCGCGGGCAGGGGCCCGGCGAGGTCCGTGTTCTGCCGCTCGACGGGCAGCAGCCCGAGCTTCTCCGCGGCCTGCGCGGCCCGTGCGGCTTCCGCGGCCTCCGTCGCCTCCGCGTCGTCGTCGGGGCTCGGGTTGAACAGCTCCTTGAGGAACACCCAGGCCAGCCACAGCACGAAGACGAGCGTGGGGACGGCCAGGACGCCCAGGATCCAGAACAGGACGGTCATCGGGGGTCGGTCCGTTTCCTTCTTGGGGGAGTTCTCGGGTTTTCAGGGGGCGGGGGGAGGGGGATGAGGCGTGGGGCTGCCGGGGGATGGGACCGTCAGGCGTTCTGGGTGGCCGGCGGCAGCAGCGCCCGCAGCCGCGTGGTGTCGGGGTGGTCGGCGAGAGCCGCCTCCAGGGCCGCCTCCAGCTCGGCCTCCGGGCCGCCCTGCCCCGTCTCCGAGCCCCAGCCGGGCAGCCGCAGCGACGCCGGCTGGGACCAGGAGAACTCCCAGCGCAGCAGTGAACGGGAACTGAACTCGGCCAGCACCATCGTGCGCAGCGAGCGGCGCAGCACCGGCCGTACGAACTCGCGGAACGCCCGCCCCTTCGCGGCGGCCGCCTCCTCCGACAGCGGCAGCTTCTCCGCCAGCCGCCACAGCCGGCCGTCGTCGACGACGTCCAGCAGCGCGGACAGCGTCGCCGGCTGCCCGGTGTACCCGGCCAGCGCCCGGTGCAGCGGGGTCTGGGTGGCCGACAGGCCCGCGGCCATCGAGGCGTCCAGCAGCTCCTCCCAGCCGGCCGCGCGCGGGTAGCGCAGCAGCTCGTCGGCGAGGGTGGCGTCCTCCAGCGCGGCCAGTGTGCGCGCCGGGTCGGACAGCAGGGCCAGCGCCGCCCCCCTGGCCTCGTCGGTGCGGCCGTCGGCGGGCAGCGCCTCGATCCGGCGGACGCGTTCGGCGATCGGGGGGTGGGAGTCGTACGGCCCGGCGGGCTCCTCCGGCAGATCCGAGCGGAGGCCGGCCAGTTCCAGTTCACGGGCCGTCAGCAGCCGGCCGAAGCCGCCGAAGAACTCACCGCGCGGCGGCAGCAGCCGGGCCTGGAGGCCGAGGGTGGCGTACGACTCCAGGTAGAAGTCGTGGGAGGCGGACAGGACCGGGATCTCCCGCAGCGCCGACGCGGTCGCGTCCCGTCCGGCGATCCGGGCGGCGGTCAGGTCGGCGGCGAACTCCTGGCCGCGCGCGGTGGAGAGGGAGGCGCGCAGGTAGAACCTGCCGTACGCGGTGTAGATCCGCGCCATCGTCCGGTACGTCGCGCCGACGCCGGTGGTGTCGACCTGCTTGGCCTTCCTGCCCTTGGCGACGCGCTTGGCGGACGCCCGCTCCTGCCGGGCCCGGTCGGCGGCGACCTTGCCGTCCGCCTTCTCGTGGAACTGGCCGATGACCCGGCCGATCTGCGCGCGCCCGCGCACGACGAGCGCGGACAGCCGGGTGTCACCGCCGGTGAAGTGCCCGAACTCGTGGGCGAGCACGGAGCGCAGCTGAGCCTCGGTCAGGCCGGTCAGCAGCGGGACGCCGAGGTAGAGGCGGCGCGGGCCGGGGAGCAGGCCGAGCAGCCGCGGACTCTCGCTGACGGCCGCGTTGACCTCGCCGGTGAGCACGATCCGGTCGGGGGCGCGGGTGCCGGCCGCCGCGGCGATCTCCCGGACCAGTGCCCCAAGCCGGGGCTCCTCGGCCTCGGTGACCGGGATGCCGGGGGCGTCCTCGCTCTTGGGCGTGCGCAGCATCAGCATGCCGCGGACGACGGGGATGGCGAGCAGCACGGTGACGAAGCCGACCTTCGCCGTGAGCGGGCCGTGCCCCCAGCTGAAGACGAGGACATCGAGGCCGATCAGCGCGGCGAGCAGGACGAGGCTCAGCAGATAGAAGCCGAGCAGCAGGACGAGGGCGCGCAGCGCGCGCAGAGTAGCGCCCATCGGGCAGATCCCCCCACAGGACCTCAAAAAGGGACATGACAAGGCCGACGGGCCCGTCAGACCCGGTCGTAGCCGGTGGTGCTCATGGTGCTTCCGGTGCTGGTGGTACATGTGTGGCACCGGTGGCGCTTGTGGTGTGGGGGGAAGCGGAGTATGCCCTACCGCAGGTCGGAAGGGCAACGCCGGTCAGCCGGGGAGGCCGGCGGGGCTGCCGCCGTTCGCCTCGTAACCGGCCACCGCCAGCGCGCGGGCCACGGCGTACTCGGCGGCCGGGTCGGCGGCCAGGATCCACGGCAGCGCCCCCACATGACCGTCGATGTGTATCAGCTGGTCCATGGCCTCCGCCCAGCGCTCGGCGCGGACCAGGAAGAACAGCAGCAGGTGCCGCACGTGCGGGAGCGTCGCGTCGTCGGGGCGGGCCGAGTGGACCGCGTGCAGCGCGCCGTGGATCGCCTTGGTGATGACCTCGCTCTGGAAGAAGCTCCTGACCGTGGTCACCTCCGGCAGGTGTTCGAGCACCGCGAACAGCGGCAGCGCGGCGAGGAGCGAACCCTCCGGGGCTCGGGCGGCGGCGGCCTCGGCGAAGGAGTACGCCTGCTCGCGCGAGCCGTGCCACTTCTCGCACCAGTAGTGCAGGGCGGCCAGGTGTGCGCCCATGTGGTGCGGCGCGCGGTCGACGATCTTCAGCCACAGCTGCTCGAACTCGGCCCGCGGGTAGGCCAGTCCACGCGCGATGGACAGCTCTATGACGTACGGCACCGGGTCGCCGGGGGCCAGCAGCGCCGCCTGAGCGCAGGCCTCCCGCGCCTCCTCCATGATGATGCGGAAGTCCTCCGTGCCCGGTGTCGCCGTCCGCCAGGCCTGCTGCACCAGGAACTCCGCGTGGACGGCGGCAGCGCCCGCGTCCTTGGGCCGCTCGGCCCGCCACACCCGCAGCCACTGGCCGCCCGGCGTCTCGTGTATCCCGCCGGGCCGCTGCCGCAGCTCCAGCGAGGCGGCGCCGGCGAAGGCCTGCACCCGCTGCCAGCGCAGCTCGTCCCCGGCGTCGGTGCCGGCCAGCAGCTGGGCCGCGGCCCGGTAGTCCTGGGTGCGCTGCACCAGCTCCAGGACGGCCAGCAGGTCCTGGTCCGGGCCGGGCAGGCGCACGTCCAGCTCCTCCTGGCGCACGAAGCCGTAGGCCGCCGGGTCGGCGGCGTCCGGGTGTCCCGGGAGGACCTGCTCGATCATCCCGCGCCTGCGCCGCATGACCGGGAGCAGCACGAGGCTCAGCATGAGCAGCGCCATCAGCAGCCAGAGAATCGCCATGCCCCAAGCGAACCAGACGCCGCCGACACTTGGCGAACCCCGCCCCGCCCCTGTGGAAAACTCCCGACCGGGTCATGACAGCCGGCCGGAGCGGGTGGGAGGGCGGCGGGTCGGTGGGAGTCCGGCAGGTGGTGGGAGGACGGCGGCCGGTGGGAGGGCGGCGTGGGGCGGCCCGGGGTGGAGGGCGGGGTCCCCCGGGGAGGGCGGCTCGGGGCGGAGGGCAGGTGCCCCCGGGGGTGGGCGCAGTGGGGCGGACCGGGCTCGGTGGGCGTCGCGGCGGCCCAAAAGGCGGACACGGGCGGAGGCCAAGGTGCCCCAGGCGGGGTGGACCGGGCTCGGTGGGCGTCGCCGCGGCTCCAGGAAGCGGACACGGGCGGTGGGCAAGGTGCCCCGGGGGAGGGCAAGGCGGGCGGGCCGGGCTGGGTGGGCGTCGGTAACGGCCGGACTTGGTGGGCGTCGGTAACGGGCCGGGCGGACTACGCTCGGTGCACATGAGCGACAGGCATATCAGTCAGCACTTCGAGACCCTCGCGATCCACGCGGGCAACACCGCGGATCCCCTCACCGGTGCGGTCGTACCGCCGATCTACCAGGTGTCGACCTACAAGCAGGACGGCGTCGGCGGGCTGCGCGGCGGCTACGAGTACAGCCGCAGCGCCAACCCCACCCGCACCGCCCTGGAGGAGAACCTCGCCGCGCTGGAGGGCGGCCGCCGCGGCCTCGCCTTCGCGTCCGGCCTGGCGGCCGAGGACACCCTGCTGCGTACGCTGCTCACCCCCGGCGACCACGTCGTCATCCCGAACGACGCCTACGGCGGCACCTTCCGGCTCTTCGCCAAGGTCGCCACCCGCTGGGGCGTGGAGTGGTCGGTCGCCGACACCAGCGACCCGGCCGCCGTCCGCGCCGCGATCACCCCGAAGACCAAGGCCGTCTGGGTGGAGACCCCCTCCAACCCGCTCCTCGGCATCACCGACATCGCCGCCGTCGCGTCGGTCGCCCACGACGCGGGCGCGAGGCTCGTCGTGGACAACACCTTCGCCACCCCCTACCTCCAGCAGCCGCTCTCGCTCGGCGCCGACGTCGTCGTACACTCCCTGACGAAGTACATGGGCGGCCACTCGGACGTGGTCGGCGGTGCGCTGATCGTCTCCGACCCGGCCCTCGGCGAGGAGCTGGCCTACCACCAGAACGCGATGGGCGCCGTCGCCGGCCCCTTCGACTCCTGGCTGGTGCTGCGCGGCACCAAGACCCTCGCGGTGCGCATGGACCGGCACAGCGAGAACGCCACGAAGATCGCCGACATGCTGACCCGGCACCCCAAGGTGAGCAGCGTGCTCTACCCGGGGCTGCCCGAGCACCCCGGCCACGAGGTCGCCGTCAAGCAGATGAAGGCGTTCGGCGGCATGGTGTCCTTCCGCGTCGAGGGCGGCGAGCAGGCCGCGGTCGACGTGTGCAACCGTGCCCAGGTCTTCACCCTCGGCGAGTCCCTCGGCGGCGTCGAGTCCCTCATCGAGCACCCCGGCCGGATGACGCACGCCTCGGCGGCCGGCTCCGCCCTGGAGGTCCCGGCCGACCTGGTCCGCCTGTCCGTCGGCATCGAGAACGTCGACGACCTGCTGGAGGACCTGCAGCAGGCCCTCGGCTGACAGCCCGGCCAGCCCGCCGCTCACCAGCCGGTGAGCGGCGGAGTCGTCTGCGAGGGCGGCTCCGCCCACGGCTGGGCCCCGGCCGCCCACACCGCGAACGCGACGGCCGCGGCGAACGCCAGCAGCCACAGCACACGACGGACGAGCTGCCGCTGCCGCAGCAGTCGGTCCCCGCGGCGCACCGCCTCCCCGTACAGCTCCGGCGGCAGGGGCGCACCGCCCCGCTCCATGATCCGCCGCACGGCGGCCTCCCGCTCACCCCGGTTCATCCCCGCCTCCCCCCGCCGACGGCGGTGCTCATGACGGCGCCACCTCCGTGTTCACGGTGCGCGGGGCCGCCGGGCGGTCCGGGTGCAGCACCGTGGCCGTCGCCCGGTCGCAGAGGACGTGGACGCGCTCCGCGGGCAGGCCGAGCAGGGCCGCCGTCTGCTCCTCGGCCACACCCTCGTACAACCGCAGGACCAGGACGAGCCGTTCCCGTGGTGTGAGCGCGGCCAGCGGGCTGCGCGGATCCGGCCGGGCCCGGCCGAGGACGCCGTACCGGTGCCAGGTGGTGCGGGCGAAGCGGGTGGCCAGGTACTGGCGGGCGCAGTCGTACGGGTCCTCGCCGCGCAGGCGGTCCCAGCGGGCGTAGGTGTGCGCGAGCGCGAGCGTCAGCAGGCGCCGCGCGCGCGGGTTGGCGTCCGGCGCCTCCGCGGTGAGCAGCATGGCGGCGTGCAGCAGGCGCCCGGCCGCGCCCGCGACGAACGCCTCGAACTCCCGGGCCCGGCGGGCATCTCGGGCCACTTGCCGATCGCGCACCACGCCTCCCCCTGACGGGGTCCTGGTCGGGACCCGGTCTCATATGAGGCCAGCGGCGGCCCGGGGTCAAGAGGTGCGGACGCCCGCGGTGCGCTGCGCGCTCAGGAGGCCGGCGGCTGCTCCGCCGCCGCGACGCCCTGCACCGACATCCGGGTGGAGAGGGCGACATTGAAGCGGGTGAGGAGCGTGCAGAACTGCTCGCGCTCCTCCGGCGCCCAGTCGTGTGTCAGCTCGGCCATGAGCTGACGCCGGGACGAGCGCACCTCCTCCAGCCGGGCGGCGCCGCGCGGCGAGAGCTGGAGCACCACCGCGCGCCCGTCCTCCGGGTGCGAGGTGCGCTTGACGAGCCCGGAGTCGACCAGCGGCGCCACCTGCCGGGTGACCGTGGAGGAGTCGATCCCCATGCTCGCGGCGAGCGCCTTGACACCCATCGGGCCTTCGTTGTCCAGACGGTTGAGCAGCAGGTACGCGGCCCGGTCCATGGAGTTGCGCACCTGTCCGACGCCGCCGAGCCGGGTCTGTTCGGCGCGGCGGGCGAACACCGCCACCTCGTGCTGGAGGGTGTCGAGGAGACCGGTGTCACCGACGGTCGTCATGTCCATCGACATTTCAGGTGTTGTGGGCATGGCCGGAGGCTCGCTTCATGAAGGGCTGCTGGGTTGGGGGACAGGGTACGCGGCCCGGCGCCGGGCCGTACCGGCGCTGCGCAAACCGGTCTCGCTGCTTGGTCACACCCGTCGTGCCGGGACGTGAACTGCGATGCTGGAGTCATGAGCTACCGCACGGCCGACTCCTTGCGCTCCGTCACCCTGGACGACGTCCGCGGCGCCCAGAAGATGCTCTCGGGCGTGGCCCGGGTGACCGCGATGGAGGGCAGCCGGCACCTGACCCAGCTGGTGGGCGCGCCGGTGCACCTGAAGTGCGAGAACCTCCAGCGGACCGGCTCGTTCAAGCTGCGCGGCGCCTACGTGCGGATCGCCGGGCTGCTGCCGGAGGAGCGGGCGGCCGGCGTGGTGGCCGCGAGCGCCGGCAACCACGCGCAGGGCGTGGCGCTGGCCTCCTCGCTGCTGGGCGTGCACTCCACGGTGTTCATGCCCAACGGCGCGCCCCTGCCGAAGATCAGCGCGACCCGGGACTACGGCGCCGAGGTGCGCCTGCACGGCCAGGTGGTCGACGAGACGCTGGCCGCCGCCCAGGAGTACGCGGCCGAGACCGGCGCGGTGTTCATCCACCCCTTCGACCACCCGGACGTGATCGCCGGCCAGGGCACGGTCGGCCTGGAGATCCTGGAGCAGTGCCCGGAGGCCCGCACGGTCGTCGTCGGCATGGGCGGCGGCGGACTCGCGGCCGGTATCGCGGTGGCGGTGAAGGCGCTCAGGCCGGACGTCCGGATCGTCGGCGTACAGGCGGAGGGCGCCGCCTGCTACCCGCCCTCGCTGGCCGCCGGGCGCCCGCTGTCGCTGCGGAACCCGGCGACGATGGCCGACGGCATCAAGGTCGGGCGGCCCGGCGTGGTGCCGTTCGGGATCGTCGACGAACTGGTCGACGAGGTGCGCACGGTCAGCGAGGACCAGCTGTCCGCGGCGCTGCTGCTCTGCCTGGAGCGGGCCAAGCTGGTCGTGGAACCGGCCGGCGCCAGCCCGGTCGCCGCGCTCCTGGCCGCGCCGGACGGCTTCGAGGGCCCGGTCGTCGCGGTGCTCTCCGGTGGCAACGTCGACCCGGTGCTGATGCAGCGGGTCCTGCGGCACGGCATGGCCGCCCAGGGCCGCTACCTGGCCGTACGGCTGCGGCTGACCGACCGGCCGGGCGCCCTCGCCACCCTCCTGGGGGTGCTGTCGGCGGTCGACGCCAACGTCCTGGACGTCAGCCACGTCCGCACCGATCCCCGGCTCGGTCTCAGCGAGGCCGAGGTGGAGCTGCACCTGGAGACGAAGGGCCCCGTCCACTGCACCGAGGTCGGCCAGGCCCTGCACGACGCCGGCTACACCGTCATCGACTGACCCGGCGGCACCGCACCCGTTCGCCCGTCATGACGAAGCCGCACCCGTTCGCCCGTCATGACGAAGCCGCATCAGCTCGCCCGTCATGACGAAGCCGCACCCGTTCGCCCGTCATGACGAAGCCCCCGGCCGCCCTGAGGGCGGCCGGGGGCCGAAGCAGGCCGGGGGCCGGGGTCAGGCCGTGTACGGCTTGGCCTCCAGGATCCGCACCGAGGCCTTCTTGCCGTTCGGCAGCTCGTACTCCGCGTCGTCGCCGACCTTGTGGCCGATGACGCCCGCGCCGAGCGGGGACTGCGGGGAGTACGTCTCGACGTCGGCGCTCGCGTACTCGCGCGAGGCGAGCAGGAACGTCAGGGTGTCGTCCTCGTCACCGTCGAAGGCGATCGTGACGACCATGCCGGGCGCGACGGCACCGTCCGCGGCGGGCGCCTCACCGACCTTCGCGTTCTCGAGGAGCTGGGTCAGCTGGCGCACGCGCAGCTCCTGCTTGCCCTGCTCCTCCTTGGCCGCGTGGTACCCGCCGTTCTCGCGCAGGTCGCCCTCCTCGCGCGCGGCCGCGATCTTGGCGGCGATCTCCGTGCGCGCAGGACCAGTAAGGTACTCAAGCTCTTCCTTGAGCTTGTCGTACGCCTCCTGGGTCAGCCAGGTGACGTTCTCGCTGGTCTGGGTCACAGGGTGCTCCTCGTCGGTACTGGGAATACAAAGCATCGCCCTACCCAGAAGAATGTTCCCTCTCGGGTGGGCGAAACCACGAGCCTAACAATTCAACGGCCCAAGGGGGAGGACATAAGCCACCAGAATTGCATCGACGCAGGTCAGCGCCTGCGTAATCCGGGCGAACCTGGGAGGTGTCGTAGGTGTCGTCCCTGTCCCACGGTGGCCCTCAGCCGGCGTGGCAGCCCAGCAGCTCGGCCGTCGTCCCCTCGGCCGTCGTACGCAGCGTGACCACCTTGTCGATCCGCGTGGCCGACCCGGAGAAGCGGAAGTCGGCCCGGCCCACCTCGGCGCCGTCGGCCGCCTGGGAGCGCACGGTGCAGTAGCCCGAGGCACCGGCGTCCTTGTGGACCTCCAGGTGGACCCGGACCGCGTCGTCGGACGCCTTGAAGGAGATGACCGCGGCGCTGATCTCGCTCTTCGTGACGTAGTGGTAGAAGAAGAAGCCGATCAGGGCGAGCAGGGCCGCGCCCAGCACGGAGCCGGCGATCCTGAGCCTGCGGTCGGCGCGCCGGTCCGAGGAACGGCCGTAGCGGCCCTCGGGCAGCCGCGTGCTCGCGGTACTCATGATCGTCCTCTCCGCGGAATTATTCGCCCCCCGATTCGGTCACTATAGAAGCCGCCCGCCCGCCACCCGACCACCACCCCTCAACGAGTCCCTTCGGGACGACGCCAGTTTCTTCGCACCCGGAGCCACGGGGGCGCCGACTTACCGAGGATTGAGTCTTGACTGACCAGTTGCGACTGATGGCCGTTCACGCGCACCCCGACGACGAGTCGAGCAAGGGCGCGGCCACCATGGCGAAGTACGTGTCCGAGGGGGTGGACGTGCTGGTGGTGACCTGCACCGGCGGAGAGCGCGGATCCGTCCTCAATCCGAAGCTGCAGGGCGACGCCTACATCGAGGAGAACATCCACGAGGTCCGCCGCAAGGAGATGGACGAGGCCCGGGAGATCCTCGGCGTCAAGCAGGAGTGGCTCGGCTTCGTCGACTCCGGCCTGCCGGAGGGCGATCCGCTGCCGCCGCTGCCCGAGGGCTGCTTCGCCCTGGAGGACGTCGACAAGGCGGCCGGCGAGCTGGTGAGGCAGATCCGCTCCTTCCGTCCGCAGGTGATCACCACCTACGACGAGAACGGCGGCTACCCGCACCCCGACCACATCATGACCCACAAGATCTCCATGGTGGCGTTCGAGGGCGCGGCGGACACCGAGAAGTACCCCGAGGCCGAGTTCGGGCCCGCCTACCAGCCGCTGAAGCTCTACTACAACCAGGGCTTCAACCGCCCCCGCACCGAGGCGCTGCACCAGGCGATGCTCGACCGCGGCCTGGAGTCGCCCTACGGCGAGTGGCTCAAGCGGTGGAACGAGGTCGAGCGCACCGAGCGCACCCTGACCACGCACATCCCGTGCGCGGACTTCTTCGAGATCCGCGACAAGGCGCTGATCGCCCACGCCACGCAGATCGACCCGGACGGCGGCTGGTTCAAGGTGCCGCTGGAACTCCAGAAGGAGGTCTGGCCCACCGAGGAGTACGAGCTGGCGAAGTCCCTCGTGGACACCTCCATCCCCGAGGACGACCTCTTCGCGGGCATCCGGGACAATGCCTGACATGAGCGCAAGCGTGAGCCTCGCAGTGACGCACCTGGTCCCCCTCGCCAAGGAGGTCGACCAGAACAAGGTCACCCCCGGAGTCCTCGGCTTCATCGTCTTCGCGGTGATGGCCCTGGCCGTCTGGGGCCTGATGAAGTCGATGAGCAAGCACATGCAGAAGGTCGACTTCAAGGAGGCCCCGGACGCCGAGGGTGAGAAGGCCGGGCAGAAGACCGGCCCCTCGGCCCAGCAGGGCTGACCCGCGGCGGGTCAGCTCCCCGCCGGAACCGCCACTCCCATCACCTCCCGGGCGTGGCGGTCCGGAGTCATGCGCAGACGCCAGGCCTGCCAGCCGGCCTCCAGCCGGACGCCCCGCTCCAGCAGCAGGGCGAACGCCGACACGTAGTCGTCCAGCTTCTCGTCCCGCAGCGGATGCGTGGCACGGGCCAGCTGGGCCAGCTCCTCCTGGGCGACCGCCGTGCCCACCTCCACTCCGCCCGGCGCCGCGTACGGCAGCAGGGTGCAGCGCAGGAAACGGGCCCAGTCCTCGCCGCGCCGGTCGCCGTAGGACGAGAACAGGGTGAGCGCCTCGTCGCACAGCGCCAGCGCCTGCTGCGTGCGCGCGTTGCCCGCGTCCACCACCGCGAGCTCCAGGCAGGTCCAGGCCTCGCCGTGGGCGACGCCGATCCGCTGGAAGTCGGTCCGCGCGTCCACCAGGAGCTGACGGGCGAACCCGGAGTTTCGCAGCGAGCCGGTCTGCGCGGCCCGCTGGTCCCGGGTCGCCCGCGCCGAGTGGTGCCGGGCGCAGGCCAGGCCGTAGACGTCCCGTATCCGGGAGAACATCGTCCGCGACCGCTCCAGCTCGCGCACCGCCTGGTCCAGCTCGCCGGTCTCCTCCAGCGCCTGCCCCAGGTAGTACAGCGTCCACGCCTCCCCGCGCGCGTCCTCGTTGTCCCGGTGCCGGGTCACCGCCCGGCGCAGGCCCTCCACGGCCGCCGAGGAGTCCCCGGCCACCAGCCGGGCCCGGGCCAGCTGGGTCAGCGCCCAGGCCTCGCCGCGGGCGTCCCGCGTCCTGCCGTACCGCTCCAGGGCCGCCCGCAGCTCCGTCTCCGCGCGCGGTACGTCCCCCAGCCGCAGCGCCAGCTGCCCCAGCTGGAAGTGCGCCCAGGCCTCGCCGTGCACCGAGCCGCCCTCGCGGTGCAGCACCAGGGAGCGGGTGAGCAGGTCCAGCGCCTCCGCCAGCCGCGCCCGGTCCCGCTGCACGGCCGCCAGCGCGTGCATCGTCCAGGCCCGGTCCGTCGCCAGCTCCGGCGCCTGCTGCAGGTCCAGCGACTCCCGGAGCCTGGCCGCGGCCTCGGTGAGGTTGCCCTGGTGGTGCAGCGTGATCCCCAGCGAGGTCAGCGCGCGGGCCGCCCCCGCCTCGTGACGGGCCTCCCGGTACAGGTCCACCACCGAGGCCAGCGTGGTGCGCGCCTTGTCCAGCTCGCCCAGCTGCCGGGCCGCGATACCGGTACGCCACTGCACCGACCGCACCAGCAGCCCCTGGTCCACCGACTGCGCCAGCTCGCTGATCTCACCCAGCCGGTACAGGTCCCCGCGCAGCAGGCAGTAGTCGCACAGCGCGCCCAGCAGGTTCAGCACCGCCGCCTGGTCCACGCCCTCGGCGTGCCGCAGGGCCGCGGTGATGAAGCTCGACTCGTCGTCCAGCCAGCGCAGCGCCTCGTCGAGCGAGGGGAAGCCGTGCGAGCCGAACTGGTTCGACCGCGTCGACATGTTCCCGTCGACCAGGCGCAGCACCGCGTCGGCCAGCTCGGCGTAGTTCACGATCAGCCGTTCCTGCGCCGCCGCCCGCTCGGCCGGCTCCTCCTCGTCCAGCAGCCGGGCGTGCGCGAAGGCCCGCACCAGGTGGTGCAGCCGGTACCGGCTGCCGCGCACATGGTCGATCAGGCCCGCCCGGGCGAGCGCCACGAGATGCCGGGTGGCCTCCGCCTCGTCGGTGGCGAGCAGCGCGGCCGCCGCAGCCGCGCCCAGCGAGGCCCGGCCCGCCAGCGCGAGCCTCCTCAGCAGCCGGCGGGCGGGTTCCGGCTGGTCGGTGTAGCGCAGCCACAGCGCCCGCTCCACCGGCTCCACCGGGCCGTACACGCCCAGGTCCGCGGCCAGTTGCCGGGGTGAGCGCGGGCCCAGCGCGGAGCCCGCGATCCGCAACGCCAGCGGCAGCCCCCCGCACAGCTCGCGGACCCGCTCGGCGGACTCCGCGTCGTACGGCCCCGACGCGTCCTCGGCCGCCGCGCCCAGCAGTTCCTCGGCGCCCGGTGCGTCCAGCGCCGGCACCGGCAGCTCGTGCACCCAGGCCGGCAGGTCGGCGGGCAGGTCGAGCGGGGTCCGGGCGGTGACCAGGACCAGGCTGTCGGACCGCTCCGGTACCAGGGCGCGCACCTGCTCCGGGTCCGAGGCGTCGTCCAGCACGATCGTGACCGGCAGCCCGGTCAGGTGCCGGTGGTACAGCTCACCGAGCCGCTTGAGCTGCTGGTCGGGAGAGGACCGCTCCCTGAACAGCAGCTGCTCGCGGGGCGCGCCCAGCCGGTTGAGCAGGTGCAGCAGCGCGTCCCGGGTGGACAGCGGCGCCTCGTCCCGGCTGCCGCCGCGCAGGTCGACCACCACCGCGCCCCGGAAGTGGTCCCGCAGCTCGTGCGCCGCGCGCACCGCGAGCGTGGTCCGCCCCGAGCCGGGCTCGCCGTGCAGCACCACCACCGTCGGCCGTGTCTCGGTCGTCGCACGGGCCGCCTGCGCCCACTGCCTGATCCGCCCCAGCTCCGCCCGCCGCCCCGCGAAGACGCCGTCGGCCTCAGGCAGTTGACCGAAGGACTGCTCCAGCACCGAACGTCTGCGGGCCGCCGCGCTCTTGTCCGCACCGCGCAACGCCGGGCCGCCGCCGGTCTTCTTCGCGCCCGTGGAGGCGCTGAGGACCCGCTGCTGGTCGAGGAACGGGCGGATCCCCCGCACCTCCAGTGCCGTCAGCCACTGGAGCCGCAGTTGTTCGGGCCCGCCGGGCTGACCGGCCGCGCCCGCGCGGTGGTGCGCGGCGGGCAGATGCGCACCGGCCACCTTCACCACCGTGGCCGCGGCGCCCGCCACGGCGGCGGTGGCACCCGCGCCGAGGGCCGTACCGGTGCCCGTGCCCAGGGACAGGTCGGCCACGGCGGCGGCGACGGCGGCAACGGCCGCCACCAGCAGGGCCGTTCCGGCGCCCGCGCGCGCGTACCGCTGGCCGAAGGTCAGCCGGCCGGCCTCCGCCTCGTCGAGCGCGCGAGTGTAGGCCTCGTACTCCTCGCCGGCCGCCCCCGCCATCGCCTCCAGCGCACCGCGCGCCCGCGACAGCAGCACCTGACCGTCGATCCGCCCGCCCGACCGCCGCACCTCCTCCTCGACGGCCCGCACCAGCAGCCGCTCGGCCTCCGCCCGATGACCGTCCCGCATGTCCCGTCCCCCTCCGGCGGCAACTCCTCCGCCTACGAGTGTCCTTGGAGGGAGGCGGGAGCGCGAGGGGGTGACGACCGGAGGGATGTGGGGAAGTGTGCCGGGACCGCGCTCACGGCCACTCCTCGCGTCCGGCCCGTCTCGCCAGCGCCAGCGCCACGCACACCGCCGCCACCGCCCCCTCCGCCACCGCGCAGGCGAGGGCCTGCAGGAGGGAGGCCGTCGTGTGGGCGGTGGTGATGTCGAACCAGGCGTCCAGGACCGCGATGCTCGCCGTCGCCGAGGCCGTGAGGCGGGAGCGGGGGTCGCCGCGCAGGCCCAGGACGGCGGTCGCGGCGCAGCCGGCCGCCAGGAGGACGTCCAGGCCGATCCAGGCCAGGGACCAGTGGTGCACCCGCGTGCTGCCGGGCAGGGTCACCGCCAGCACACCCATCCACGGCACCAGCACCACCGCCGCCGCTCCCAGCAGGAGCAGTGTCCACTTCCTCGTCCCCGTCATCCCTCGCCCCCTCGTCGCCGTCATGGACAACTGCTTCCACGATAAACCGCAGAGAAAACTCTGCAAAGAAAATTCGGCGGACATCGGGGATGTCTCAGGGTGGCTCAGGGATCGGTCAGGGGTCCGCGCGTTACCGTGAGCCCATGACCGACGGCCTGCCCGAGATGACCAGCCTGGAGCGCACCGCCCTCTACAAGTCCCTCGGCAACCCGTTGCGCCGCCGGATCCTCGACTACCTCGGCCGGCACGGCGAGGCCAACTCCACCGTGCTCGCCCGCGAACTCGGCGAGAGCTCCGGCACCACCAGCTACCACCTGCGCAAACTGGCCGAGCAGCGGCTCATCGAGGAGATCCCGGAGAAGTCCGGCGGACGGGAACGGTGGTGGCGCGCCCTGCCCTTCCGGCACACCACGCCCGACCCGGCCACCATGGCCCCGGAGGAGTACGCGGCAGCCGCCGAGCTGGCCCACCTGAAGATCGAGTTCGACACCGCGCTGTACCGCCGGGCCCATCTGGAGTACCGGGGCCCCGAGGGCTGGGTCCAGGTCCAGCGTCACGGCACCTGGATGACCAGGGCGGAACTCCTCGACTTCATGCGCGAGTACCACCGACTCCTCGACCGCTACAGCCGCCCCCGCGAGGAGTCCCCGGAGGGCGCGCGCCCGATGCTGATGCGGTTCTACGCCGTTCCCGAGCCCGGGGAGGGGGTCGCGCAGGAGTCTGTGGAGGGAGTCGCGGGCGAATCCGTGGAGGGAGCCCTGGGGGGACCCGGGAGGGAGTCCTAGGGGCGGCTCCGGGTGAGCCCCAGGGGAGCGGCCCAGGCCAGGAGGACGCCCGACGCGGTCCCGCCCTGACCTCCCGCACGCGGGGTGCTGCGGCAGGATGGGGGTATGCCGAATCGACTGGCCCATGAGACGTCCCCGTACCTGCTCCAGCACGCGGACAACCCCGTCGACTGGTGGCCGTGGTCCGGTGAGGCCTTCGAGGAGGCCCGCAGGACCGGGCGGCCCGTGCTGCTGAGCGTCGGATACAGCAGCTGTCACTGGTGCCATGTCATGGCGCACGAGTCCTTCGAGGACCAGGCCACCGCCGACTACCTCAACGAGCACTTCGTCAGCGTCAAGGTCGACCGCGAGGAGCGGCCGGACGTGGACGCCGTCTACATGGAGGCCGTCCAGGCCGCCACCGGGCAGGGCGGCTGGCCCATGACCGTCTTCCTCACCCCGGACGCCGAGCCGTTCTACTTCGGCACCTACTTCCCGCCCGCCCCCCGGCACGGCATGCCGTCCTTCCGGCAGGTGCTGGAAGGGGTGCAGCAGGCCTGGACCACCCGTCAGGACGAGGTCGCCGAGGTCGCCGGGAAGATCGTCCGGGACCTCGCCCAGCGGGAGATCGTCCGGCATGCCGCCGAGGCACCCGGCGAGGGGGAACTCGCGCAGGCGCTGCTCGGGCTCACCCGTGAGTACGACCCGCAGCGCGGCGGATTCGGCGGTGCGCCGAAGTTCCCGCCGTCCATGGTGCTGGAGTTCCTGCTGCGCCACCACGCGCGGACGGGCGCCGAGGGCGCGCTGCAGATGGCGCAGGACACGTGTGAGCGGATGGCCCGGGGCGGTCTCTACGACCAGCTCGGCGGCGGTTTCGCCCGGTACTCCGTCGACCGTGACTGGATCGTGCCCCACTTCGAGAAGATGCTGTACGACAACGCCCTGTTGTGCCGGGTCTACGCCCACCTGTGGCGGGCCACCGGGTCGGATCTCGCCCGGCGGGTCGCGCTGGAGACGGCCGACTTCCTCGTGCGGGAACTGCGCACGGAGGAAGGAGGGTTCGCCTCCGCGCTCGACGCCGACAGCGACGACGGCAGCGGGCGGCACGTGGAAGGGGCGTACTACGTCTGGACGCCCGCACAGCTCCGGGAGGTGCTCGGCGACGACGCCGAACTCGCCGCCCAGTACTTCGGCGTGACCGAGGAGGGCACCTTCGAGCACGGGCAGTCCGTCCTCCAGCTCCCGCAGACGGAAGGCGTGTTCGACGCCGAGAAGGTCGCGTCCGTCCGACGGCGGCTGCTCGACGCGCGCACGCGGCGGCCCGCGCCCGGCCGGGACGACAAGGTCGTCGCCGCCTGGAACGGGCTCGCCGTCGCCGCGCTCGCCGAGACCGGTGCCTACTTCGACCGGCCCGACCTGACCGAGGCCGCCCTCGGCGCCGCCGACCTGCTCGTCCGCGTCCACCTGGACGAACACGCCCGGCTCGCCCGCACCAGCAAGGACGGCCGGGTCGGCCCCAACGCCGGTGTGCTGGAGGACTACGCCGACGTCGCCGAGGGCTTCCTCGCGCTCGCCTCGGTGACCGGCGAGGGCGTGTGGCTCGACTTCGCCGGACTCCTCCTCGACCAGGTCCTCGCCCGCTTCACCGACCCCGCGACCGGCGCCCTGTACGACACCGCGTCCGATGCCGAGCCCCTCATCCGCCGCCCCCAGGACCCCACCGACAACGCCGTCCCCTCCGGCTGGTCCGCCGCCGCGGGAGCGCTGCTGGGCTACGCCGCCCACACCGGCTCCGAGGCCCACCGGACCGCCGCCGAGCGGGCGTTGGGAGTCGTGAAGACGCTCGGGCCGCGGGTGCCCCGGTTCATCGGATGGGGGCTCGCCGTCGCCGAGGCGCTGCTCGACGGGCCGCGCGAGGTGGCGGTCGTCGGACCCGCCCCGGCCGACGAGCGGACGGCCGCCCTGCACCGTACGGCGCTGCTGGGCACCGCCCCGGGTGCCGTCGTCGCCTGCGGCACCCCGGACAGCGACGAGTTCCCGCTGCTCGCCGACCGCTCCCTCATCGACGAAGCCCCGGCCGCGTACGTCTGCCGGGGGTTCGTCTGCGACCTGCCGACAACGGACCCGGCGGCCCTGAAGGCACGGCTGGCCCGGACGTGACCGGGTCCCGGCCGGGCCGTGACCACCCTCCGCCGTCCACGGTGACGGCCGGGACCGGCACCACCTGGACGGCGTCGAGGACGGCACCGTTCGCGGGAGGGGAGACGTCGGGCGTAGGACCGGTACGGCCCCGGTCCCGGCGCCCGTCCACCGGGCCGGGGCCACACCAGCACGGCCGTACCGGCCACGAGCGAGGTCCGGAGACCGCCGTACAGCAGCCGGCCGGGCACCGGGGGACAGGCCTCCGTGTAGGTGGGGCACCTGGCGGCCCGCTCGCTGGTGAAGGCCACGAGCGCGCGGAAGACCACCATCGGCAGGAGCAGCCCGAGCCCACCCCGCCGCCACGCGGACGTCGTCCCGCACCCGGTCGTCGGCCGTCCGAGCCGTGTTCATGCCCCGGCCGACCCCGCGGGCGGGCCCCGCGGATCGGCCGGCGTACTCAACCGCCCTGGGTGCGCCTGCTCAGCGCCCGCTCCACGACCGCCTCCAACTGGTCGTGGTGCGCGCCCTTCCAGTAGACGCGGCCGCAGTCCGTGCACTGGGCGAAGACGTCGTACGAGCGCTGGGTGCCGCCCTTGAGCCGGTCGGCGACCTCCGCCTTGGTGGCCTGCTTCAGCAGGCCGTTGCAGGCGGTGCAGCGGGTCCAGGGGCGCAGGTCGGGGGCGAAGCGGTCGAGGACGTCCTGGAGCTGGTCGTCGGGGCGGGTGCTGTAGACGAAGGCACCGGCCCACAGTTCCCGGCGGCGCAGCAGGCCCCGGTCCCGGCTGAGCATGACCCGCTTCTCGGCCGCGGAGCGGGCGGCGAGCGCCGGGTCGCCGATGTCCGTCGACTCGTACGCCGTGTCCACGCCGAGGAGGCGCAGCCGGCGGGCCAGTGTGCCGAGGTGGACGTCGAGGAGGAAGCGGAGCGGTGCGCCGGGCACCCGCTGGGGCCGTTCCACCGGCCGCACGGCGACGCGCTCGGCCGGCCCCGGGATGTGCGAGGGCGGGACCGTGCGGCCGTCCACGACCAGCGCGCCGACCTCGGTGAGCGGGACCCCGAGGGACTCGACGACGTGCCCGAGCGTCGAGACGCCGTCGGTGACGAGCGTCCGGCGCGGCGCACGCGGGACGAACACGGACAGCTCGGGGGCGAACTCGACGTGGATCTCGGGACCGTTCACCCGGTCAGGATGCCACGGGAACGGGCCGTGGCCTCAGGGTTTTCCGGTGGGCAGGCCGCGCTCCAGGACGTCGAGGGCGCGGTCCAGCGTGGCGCGCAGGTCGTCCTCGAAGCCGTTCTCCGCCCAGCACATGTTGGCCTCCATGAGGCCGCCGACCAGGGCCATCGCGTAGACGCGCACCTCCAGGCCGTCCGGGTCCAGGGCGAAGCGCTCGCCGAGGACCGTCCGGAGCATGCGTCCGCTCTCCGACATGCTCTCGACCATCCGGGAGCGGACGGCGGGGACCCGGGCCGCGAGGTGTGCCCGCAGCCGGACCACCTCCGGGTCCTCCGCCATCATCCCGTCGAAGACCTTGTGCATCACGTACCGCACCGAGTCCGTCCACGTCTCTCCCGCGGGCCGGGCGCGCAACTCCTCGAGCATCAGGGGGTCGTACTCGTCCGTGAGGACGATGTCCTCCTTGGTCGGGAAGTACCGGAAGACGGTCGACGGCGACACCTCGGCCCGGTCGGCGATCTGCTCGATCGTCGTGGCGTCGTAGCCCTGCTCCCTGATCAGCGCGTACGTCGCGGCGCGGATCGCCCGGCGGGTCTTGATCTTCTTGCGTTCGCGCAGTCCGAGCGGGGGGCGGTCGGCGGGGGAGAGGGGGGAACGTGCGGCCGTCATGCCGGTCATTGTCCGGCATCGGCCGTGGTGGGGGCCACGGGCCGGGTCTCCTCCCCTTCCGTGCGCCGGGCCGCCGGTGCGTTCGGCAGGAGCAGCGCCGCGAGCAGGGCGGACACCAGGGAGGCCACCGCGCACACCAGCAGCACCAGGGTCATGCCGTGCACGTACGAGGCGTCCGCCGAGGACGCGAGGTGTGCGGAGCCGGTCCTCGCGGCGACCAGGTGCGCGGCGACCACGGACTCCCCGGCGGTGTGCGCGGCGGCGGAGGGCAGCCCGGTGACGTCGAGCCGGTCCCGGAAGGCGTCCGCGAGGAGGCTGCCGAGCAGCGCGATGCCGATGGCGCCACCGACCTGGCGGAGGGTCGTCAGCAGCCCCGATCCGCTGCCGGCCCGGTCGGCGGGCAGCGTGCCGAGGGCGCCGTCCATGGCCGGGACCATGCAGAAGCCGAAGCCGAGGCCCGTGATCGACAGCCACAGTGCGGTGAAGCCGTAGCCGGAGTCCACCGTCGTACGGCTGCCCAGCAGGGCGGCGAAGGCGAGCACCGCCAGGCCCGCGCCGACCACGGCCCGGGCGCCGAACCGGACGACCACCGGCTGGGCGCCCCGCGCGGCGACCAGCAGCCCGCCCATCATCGGCAGCAGCCGCAGGCCGGTGCCGAAGGCGTCGTTGCCGAGGACGGCCTGGAGGTACGGGGGCAGCACGAACATCAGGCCGGACAGCACGAACATCACCAGCGTCGCGGCGACGGTGTTGAGCAGGAAGCCTCGTCGGCCGAGCAGGGTCAGGTCGAGCATGGGGCGGGCCGCCCGGCGTTCGCGCAGCACCAGGGCGGTGAGGAGCACGGCCGACGCGGCGAGCACGGCCAGGGTCAGCGGGTCCCCCCAGCCGCGGTCGGGGGCCTCGATGATCGCGTAGACGAGGGCGCCCAGGCCGGTCGCGGTGAGCACGGTGGAGAGGACGTCCACCTTCGGGGAGGCCGGGTCCCGGGTCTCGGGCAGCAGGAACACGCAGGCGGCGATACCGAGGGCCGCCATCGGCACGTTGACCAGGAAGACCGAGCCCCACCAGAAGTGGCCCAGCAGCCAGCCGCCGAGGATCGGGCCGAGCGGCAGGCCGAGCGCGGAGGCCGCGGAGATCAGGCCGATCGCCTTGGTGCGCTCGTCCGGGCCGAACAGCGAGGGCAGCACGGACAGGGCGAGCGGCATGACCAGCGCCGCTCCGACGCCCATGACCGCGCGGGCGGCGATCACGGCGTGCACGTCGCCGGCCAGCGAGCCGAGGAGCGAACCCGCCAGGAAGACGCCGAGCCCGGCGACGAGCATCCGGCGGCGCCCGAACCGGTCGCCGAGCAGACCGGCGGGGAGCATCAGCGCCGCGAAGACGACGACGTACGCGTCCGCCATCCACTGCTGCTGGCCCGTGGTGGCGCCGAGCTGCCCGGCCATGGTCGGCAGGGCGACGTTGAGGATCGTCGTGTCGAACCCGAGCACCAGCATGCTCGCGACCAGGGCGCCGAGGGCCCACCAGCGGCGGGGGTGGCGCCGCGTCCCGTCCACCTGAATGACAGTAGCCATGAAATGAAAGTAACTGTCAAAATAGTGGGACTGTCAACTCCTGCGGGAGTGTCAGGCAACGAGAAGCGGCCACGGCTCGGGTGAGCCGTGGCCGCGAGGAGCGGGGCGAGCGGGGTTACGCGTGCTGGTACGCCACCAGCGAGATCCCGACGTAGTGGACGACGAACGCGGCGAGGGTGAAGGAGTGGAAGACCTCGTGGAAGCCGAACCAGCGCGGTGACGGGTTGGGGCGCTTGATGCCGTAGATCACGCCGCCGGCGCTGTAGAGCAGCCCGCCGACGACCACCAGCACCAGGACGGCGACGCCGCCGGTGTGCAGGAAGTCCGGCAGGAAGAAGACCGCCGCCCAGCCCATCGCGATGTAGCAGGGCGTGTAGAGCCAGCGCGGGGCGCCGACCCAGAAGACGCGGAAGACGATGCCCGCCGCCGCGGCGGCCCAGATGCTCCACAGCAGCCACCGGCCCTTCCCGTCGGGCAGGAGCAGCAGGGTCAGCGGGGTGTAGGTGCCCGCGATGATCAGGAAGATGTTGGCGTGGTCCAGGCGGCGCAGCACGCCGTCCATGCGTGGGCTCCAGTTGCCCCGGTGGTACAGCGCGCTGACACCGAACAGCAGGCAGGCCGTCAGGGCGTAGACCCCGCAGGCGACGCGGCCTCTGGTCGAGTCGGCGAGGGCGGTGAGCACCAGGCCCGCTATGAGTACGGCCGGAAACATGCCGAGGTGCAGCCAGCCGCGGAGCCTCGGCTTGACCGGATGCGGCAGGGAGAGCGCGACGGGGCCGCGGCCGGCGGCCGGCGTGTCCGTGGGCGCGTCGGGGACGGGCGCAGTCATGCGCCGCATGGTACCGAGACCGCCGTAAGTCGTTCATCAGTCCACGGACATCTCCGCGTCATGGACCGGTCGGGCAAAAAGTCCTTCACCTGAACCCAACGTGGACGCAAAGAGTCCAGGAAATCGTGTGATTCCTCACGCCGCTCACCTGTGATGCCCCCTGGACAGATGCGCACTAGACTCGGATGATCAAATGAGTGCGGTCGGCACCGGATGAGCGGGCTACGAAGCATCCGGGTCGCGGCCCCCACGGGGCGGACAAACACAAAAACCCTCACTTAGGAGCAATCGTGGCGCGCGACATCGCGGCTCCCACCGTCGTCCCCACCAACCACCAGGAACTGATCTCGTGGGTCAACGAGATCGCCGAACTGACGCAGCCGGACCGTGTGGTCTGGTGTGACGGCTCCGAGGCCGAGTACGAGCGGCTGTGCGAGGAACTGGTCGCCAAGGGGACGTTCAAGAAGCTCGACCCGGTCAAGCGCCCCCACTCCTACTACGCCGCCTCCGACCCGACCGACGTCGCGCGCGTCGAGGACCGGACCTTCATCTGCTCCGAGAAGGAGGAGGACGCCGGCCCGACCAACCACTGGAAGGACCCCGCCGAGATGCGGGAGATCTTCTCCGGCGAGAAGGGCCTGTTCCGCGGCTCCATGCGGGGCCGCACCATGTACGTCGTCCCGTTCTGCATGGGCCCGCTCGGCTCCCCGCTGTCCGCGCTGGGCGTGGAGATCACCGACTCCGCGTACGTCGCCGTCTCCATGCGCACGATGACGCGCATGGGCCAGGCCGTCCTGGACGAACTCGGCGACGAGGGCTTCTTCGTCAAGGCCGTCCACACCCTCGGCGCCCCGCTGGAGGAGGGCCAGGAGGACGTCCCCTGGCCCTGCAACTCCACCAAGTACATCTCGCACTTCCCCGAGGCGCGCGAGATCTGGTCCTACGGCTCCGGCTACGGCGGCAACGCCCTGCTCGGCAAGAAGTGCTACGCCCTGCGCATCGCCTCGGTCATGGCCCGTGACGAGGGCTGGCTGGCCGAGCACATGCTCATCCTGAAGCTGACCCCGCCGCAGGGCGAGTCCAAGTACGTCGCCGCCGCCTTCCCCTCCGCCTGCGGCAAGACCAACCTCGCCATGCTGGAGCCCACGATCTCCGGCTGGACCGTGGAGACCATCGGCGACGACATCGCCTGGATGCGGTTCGGCGAGGACGGCCGCCTCTACGCGATCAACCCGGAGGCCGGCTTCTTCGGCGTCGCGCCCGGCACCGGCGAGCACACCAACGCCAACGCGATGAAGACCCTGTGGGGCAACGCGGTCTTCACCAACGTCGCCCTCACCGACGACGGCGACGTGTGGTGGGAGGGCATGACCGAGGAGCCCCCCGCCCACCTGACGGACTGGAAGGGCAACGACTGGACGCCGGCCTCCGGGACCCCGGCCGCCCACCCCAACGCCCGCTTCACCGTGCCGGCCTCGCAGTGCCCGATCATCGCGCCCGAGTGGGAGGACCCCAAGGGCGTGCCGATCTCCGCGATCCTCTTCGGCGGCCGCCGCGCCAGCGCCGTGCCCCTGGTCACCGAGTCCTTCGACTGGAACCACGGCGTCTTCCTCGGTGCCAACGTCGCCTCCGAGAAGACCGCCGCCGCCGAGGGCAAGGTCGGCGAGCTGCGCCGCGACCCGTTCGCGATGCTGCCGTTCTGCGGCTACAACATGGGCGACTACATGGCCCACTGGATCGACGTCGCCAAGGACAAGGACCAGTCCAAGCTGCCGAAGATCTACTACGTCAACTGGTTCCGCAAGAACGACGAGGGCAAGTTCGTCTGGCCCGGCTTCGGCGAGAACTCCCGCGTCCTGAAGTGGATCGTGGAGCGGCTGGAGGGCCGGGCCGAGGGCGTCGAGACCCCGATCGGCATCCTGCCGACGAAGGACGCGCTGGACACGAACGGCCTCGAACTGGCCGACTCCGACCTGGACTTCCTGCTCACCGTCGACAAGGAGATCTGGCGCGAGGAGGCCGCCCTGGTCCCCGAGCACCTCAACACCTTCGGTGACCACACCCCGAAGGAGCTGTGGGACCAGCACCGGGCGCTGGTGGAGCGCCTGGGCTGACCGGCCCCGCCGAAAGACCCCACGGCCGGCCAGGATGTGCCCTGACCAGCGATCGTCACGACCGGCCGTGGAACAACCCCGGGAAGGGCCCCGCACAACGGCGTGCGGGGCCCTTCCCGTGCGCCCCCTTGCTCACCGGATCTTCACACGAGCCGAGCGCGGTGTGTGGCGCCCGGTCCGCGTGTCGCTGCGGGTGCACGCGGACCGGGGCCGTTCGAGGGGATCCCCGGGGGATCAGTGGGCGGTGCTGTACGCCTTCGGCCCGGACAGGGCGGCGGTGTGCGCGTCCATCCGCTGGGCCGCGAGGATCGCCGCCGCCGTGTCGGCGCGCGACGCGGCGACCACGAGCGCCCGGCCGGCGAGGGCGTGCGCGCGCCGGTGCAGGGCGGCGGGGTCACCGGCCGAGGCCGGTGCCGCCCGCAGCGGCGTACGTCCTCCCCGCAGCCGGGCCACCTGTGCCGCGAGGCGCTCCGCCGCCGTGTCCAGATCGGCGGACGGGCTCAGGGCGCGCAGCTCGTCGGTGACCGCGAGCAGCGCGGCGAGGTGTCCGGCGAGCTGGATGTCCAGCTCCTCCTCGCGCGAGCGGTGCGGGAAGTCGGAGGGGGTGCCGGCCATCGTGCTGTGGACCGACTTGGCGCGGATCGGTTCGTACATGGGGGATGGCCTCCTGTGCTCTGACAGGAAACCATCCTAGCTTGGATTTCGTCTAAAGTTGAGTCGGGTCACGGAGCGAGGTCCCGCGGTCACCTCTGGCTGTATCCGTCAGCGCCGGCCGTATCCGTCCAGGAAGTTCCCGATCCGGGTCACCGCGTCCCGCAGGTCCCCGACCGACGGCAGCGTCACCACCCGGAAGTGGTCCTGCTCGGGCCAGTTGAAGCCCGTGCCCTGGACGACCATGATCTTCTCCTGCCGCAACAGGTCCAGGACCAGCTGTCGGTCGTCCTTGACCCGGTAGACCTCCGGATCCAGCCGCGGGAACAGGTACAGCGCGCCCTTCGGCCGTACGCAGCTCACACCCGGGATCTGGGTGAGCAGCTCGTACGCCGTGTCCATCTGCTCCTTCAGCCGCCCGCCCGGCAGCACCAGGTCCTTGATCGTCTGGCGTCCGCTGAGCGCGGCGACCACCCCGTGCTGCCCCGGCATGTTGGCGCACAGCCGCATGTTGGCCAGGATCGTCAGGCCCTCGATGTAGGAGTCGGCGTGCGCGCGGGGGCCGGAGATCGACATCCAGCCGACGCGGTAGCCGGCCACCCGGTAGGCCTTCGACATGCCGTTGAACGTCAGCGTCAGCAGGTCCGGCGCGACCGCCGCCGTCGGGGTGTGCGTGGCGCCGTCGTAGAGGATCTTGTCGTAGATCTCGTCGGAGCAGACCAGCAGGTTGTGCCGGCGGGCGATGTCGGTCAGCCCCCTCAGCACCGCCTCGTCGTACACCGCGCCCGTGGGGTTGTTCGGGTTGATGACGACGATCGCCTTGGTGCGGTCGGTGACCTTGCGCTCGATGTCGGCGAGGTCGGGCATCCAGTCCGACTGCTCGTCGCAGCGGTAGTGCACCGCCGTGCCGCCGGAGAGGGAGACGGCGGCCGTCCACAGAGGGTAGTCCGGGCTCGGTACGAGCACCTCGTCGCCGTCGTCCAGCAGGCCCTGCATCGCCATCACGATCAGCTCGGAGACGCCGTTGCCGATGAAGACGTGCTCGACGTCCGTCTCGATCCCGATGGTCTGGTTGTGCATCACCACCGCGCGGCGCGCGGCGAGCAGGCCCTTGGCGTCGCCGTAGCCGTGCGCGGTGGAGACGTTGCGGAGGATGTCCTCCAGGATCTCCGGGGGGCACTCGAAGCCGAAGGCGGCCGGGTTGCCGGTGTTGAGCTTGAGGATGCGGTGGCCCGCCGCCTCAAGCCGCATGGCCTCTTCGAGCACCGGGCCCCGGATCTCGTAACAGACGTTGGCGAGCTTGGTCGACTGGATCACCTGCATGTCCGTGAGCTTACGGCCCGGTAACGCCTCATGGCCCGTGTTTTCCGCCACGTGAGACCCGGGAGTCTGCCCGGATATCGACGTCGGCTGTCTCAGGAGTCACTTGCATCCCTAGAATTCGCTGACATGTCCACGGAACGGGAGTACGAGGCGGGGGCGTACGGAACGGAGGCGGCGGGCGGCGCGCCCGGCGTCCGGCCGAACGTGTACCACCCGCAGCCGGCTCCGGCCCCCGCGTACGAGCAGTACGCCGACCCCGCCGCCGCGCACGGCTGGCAGAACGCCTACGACGGCACGCGCGACCTCGCCCCCCGGGCCGAGCCGCCGGAGTCGGGGCAGCGGGCGAAGCCGCCGGAGCCGGGGGAGCGGCCCGGGGTGCCCGCCGTGGACGCCCCCGCCGGGGCGCGTGAGCCCGGCCGGGCCGGCCGGCGGCGTGCCGCGCGGCGTCCGGGCGGCCGGCGCCGGGTGGTGGTGGCCGCCGGCGTCCTCGGCGTGGCCGGCGCGGTCGCGGCCCTCGCCGGGCTGGGCGGTCCCAACTCCCCGGACGGCGCGCGTCCCGGAGCCGGCCGGAGCGCGGGTGCCGGTGCCGCGTCGGCGAGCCCCGGCGCGGAGACCGCCTCCCCGGGCACGGCGTCCCCGGCCGGCGCGGGCGCCGGCGGCTCCTCGCCCTCCCCCGCCGCCGCCTCCCCTGACCCCTCCGCCCCCGCCACCGCCGGCACCCGGGACCCGGGCGGCGCGACGGACCACGGCCCCGGCGTCACGACCTCGGCGCCGGCCCCCTCGGCGTCCGGCGCCCCGAGCCCGACGGCACCGACGGCCGCGCCGACGGTGTCACCGTCCGGCACGCCCGCCGGCAGGGGCCGCGGACACGGCCACGGCACCTGGAAACACCCGTAGAACCGGGGGTTGGTGACGACATGTCCGGTGCCGTGAGCGGTCGCGCCCCCGCCCGCGCGCACAGGGAAACCCCTATGACCTGACACCGCGTCTTGTCCCCGCGCCTCTCCGCTGCTGAGAATGCGCATGACAACCGAGTGGGCGACCGGAAGCACCTCCGGTCGCCCCAGTCGTAAGAGGGGACCCCCACGTGAACAAGCCTCTCCTTGCCGCGCTTTCCGCCCTGGCGATAGCCGGACTGGGCGCGACACCGGCGGTCGCCGCACCGCACACGGCCGCCAAGACCACCGCCCCGCACTCCGCCAAGGCCGTCAAGGCGGCCGTCAGCTTCGCCGGCACCGTCTCGCTCAGCAACTGCTCCGGCTCCGTCATCCGCTTCCCGGGCTCGGCCGACACCGACCCGGCGCTCGTGCTGACCAACGGCCACTGCCTGGAGACCGGCATGCCGGGTCCCGGCGACGTCATCACCGGCCAGTCCTCCAGCCGTTCCTTCGGCCTGCTGAACGCCTCCGGCTCCAGGATCGGCACCCTCCGCGCCAACCAGGTCGTCTACTCGACCATGACGGACACGGACGTCACGATCTACCGCACCACCACCACGTACGCGGCGATCAGGAGCACGTACGGCATCAGTCCGCTCACCGTGCAGGACACCCACCCGGTCGCCGGCACCGCCATCAAGGTGGTCTCCGGGTACTGGAAGCGCACCTACAGCTGCAACATCGACGGGTTCGTGTACCGGCTGAAGGAGGGCGACTGGACCTTCAAGGACTCGGTCCGCTACACCTCCTCCTGCAACACCATCGGCGGCACCTCCGGCTCCCCGGTGATCGACACCACCACCGGCAAGGTCGTCGCCGTCAACAACACCGGCAACGAGGACGGCGAGCGGTGCACGGTGAACAATCCGTGCGAGGTCGACGCGAACGGCAACGTCACCGTCCGCCAGGGCATCAACTACGCCCAGGAGATCTACAACATCCCGGCCTGCTTCACCACCGGCAACCGTCTCGACCTGAGCGCGGCCGGCTGCACCCTGCCCAAGCCGTAAGCGCGGTTCACAGCGGCGTACGGCGGACGGACCGCCCCGCGAGGACGTCCGTCCGCCGGCCGTCCTCGACGGCGAACCGGCCGTCGACCAGCACGTACGGGATCCCGTCCGGCAGCGTGCGCGGCTCGGCGAAGGTGGCGCCGGACGCGACCGTCCCCGGGTCGAACAGCACCAGGTCGGCCCGGTAGCCCTCGCGCACCAGCCCGCGGTCCGGCAGCCGCAGCCGCGCCGCGGGCCGGGAGGTCAGGTGGGCGACGCACTCCTCCAGCGTCAGCACCCCCGACTCCCGCACGTAGTGCCCCAGATAGCGCGGGAAGGTGCCGTACGCCCGCGGATGCGGCTTGCCGCCCCGGAGGATGCCGTCGGAGCCACCGGTGTGCGCGCGGTGCCGCATGATCGCGCGGACGTTCTCCTCGTGGCCGACGTGCTGGAGGACCGTCGTGCCGAGCCGGTCGCCGACCAGCAGCCGGCGCGCCGTCGTCCACGGCTCCTCGCCGCGCAGCCGCGCCGCCTCCCGCACGGTACGGCCCACCAGGCCGGCCAGGGCCGGATCGGTGACGCCGGAGATCTCGACCGTCTCCCACTCCACCGGCACCCCGTGGCAGCCGTCCGAGCCGGTGACCTCCAGGGCGTACCGGATCCGCTCGGCCGTCTCCGGGTCGGCGAGCCGGGCCAGCACCTCCTCCGGGCCGCCCTCGCTCGCCCAGCTCGGCAGCAGCGCGGCGAGGGTGGTGCAGCCGGGGGTGTAGGGATAGGTGTCCAGCGTGATGTCCACGCCCGCGTCCAGGGCCCGGTCGAGCAGCGCGAGCAGCTCCGGCGCCCGGCCCCGGTTCACGCCGAAGTTCATCGTCGCGTGCGCGAGGTGCAGCGGACAGCCCGCCTTCCGGGCCAGGTCCACCATCTCCGCGTACGCCTCCAGGGCGCCGGCGCCGTAGGAGCGGTGGTGCGGGCAGTAGTAGCCGCCGTAGGACGCCACCACCCGGCACAGCTCGGTCAGTTCGCCGTCCCCGGCGTACATCCCGGGCGTGTACGTCAGCCCGGAGGACAGTCCGACCGCGCCCTGCTCCAGCCCCTCGGCCACCAGCCGCCGCATCCGGTCCAGCTCCGCCGGGGTGGCCGGGCGGTCCTCCCAGCCGACGACGAGCGCCCGGACCGTGCCCTGCGGGACCAGGTAGGCCGCGTTCACGGCGATCCCCCGGTCCAGCCGGTCGAGGTACTCGCCGACGCTCCGCCAGTCGACCTCGACGTCGTCGCCGTACCCGTTCCAGCCGGTGACCGCCCGCCGCACCTCCTCCAGCGTGCGGTCGTCCACGGGGGCGTACGACAACCCGTCCTGCCCCAGGACCTCCAGGGTGACCCCCTGCGCGACCTTGGCGCTGTGGTCCGGGTCGCGCAGCAGGGCCAGGTCGGAGTGGGCGTGCATGTCGATGAAGCCGGGCGAGAGGACCAGGCCCTCCGCGTCGATCTCCCGCACCGCCCCCGGGCGTTGGCAGCCCGCCGCAGCGGCCTCCTTGACGATCGAGACGATCCGGCCGGCGTCGACCACGACATCGGCGCGGTACGACGGCTCACCGCTGCCGTCGACCACGTCGGCGTCCCGGATGACCAGGTCCTCCACACGGGCCTCCTAGAAGAACGTACGGATGTAGTCGACCACCGTGCCGTCCGCCTCGGCCACCGGGATCAGCTGCCACTTGTCGAAGGACGTGCACGGGTGGGAGAGGCCGAAGCCGACCCAGTCGCCGACCTCGACATCCGCGCCGGGCCCGGTGCGCAGCCACAGGTGCTGGTCGGACAGGGCGGTCACCTCGATCCCGGTCGCCGCGTGCTCGCCGCCGTCCCGGCGTACCACGTGCGCCACCGGCAGGTCGAGGTCGTAGGCGGCGTCCCGCTTGCCCGCGTTGACGAACGCCTCGGCCGGGGACGGCCGGGACACCACCTGCGCCCACAGCCGGAACGCGGGCTCCAGCGCCCCCTCCTCCGGCACCCGGTTGAACGGGGTCAGCCTGCTGTAGTGCACGTCGTCGTGCGAGACGTACGCCCCCGAGCGCAGCAGCTTCAGCACCGGCAGGGAGAGCCCGGGGACAGCGGCGAAGACATCGGCGACGGCGTCGAACCACTCGCTGCCGCCGGCGCTCACCACGATCTCGCCCGCCCCGGCGAACCGCCCGGCCCGGTCGAACTCCACGGCCAGCGCCACCAGCCGCTCCAGCCACGCCCGCACCCGCTCCGGGGAGGCGTCCGGCACCTGCGCCTCGTACCCCGCCACGCCGACGAGCCGCAGCGTCGCGGTGCCGGCCACCGCGTCGGCGACGGTCCGGGCCTCCGCCTCCGACCGCACCCCGGTCCGGGCGCCGTCGCCCGCGCCGACCTCCACCACCACGTCCACCGGGCGGGCGGTGCCGCCGAGGGCCGCGTCCATCAGCTCCACCCCGCGCACGGAGTCGACGTAGCAGACGAACCGGAACTCCGGGTCGGCGGCCAGCTCGCCGGCGATCCAGCGCAGGGCGGAGGCGTCCACCAGTTCGTTGGCGAGGAACACGCGCCGGACGCCGAACGCCCGGGCCACCCGCACCTGGTGGGGCAGTGCCAGCGTGATCCCCCAGGCGCCGTGCTCGATCTGGCGGTGGAAGAGCTGCGGGGCCATGGAGGTCTTGCCGTGCGGGGCGAAGGCCAGACCGTGCCGGGCGGTGTACGTCTCCATCAGCGCGAGGTTGTGCTCCAGGCGCTCGGCGGAGAGGGCCAGGACGGGGGTGGTGAAGCCGTCGCCGTCCCGGAAGAGGTTGCGCCGCTGGGCGGTGAGCTCGGCGACGGTGAGGCCGTCGGCGTCCGGCGGGAGGCCCTTGAAGCGGTGGTCGACACGTTCCTCGGCAAGGCGGGTGAGCGCTTCGGTGCCCATGGAGCCCCTCTCTCGATCGTTGCAAAATATGCAACGACCATTGCGTGTACTGCTACTGGTGTCTAGCATCTCGCCGAACACCGGGTCAACGGAGCCGTCACCCGGACCCTCGACGGGAGTCCTCCACAGGAGTCTCCACGGAAGTGCTCGACAGGAGTCATCATCGACGACGCTGCTTACGCCCCGGCCGTTGCACCGGCGTGGGAGACCGCGGACGTGGTGACGCTCGGCGAGACCATGGTCACCTTCCTGCCCAGCCGCCCCGGCCGCCTCGCCGACGTCCCCTCCTTCGACCGGGCCATCGGCGGCGCCGAGTCCAACGTCGCCTGCGCCCTGGCCGCCTTCGGGCACACGGCCCGCTGGGTCGGCCGGGTGGGCGCCGACGGCTTCGGCGACCATCTCGTGGAGCGCATCGCCGGGTACGGCGTCGACGTCACCGCCGTCCACCGCGACCCGGACCGGCCCACCGGGGTGTACTTCCGCACCGCGGGGGACCGGGGCACGGGCGCGCACGAGGTGGCGTACTACCGGACGGGGTCGGCGGCGTCGGCGATGTCCCCGGCCACCGTGGACCTGACGGCACTGCGCGCGGCCCGCGTCCTGCACCTGTCCGGCATCACGGCCGCCTTGTCGAACGACTGCCGGGAACTGCTCCACACGCTGACGGCCCCCGCCCCGGACCGCCCACCGGTGTCCTTCGACGTCAACCACCGGCCCGGGCTGTGGCGCGACCGCGAGGGCGGCCGGGTGCTGCTGGAACTGGCCCGGCGCGCGGACATCGTGTTCGTGGGCGAGGACGAGGCCGAGGAGGCCTGGGGTGTCACGGGCGGCCCGGACGCGATCCGCAGGGAACTGCCGGAACCGGCGGTACTGGTGGTCAAGCAGGGGGAGAAGGGAGCGACGGCGTTCGAACGGCGGTGTACGGGCGAGCGCGAACGACGGTGTACGGGCGAGCGCGAACGACGGTGTGCGGACGAGCGCGAACGACGGCGTGCGGGCGAGCGCGGCGCCGCCACCTTCGCACCGGCCCTGCGCACATCCGTCGTGGCCACCACCGGCGCCGGCGACGCCTTCGCGGCCGGATTCCTCTCCGCGACCCTGCGCGGCCTGCCCGCGCGGGACCGCCTGCGCCACGGCCACCTCTTCGCCGCCGCCGCCCTCACCGCCCCCGGAGACCTCGCCGCACCCCCCGCCCGCGACCACGCCGACCGCCTCGCCGCCCTGGACGACGACGCATGGGGGAGACTTCGACTCGGCCCCGGCTGGACGCAGGCCGATCGGGCCCCGGAGGAGGCGAACATCCCATGAGTCAGACCGTCGACCGTGCCCTGAGCATCCTGCCCCTGCTCGCCGAGGGCCCCGCCGACCTGGGCCGGGTCGCCGACCGCCTCGGCGTCCACAAGTCCACGGCCCTCCGGCTCCTGCGCACCCTGCACGAACACGGCCTGGTCTACCGCCAGTCCGACCAGCGCTACCGCCTCGGCGCCCGCCTCTTCGCCCTCGCCCAGGAGGCGATGGAGAACCTCGACGTCCGCGAGATCGCCCACCCCCACCTCGTACGGCTCAACGAACAGTGCGGGCACACCGTCCACCTCGCCGTCCACGAGGAGAACGAGGTCCTCTACATCGACAAGGTGGACAGCCGCTACCCGGTCCGCATGTACTCCCGGATCGGCAAACCCGTCGCCATCACCGTCGCCGCCGTGGCCAAGCTGCTCCTCGCCGACCTGCCCGAACCCGAGCGCCGCGCCCTCGCCGAGCGGCTCGACTACCCCCTCTACACGCCCCGTTCGACCCCGAACGCCGACGCCTTCCTGAAGGAACTGGCCACGGTGCGCGAACAGGGCTGGGCCACCGACCTCGGCGGCCACGAGGAGTCCATCAACTGCGTCGCCGCCCCCATCCGCGGCGCCGACGGCCGGGTGGTCGCCGCGATGTCGGTGTCCGCGCCGAACGTCGTCGTCACCGCCGAGGAACTCCTCACCCTCCTCCCGCTGGTACGCCGTACGGCGGACACGATCAGCGGCGAGTACTCCGGACGAACCCCAGTGAAGGACCCCACCGTATGACCGACAAGACCGCGCTCACCCCGAAGACCCACACCACCCCGCCCGCGACGTTCTCGCACGGCGTGAAGAAGGGCAACATCCTCCAGGTCGCCGGCCAGGTCGGCTTCCTGCCCGCCGAGGAGGGCAAGCCCCCCACGCCGGCCGGCCCCACCCTGCGCGAGCAGACCCTCCAGACCCTCGCCAACGTCAAGGCGATCCTGGAGGAGGGCGGCGCCGGCTGGGACGACGTGATGATGATCCGCGTCTATCTCACCGACACCGCCCACTTCGCCGAGATGAACGAGATCTACAACGCCTACTTCGAGGAGCAGGCCCTCACCCAGCCGCCCGCCGCCCGCACGACGGTCTACGTCGGCCTGCCGGCCGGCCTCCTCATCGAGATCGACGCACTCGCCGTACTCGGCTGACACGCGCCGCACTCCCGCAGCACCCCCTGCCGCTCCCGCACGCACGCCCTCTCCGGCACGGCGCCCTCCCGGCGCCGTGCCGCGATCCCCCCTGCCCGAAAGCAGCATGCATTTACGCAGAGGACCCCCGTATGTCCTACTTCCTCGCCGCTCCCGCTCCCACCGCCCCGCCCCACACCGGAGGACTGCTCCTCCTCGTCGACGGCACGGCCGGACTGCTCACGGTCGCCGCCGTGGGCATCGCCCTGCTCCTCTTCCTGATCATCAAGGTCAGGCTCCAGCCGTTCGTCGCCCTGCTCGCCGTCTCCGTGGCCGTCGGCCTGCTGGCGGGCCTGTCGGTCACCGAACTCTTCGGCACGGTCCAGCGCTCCGACGCGGTGTCCACCATCGAGTCCGGCATGGGAGGCATCCTCGGCCATGTGGCGATCATCATCGGCCTGGGGACGATGCTCGGCGCGATCCTCGAAGTCAGCGGCGGCGCCGAGGTCCTGGCCGGGCGCCTGCTGGCCCTGTTCGGCGAGCGCCGGGCCCCTCTCGCGATGGGCCTGACGGGCCTGGTCTTCGGCATACCGGTCTTCTTCGACGTCGGCATCTTCGTCCTGGCCCCGATCGTCTACGCGGCGGCGAAGCGCGGCGGCAGGTCGATCCTCCTGTACTGCCTGCCCCTGCTGGCCGGACTGTCGATGACCCACGCCTTCCTGCCCCCGCACCCGGGCCCGGTGGCCGCGGCCGGACTGCTGCACGTCCAGCTGGGCTGGGTGATCCTCATGGGCGCCGTCTGCGGTGTCCCGGCCGTCCTGGCCGCCTGGGCGTACGCCGCCTGGATCGGCCGGCGCGTCTTCGTCGCCGTACCGCGGGACATGGCGGAGGCGGCGGAGGAGGCCCGGCGCGCGGTGCGGGCCGAACAGACCGGGGGGACCGGCCCCGGGGAACAGCCGGTCGCCCTCGGCGCGGTCCTCGCCATCGTCGGTACGCCGCTGATCCTGATCCTGGCGGCCACCTTCTCCTCGATCACCCTGGACGCGTCCCGTACCCGCTCGGTGATCGAGTTCTTCGGCCACCCCTTCGTGGCCCTGACGATCGCCCTGCTCCTCGCCTACTACGTCCTCGGCATCCGGCGCGGCTGGTCCCGCACGTCGCTGGAGAAGGTCTCCACGGCGTCCCTGAAGCCGGTCGGCAACATCCTGCTGGTCGTCGGCGCGGGCGGCGTCTTCGGCGCCGTACTGAAGGCGAGCGGTGTCGCCCAGGCACTGTCGGACACCTTCCACGACGTGGGCCTGCCGGTGATCGTCCTCTCCTACCTGATCTCACTGGTCCTGCGCGTCGCCCAGGGCTCGGCGACGGTGGCGATCGTGACGACGGCGGGCATCGTGGCCCCACTGCTGACGCAGGATCACCACTCCCAGGCCTTCACCGCCCTGGTCATCATGGCCATCTCGGCGGGCTCCATCTTCGCCTCGCACGTCAACGACGGCGGCTTCTGGATGGTGGCCAAGTACTTCGGCATCAGCGAGCGCGACACGCTGCGGACCTGGACGGTCCTGGAGTCGGTGCTGTCACTGGCGGGGTTCGCGGTGGCGGCGGTGGCCGGCGTGTTCGTGAGCTGACTGGTTCCGGCACAGGAAAGTCGTCCATACTGCCGCCGTGGAGCAGCGCATAGGATCGAGCAGCAAGCCGTCGAAGGCCGAGCCGTTGAAGGCCGAGCCTGTCACGGGCGCCGGTTTCGACCCGGCGTACATCCCGGGGATCACGGGCCCGACACTGGGGGAGCCGGTGTCGAAGGAGCCGGATCCCGTGGAGGCGACGGCTGGGGAGCTGAAGTCCGGGAAGGCGGCGGCCGAGGAGCCGGCGCGCCCCGCCGAGGAGCTGGTCAAGGACACCGACGCCCCGGTCGACGGCGCGTCCGGCGAACCGGCGACCGACGAGCACGCGGCCGAAGGCCCGATCTTCGAGGCTTCCGACCGCCGGGCGCGGATAGTGGCCGACAGCAGGGGCGTCCGCCTCAGCCTGGACGAGGAGACCTGCGAGTTCCGATGGGACGAGATCGCCGCCGTCGAGACGGAGTCGCCCCGCTTCGGCAAGCGCTACACGATCACCGTGCACACGCCCGACCGCCGCTGGTACCCGATCGAGATCGAGGCGGCGGCCAGGGCGCGGTTCAAGGAGTGGGACGAGCAGCTGGACGCGGTGCTCGACGCCTACTTCGAGGAGGCGTAACCCCTAGCCGCAGTACTGGTCGGCCTTCCCGATCGACCGGTACATGCAGTCGGCGTTCTCCAGCAGCTGCAACACGGCGTCCTTGTTCCGGGAGGTCTCCCGCTCGATGACTTCGTCGGGCGGGTAGAACCCTCCGTCCCAGCTGGACGTCGGGTACATCTCGAAGGTGTAGTCGAAGATCCTGTGCACACCCCAGAGGTAGTCGTCGATGGACCCGTCGGTGATGTACAGGTCGCTTGACTGCTCCGCGGTGTACCCGTTGCTGGCGGCCATCTTCTGGCCCACGGCCTTGAAGGCGGCGGCGTCGTCCGCGGTCATCCCGGTGGCGGTGTCGTTGTACGTCCACCCGAACGGCCACAGCACCAGCTCGCTGTAGGTGTGGAAGTCGATGCCGGCCTTGATCTGCTGCCTGCCCCCGACGACCCGGCTGCGCACGAAGTCGGAGACGACCTTCACCTCGGGCGCGGACTCGGCGGCGGACCCGCGGTAGGTCTCGGAGGACTTCGACCCCGACGACCCGCCGCAGCAGCCCCACTTGTAGTTCCAGTTCCGGTTGAGGTCCGTCCCGACGTATGACGACCCGGAGTTGGGCTGCCGGTTCTTCCGCCACGACCGGTACGACCCGCTGGCGATGTCGTACTCACCGCCGTCCGGGTTCAGATCGGGAACGATCCAGATCTCCCGGCTGTTGACGATGTTCGTGATCCGCGGGTCGGACCCGTACCCCGCGCCCAGTTCACGCAGCAGGTAGAGCGCCATCTCCACGGTCAGGTGCTCCCGCGCGTGCTGGTGGGCGGTGAACAGCACCTCGGGCTCGTCCTCGTCGGTGCCGACGTTGTCGCTGACCTTGATGGCGACGATGTCCCGGCCCTGGTACGACTTCCCGATCACCCGCTTGCTCATGATGCCCGGGTAGGCGGCGAGCCGCTGGTCGATCTCGGCGTTCATCTCGGCGTAGTTGTGGTACTTCGCGTCGGCGCTGGGGAAGTCGTAGAGCCGCGCCCCGCTCCGCTGCGGCACGTCCCCCAGCGGCCGTACGTCGTACCCCATCCGGCGCAGCCTGCCGATCTGCTCGGCCCGCCCGGAGACGACGACACTCTCCTCGTCGGCTTCGTCGACGGTGACACCGGTCGCCTGGATGGCCGTACGGGTGACGGCGTTCGTGCCCTGATGGATCTCGTACTGCCGGACGTCGTCGCCGGCCGGCCCGACCCTGCGTACCCCGTCGGCACTGGCATGGTCGAGACCGGCCGAGACCGGAGCGGCGAGGGCGAGCGCCAGCAGCGCACCGAGAGCGGCGGTACGTCTGCCGCCGCGCGCGCCGGAGCCGCGGATGCGAAGTCGCATGAACTCTCCTTGTGGGGGTGGAGGTGGGGATGTTCCCGTGCGACGTGCGGATACGAACCCGACCGGGGCCTTCTTGGGGACCCTGTGGGTTCGCTGTGCGGTTGGCGCTCATGGTGCGGCCTTGACATGATCAGATCAAGTACATGCCAAGAAGTCCGACCGAAACGGGACGGAGCGGGTCGGCGCGGTGTGGGGCCACCCGCTCGCCCCACCTCCCGACGACAGCGATGAGGACGTGGCCGGGCGCCATCCTGACGACCGCGTCACCGGTCAGCCGGACCGGGGGCTCCCCTCAGGGGCCACCAGCGGCACGTCGCCCCCCCGTGCCCGCGTCCCACGCCCTGGACCTCGGTGAACAGGGCGCCTCTCAGTTCAGCCACGCCGAAGCCGGGGCCGCCTTCACGGCTTCGATGAAGGAGGTGAAGGCGGGTGCGGGGAAGGTGAGGGTGGCGCGGGTGGGGGTTTTTGAGTCGCGGACGGATATGTGGGTGTCGAGGTGGGCGACTTCGACGCAGTCGTTCCCCTCACCTCCGCCGGAGAAGGACGACTTCTTCCACGAGGCGGGAGTGATCATGCCGGCCCTCACAGCTCCTTCGTCACCTGCTGGATGAGGTCGCGCGACTGCTCGGGGGTCAGCGCTTCCTCCCTCACCTTACGGAAGAGCTTTCGAAAGTGCTCCAGCTGTGCTTCGGAGTCGATGAACGCCGTGCCGTGTGGCGCGTCGCGCACGACGGTATCCAGCCGGGGAACTGCTCCGCCGAGGTGCACCATGGCACTTCCGGCGCCCGCGAAGTCGTCCAGTGCGAAGGGAACGACGCGTACGGTGACGTGTTCCGCCTCGGACAGCTCAAGGATGCGACCGAGTTGAGCCCGGGATGCGGCGCGCCCGGCCACCCGGATGCGAAGCGCCGCCTCGTGGATGACGGTCTCGTACGGGATGGGATCGGGCCCGTCGATGACGACCCTCCGCTTCATCCGGTGCTCCACGCGAAGGGCCACCTCGCTCTCTGGGAACTCCGGGTTCATGTAAGCGAAGAGCGCCCGGGCGTAGTCCTCGGTCTGGAGAAGCCCCGGCACGTGGATGACCGCGACATCCTTGCGGAAGCGGGCGTGATGGTCCAGCTCGGCGAGGTCCTGGTACGCGGCCGGGAGCACACCTCGGTACTCCTCCCACCATCCCCGCGTACGGTCCGTCGCCATGGCCGCCAGTGCATCGATCAGGACAGCGTCCGAGCAGGCGTAGTTGGCGGCGAGCCGGCGTACGCGCTGCTCGCTCACTCCTGCGATGCCGGACTCGATCTGGCTCATCTGTACGGAGTTCACCCCGAGCTGGGCGGCCGCCTCCGTCGCCTTGAGCCCTGCGGCCTCGCGAAGTCTCCGCAGTTCGGCGCCCAGGCGAACCTGGCGTGCTGTGGGGTTCCGTCGTGCCGGCACCGGCGTCCTCTTTCCTCAACGTCCCTGGGGATGGGACTCGTTCGGGGGCAAGATTAAGCGACCGGCTTGCCGCGAATGAAATTTATGACCTACCGTCGGTGACGTAACGCACACGCTGCGGAAGCGCACCGCGCCGTCCTGCCATGACGGCTGCGGCAATGCCACCGCGCGCCAAATCCCCCCTCACTGATCGGAGTTGATGACGCATGCCTGAAAACCCTGAGACCGACGACACCTGGGACTACACGCTCTACATCCCCAACGACCTGAGAGCGGTGACGGTCTGCCGCCAGACGTTGCGGGTGATCCTGACCCTGCACGGCCTGACGGGGCTGGTGGACACGGCGGAACTCCTCGCAACGGAGCTGGTGTCGAACGCGGTGCGGCACACCAAGGGGCCTGCGGCGTTGCGGGTGCGCAGGTCGGCGGAGGGGCTGGTGTGGATCGGGGCGTGGGACACGGACCCGGAGCCGCCGGAGCCGCCGGTGCCGTTGGAGCGGGTGCTGGAGCGGGAGGAGGGCCGGGGGCTGGGGCTGGTGACGGCCTGCGCGGAGTACTGGGGGTGGCAGCCGTCGGCTCGGTTCGGGGACCGGGGGAAGTACGTGTGGTGTGAGCTGGGGGTGGCGTGAGGGCGGGCGCCGCACGCCACCGGGATCGAGCAGGCGGCCGTCAGCGGAACGGGATGTTGAGCCAGGGGCTGCCGGGGTCGGACACGAGGATGTGATGGGCCTTGACCATGTCCTGGTACCAGCTGCCGAACTCCTCTTCGTCGAAGTGGAGGGAGCGCCCGAGGATGAAGCCGGCGGCGAAGTCCTGCCACGACTTGTAGGCCAAGGCGGAGGCCCGCCCGGCCTGGATGACGGCGGACTCGGCCTCCTTTAGGGTCCCGAAACGGGCCGCGAGTCCCCACCGGGCCATGTTCGAGGCGCGCCCGAGGTCCCAGGCGTCGACGGACGAGACGTACTGGTTTTCACCCAAAACACCGTCGGCGCGCATGCGGGCCTCGTAGCGGGTGATCCGCCCGATGAGTCGTTGTAACCCCTCGATACGGGCCTCGACCTCGGACTCGGGCCGGGGTTCGGTCTTGGTGACGCCGTCCTCGGTGACCACGGCGGAGCCCTGGAAGTTCGCGCGGATGACGTTGGCCACGGACTGCTTCCAGTACCCCACGTCGACATGTCCGCCGAAGTCCCGGGCGATGGTGCGGCGCAGACCGATGGCGAAGTCCCATACCATGCTGTGTGATTCAGCGGTGAGCAGGCCGTTGAGGGCGGACAGCCACTCCTCGCGACTGGTGATGCCCCACCACTCCCGTAGCTGTTTTCGTTCCCTGGGATAGCCCTCGCCGTGCGAGGCCATGCCGTTCCAGAAGGAATCGTTGTTCACGCACAGGAGGGCCCCACAGGCGAGGCCGTGGGCGGCGGGGCCGTGCAGGGGGCCGCCGATACGAAGAGTGCGAAGACGCGGCGACTGCTCCTGGGCGGGAGCCTGCTCCCCGTACCGGGCCCACGCCGCCGAGTGCGGGGGCGCCGAGGGGAGGAACGCCTCGCAAGGGCTTCCGGGGTTGACGACGATCACCGGTGGATCGGTCGGCTGCCACACTTTGGCGAACCATTCCAGGTAGTTCCAGTCGAACACGCGGTGTGGCTCCGGTGCGGGCAGCATGCCCTCGGTGTACACGGCCCGGATCCGTCCGCCGGCGACGCGCGGGTCGTACCCGAAGACGGCGTACGTCGCACTGGGTGTGGCATCCGCCTTGTCCTTCTGTATCTCGAAGAACAGCCTGCTCTGCGCGAGCGTTCCGAAGTACGCCGCCCAGTCCGCACGCGACTTGGCCTCGAACAGCGCCTGCTCGACCTCTGACGGAGGGGCCCAGGCGGAGGGCGGGGGAGGAGGAAAACCGCCGGGCGGCGGACCGAACGTCACGGACTCCTTACCCTTTCTTTGGGTTTCGAACTGTTACCGATTATGGTGTAGCTCCCAGGCGGCTGATACCCGACCGGCGCTAAGAGCGAAAGGGGGGGGCAGACGGGATACGGGTGAAGACAGAGAGGCGCCGCGAATTTCGCTCAGTCGCCGATCCTCGGCTTGTCGACCTGGCGCAGAGGTTTTACGAGACCTGCGCTCCAGGCGGTGGACAGAACGTACCGCAGTCTTCTTGTCCCGCGTTTGCCGCTTCGCAGGCACGAGTCAACTTCGCGGGCCGGGACCTGGCTGTCATGCCTCACGGGGCCGTTGCGTCTTCCGTGAAATCATGCACAACCACCCAGTAGTCATCTTCTTCGACCGAGGCGGCACAAAGGCGACGACCATCGATGGACAAGGCCACGAACTCAGGTGAACCCGTCACACTAGAAATGCGTGAGGGCAATTTCTCGCCGAGGGAATCTCTTACTCTCACCCACCCGATCCTGCTGGCGCCGGACACCGGCGGAAGAATGAGGAACTCGTTCTCGTTGTCGTAGAGTGACACCGCCGCTGCGAAGTGATGCCACATTAGATCGAGCTCGTCGGCGGCGCCGGCCGATGCTGTGGGGATGGCTGCAGCAGGTCTGACGTCGAATCCGCTGACGGCGTAGATGGCGGCCTGTACCGGCGGAACGCTCTTGGTCTCCTCCCCGCACATCACTTCAAGGTGGCAGCGTTCCAATACTTCCAACCACTCCTGGCCACGCTGACGCTTCTGCATTCCCTGTTCTCCGTTGAATATTTATGACATTCACTTGGCTTTATAGAAAAGATGGTGATCGCCCCCCGGTTTGTTTATCTTGCCATACCTCTCCATGCTCTCTGGGTAGCCAAATTTTCCGTCGGGGCGCTGCACCTTCGAGTTGTCCCATCCGAAGTTCACGAAGTTCCGGGTGTCGTCGACCTTCGGTTTGCCTGCGTGGAAGTGGGGGCCTTTCGGGTCGTGAGTGTGCTCCACCACCACCCGTGATCCGCTTTCTGTTTCAAATTGTCGGAAATTTCCCCAGTGGGTTGGATCCGGCGAATGGACGTAACCTGGAGCGTGCTTCAATCTCTCGTTTCCGGTGACAACCCACTGAGCGATGGGCTCTTCACCGTAGGGAACTCCGGCAAGATCAAACGCCGCCTTCTCCGCGTCTTCACGCTTCTCGAAGGGATTGCTGTGCTCACCCCTCGGGCAGGGTCCCAGCCCCAGGGGATCAGACCACGTGATGGGGTTGTGGACATAGGTGACGGGGTGTGGCGCGGGCGTGAGTCCCAGTGGGTCGGGCGTGACAAAGCGGGCGGTTTCGGGGTCGTAGTGGCGGAAGTAGTTGTAGTGGAGGCCGGTTTCCGGGTCGTAGTACTGGCCCGGGAAGCGTAGGGGGGTATAGGACGTGCTGTCCGTCGACCACGCCGTTGTTCCCCACAGAGTGCTGCGGGTGCGCCAGGCGATTCCGCCCTGCTCGTCCACCAGCTCGCTCGGGGTGCCGACCAGGTCGGTGACGATGGCGAAGAAGCGGGAGTCGATTTCCTGCTGGGGGGCTTCCGCTGCGGTGATGCGTTCCGTCTGGGAGACCGGACGCAGGCCCTGGTGGTCCCAGGTGAGGGTGACCGGGTTGGGCAGGCCGAGGGATGTCGTGGTCTGTTCGCAGAGTGTTGTGCCGTCCCAGGTGAAGTCCACCCTCTCCACGACCGTCTCGCCGTGGTCCGCGAGGCGGAATTTCGCCGTGCGGCGGCCCAGGGGGTCGTATGTGTAGCGCCAGCGGGTGCCGTCGGGGGTCACCACCGACGTCAGGCGGTCTTCGGCGTCCCATTCGTAGCGCCAGGTGTCCGGACGCCGGGAGAGGCGGGTTTTCTGGCGGAGGATGATGCGGCCGAGGGCGTCGTGTTCGTAGCGGACGTTGCCGGCTCGGGTGATGCGGGTTCCCGCATACGCGCGCGGTCCCTTTGCCTCTGCGCCCGGGTGCTCCGACGGCCAGGACGCCATGCTCTGGTTGCCCGCCTCGTCGTAGGCGTACTGCTCCGTCCAGCCTGCCGCATGGACGGCGGTCACCCTGCCTGTTGCGTCCAGGTCGAAGCGGCGGGTGCCGGAGAGGTGGTCGTCAATGCGGATCGGGTTGCCGTCGGCGCGATACGTGTACGCCCGGTGCTGGACCCGCTGACCCCCGGCGCCGGTCACTGACTGGGTGGTGAGGCGGCCCAAGGCGTCGAAAGTCTGCTTCAGGGCGATCGTGCCGCCGATGTGCCGGGTCAGTTCGCGGCCCGCTTCGTCATACGCGAAGTCGATCGCCCGGCCTGACGCCACCATGCCCGTGCGGCGGCCCGCTGCGTCGTACGACCAGGTCGTCCTGGCCCCGGTCGGGGTGGTGCGGCCGGTGCGGCGACCCAGGACGTCGTAGGTGTACGTCACGGTGCGGCCGTTGACCGTCTCCGAGCGCAGACGGCCGTACCGGTCGCGCAGCAGCATCAGCGTCGTACCGTCGGGGCCCGTTGCCTGGGCCAGCTGGTCGGTCAGGTCGTAGGCGTACGTGGTGATGCGGCCCGCCGCATCCTTGCGGAGTACTTGGCCGAATTCGTTCCGCTCGAAGGACGTCACCTCGCCGAGTGCGTTGCGTCGGGAGAGCAGGTGGCCCGCTGCGTCGTACTCGTACTCCAGTGCGCGGTCGTCGAAGTCCGTCTCCCGTACCAGGCGGCCGGTCGCGTCGTACTCGTACGTCCAGGTCAGGCCCTGCGGGTTCGTCACCGCCGTGAGGCGTAGTTCGGTGTCGTGCGTGAATTCGTAGCGGACTCCGTCCGGGCCCGTGCGGGCTGTCAGCAGGTCGAAGTGCGTGTACTCGAAGCGGCTGACCCCGCCGAGGGGGTCCGTGTGGCTCGTGCAGTTGCCCTCGCCGTCGTATGTCCACGTCTCCGTGGTGCCGTCGGGGGCCGTGCGGCGGATCAGCCGGCCTTCGAGGGACCATTCCAGGCGGGTCGTGGCGCCCGTCGGATCCGTGATGGTGATCGGGAGGCCAAGGACGTTGCGTTCGTAGCGTGTGGTCGCGCCCAGCGGATCTGTCACCTCCACCGGGAGGCCCGCGCGGTCGCAGACGACCGTCGTGGTTGCGCCCAGCGGGTCAGTCACCGACGTGAGGTGGCCGGCCTCCGTGTACGTGAACCGAGTCGTCTGACCCGCCGGGTCCGTGACCGACGTGCGGTTGCCCCTCTCGTCGTACGTCTGGCGGATCATCGTGCCGTCCGGGTTCACCACCTTCGCCGGCAGGCCGAGGTCGTTGTACTCCGCCCTTGCCTCGCGGCCGTCCGGGCGGACCGCCCGTGTGAGGTTGCCGGCCTCGTCGTACTCGAACGTCGTCGTGTGGCCCAGCGGGTTCGTCGTGGAGAGCAGGCGGTTGTAGCGGTCGCGGACGTAGCGCGTGGTCGCGCCCACGGCGTCCGTCTCGGCGATGACCTGGCAACGGCGGTTGATCAGGTAATGGGTGGTGTGGCCGTGTGAATCGGTGATCGTGGTGGTGTGCTCGCCGGTGTCCGGGTCGACCGGCCCGTAGGTGAAGGTCGATGCCAGGTGGCCGGCGGCGCCGGACTGGTGGGTGCAGCGGTCCTGGTCGTCGTAGGCGTAGGTGAAGTGGCTGTCGTTGGTGTCCGTCCAGGAGACGATGCGCCCTTCGGCGTCGTAGGCGAAGCGCGTGGGGCGGCCGGAGGAGTTGAAGACCTCGCTCAGGTGGCCGTCGGTGTAGCCGTAGCGGATCAGTTCCTGGTCGGTGCCGTCCGATGCCGCGCCCGCCAGGTGCACCGCGGTGACCTGGCCGTCGGCGGTCGACAGGAGCAGGCGGTAGCCGCCGCTGTGGGTGAGGGCACGGGGTGCGCCGGTCGTGTCGTACTCGAACGTGATCCAGTTGCCGTTGCGGTCGTCGATCTGTTCCAGTACGGCCAGGGTCTCGGAGCGGTCGGCGAAGTGCCGTACGTGGCCGGTCTCGGGGTCGGTGAGGGTGTAACCGCCGTCCACTCGGTCCAGGGGCCAGCGGGGGCCGTGGGTGGGCACGGTCGGTACACCGGGGGCCGGGTGCGGGTAGGCGAGGACCAGGCCGTCCTCGCCGACGAAGACGACGCCCTGCGCGTCGATCTCCAGGCGCTGGTCGAGGGTGGAGGACCAGGTCGGGCCGAACCAGCCGCCGAGCCGGTACGACGACTCGAACTGCCGCTTGAGGAACAGGGGAAGAGCGCCGGGGAGGGAGACGTCGGTCTGCGGCAGCACCATCCGCCCGGTCGCGACGTCGACCGGGTCCTTTTCGCAGACCTTCTCGCCCGGCCGCCGGGAGACGTCCTCCGGGCCCTTTTCCACCGCGTTCCGGGCGGCGTTGCGCAGCCCCTGCTCGGCGCCCTCTTCCGCCGCCTTCCGGGCCAGTCCCGCTTCCAGCCCGGCGCCGTCGCCGAGGAGGAACTGGGGGGCCATGCGTCCGCTGAACTCGGAGGGATCCTTGCGGAACTCCTCCCACATGGTTTTGGCGGTGCGTTCGGGGTGGGCGGCGGTGGAGGTCAGGCCGGAGAGCGTCATGCTGACGTTCTGCATGTAGGCGGCCGGGTGGGTGAGGTTGTAGGGGTCCGCCGGGTCCAGACCCCGGACGAAGTTGACCAGGCCGGCGGTGCCCTTGGCGACGCCTCCGGCGAAGTGGGTGAGTTCGATGCCGGTGGACACCGCGCCGTCCTTCAGGTCGCCCTTCAGGCGGTCCAGGGGCGGGGGTTCGGCCGGGGCGTGGGCGACGGCTGCTTTCACCTTGTCCTGGGCTTCGGAGGCGGCGGTGTTGCGCTGCTTGCGGGCCTCGGCGAGCTTGTGCCGGGCGGCCTGGACGGTGTCCTTGCCCGGGTCGTGGAACTTCCCCGGGTCCGGGCCGGGGTCCTCGCCCGCCTTCGCCTTCGCCTGGTACGTCCGGACCTTGTCCTGGTAGGCGTCGAACGCGGTCCTGGACGCCTTCTCGCCCTTCTTGTAAAGCTCCACGGCCTCACCGGCCTGCCCTTGCGCCCACTTCACGGTGTCGGCATACGCATCCAAGGCAGCCGCGGCTGTCTTGCAGGCCTCGGCCGCCTGCGCCCACTTGGCGGGGTGGACGCCGAACTTCCTGCGGAAGGCGTCACCGCCCTCGCCCTTCCAGCCGGAGGAGTCGACCTTCTTCAGGCCCTGGCTGACCTTGTCGAACGCGCCGTGGAAGTCACGCAGGTGCTTGGCGCTCTGCCGGATCTTCGCCGGGTCGCCGTGGACGAGTTCGTTGGCTTCCTCGCTCTGGCCGAGCTGCTGCTCGCCGGGGGTCGCGCCCAGGTCGGAGGCGATGCCGTCGCCCCAGTCCTCCACGACGTCGGCCCACTTGTGCAGCCCGTACTCGTCCAGCTTGTCGCCGACCTTGTCCGTGGCCCAGTCGACGCCCTCGCCGAGCTTCTTCTTGCCCTTGTCGTAGAGGTTCTCGGCACCGCCCAGCAGAGCGTTGGTGACATCGCCGATGCCCATCAGCGCTCACCGCCCGACTGCCCGGCGTCCGCGTCACCGACCAGGTCGCCCACACCCACGCCCGGCACCGGTCCGATGGTGTGCGAGGTCATCACATCGTCCGCGGCCGTCTTCCAGCCCTCCTTGCTGTTCGCCCACGCCTTCTTGAAGGATTCCTCGCTGTAGTCGACGTCACCGCCGTACGCACCCGACTTGGCGATGTCGCCGTAGCCCATCTTCTCGACGTCCTTCTCCGAGGCGTACGGGTTGCCGACGGCCGCGTTCTCCACGACCTTCACCGTGCCCTCGACGTACTTGTCGGTCTCGTAGTACGTCCCCGCCGCCAGGCCCGTCTTCTCCGCGAACCCGTTGCCCTCGGCGATCAGCGCCCGAACCCCCCACTCCCAGCGCTCGCAGAACGACGTGAAATCACCCGTCAACCCCTCATGGCCCAGCTCCAGGCCCGACAGCGCGATCTCGCCGAAACCGCGGCCCGCCCCGGACGTGCCGAAACCGCCCAGCTCCTTCAACTCGCCCAGCGCATCCGTCAGCCCCTTGGCGATCAGGCCGAGCCCCTGCGCCGCCAGATCCTCACCGCTCACCGCTCATCCCCCGTCACACCCTCCACGTCCACCGCCACCGCGTCCGGCACGATCCCCCGCACCGGAGGAAAGACCATGCCGTCGTCCCCGTCCGCGCAGTCCAGCGCCACCCCACACGGCACACCCACCGCCGGCACCACCGCGTCCAGCAAACGGGCCCCCAGCCACCGCTGGTAGGCCCAGTCCCGGCCGCCCTCGCCCCGCGCCACCGCGAAACGGGCCAGAGCATGCTCATGGGAGAAGGCGTAGATCCAGCGGACACCGCCGAAGTCCGCCGTCAGGGGAGCGTCGTCCTCGTCCACCGGAACCAGCACGGCCGTACGCCGGAACTCACCCAGCAGGGCAGCGAACTCCCGGCGCCTGCGCCCGGGATCGCCCGTGGTCTCCGGTCGCCGGTCCGGTACCGCGACGTCCGCATAGTCGTACAGCCGTGACCTGCGGACATTCCCCGTTGCGTTGGCGTCGCCCCCGTGTTCAGCCATGCCCGGGATCATGGCACCGGCCGGTAGCCGGGGCAAAACGGATAGGGGCGGACCGCTCAAGTCCGGCCGCCGCACACGACGGCGCCCGGACCGAGGGGTCCGGGCGCCGGGGGAGAGGAGGGTCAGGTCACGGCAGCGCGTGCACGTGGGCGCCCACCGGGTTCGACCACGCGTTCCCCGATGCCGCGTCCCAGTTCGTGGACCAGGTCATCGCGCCGCGCAGGGACGGGTAGGTCTTGGACGGCTTGAAGGTGCCGCAGTTCGTGCCGGCCGTCAGGCAGTCCAGGGCGTTGTTGACGACGGTCGGGGAGACGTAGCCGCCGCCGGCCGCGCGGGTGGAGGCCGGGAGGCCGAGGCCCACCTGGGACGGGGACAGGCCGCCCTCCAGCTGGATGCAGGCGAGGGCGGTCAGGAAGTCGACCGTGCCCTGCGAGTACACCTTGCCGTCGCAGCCCAGCATGGAACCGCTGTTGTAGTACTGCATGTTGACGACCGTGAGGATGTCCTTCACGTTCAGCGCGGTCTGGAAGTAGGTGTTCGACGTCGACTGCATGTCGATCGTCTGCGGGGCCATGGTGATGATCAGGGAGGATCCGGCCTTCGCCGAAAGGGCGCGCAGGGCCTGGGTCATGTAGGTCGCGTTGAGGCCGTTCTCCAGGTCGATGTCGACGCCGTCGAAGCCGTACGTCTGCATGAGGGAGTAGACCGAGTTGGCGAAGTTGGTGGCCGATGCCGCGTCGCTGACCGACACCGAGCCCTTCTCGCCGCCGACCGAGATGACGACCTTCTTGCCGGCCGCCTGCTTGGCCTTGATGTCCGCCTTGAACTGGTCGACCGTGTAGCCGCCGAGGCCGGAGGAGTCGAGGGAGAAGCTCACCGCGCCCGGTGTCGACGTCGCGTCCGCGAAGGCCACCGCGATGATGTCGTAGGAGGACGGGACGTCCGACAGCTTCTGGACCGTGGCTCCGTTGTCGAAGTTCTGCCAGTAGCCGGTCACCGCGTGCTTGGGGAGGGTCCCGCCCCCGCCGCCGCCCGTGCCGGAGGTCGTCGTGCCCGTCGCCGTCGCCGACTTCGCCGACTCGCCCGCCGCGTTGGTCGCCGTCACCTGGAAGGTGTACGACGTGGAGGCGGAGAGGCCGGTCACCGTGGCCGACGTGCCCGTCACCGCCGTGACCTTCGTGCCGTTCCGGTAGACGTTGTAGCCCGTCGCGCCCGACACCGGGGACCAGGACAGGGAGACCGAGGAGGAGGTCGTACCGGTGACGGACAGGCCGGCCGGGGCCGCGGGGACCGTGGGGGCCGGGTCGGAGCCTCCGCCGCCGTCGGGGCCGTGGACCGAGAGGTCGTCGGCGTAGTAGGCGGCCTGGCCGTACCAGCCGTGGGTGTAGACCGTGACCGAGGTCGTGGAGGCGCCCGTGGTGAACGTCGTCGAGAGCTGCTTCCACGATGTCGAGTCGGGCGTCCACGTCGAGACGTCCGTGGTGCCGGTGCCGGTCACGCCCAGGTAGGAGTAGCCGCCCTGCACCCACGCGCTCAGCGTGTACGTCGAGTTGGGCCTGACCGCCACCGACTGGGTGCACTGGGCGTTGTCCTGGCCGGCCGGGGTCGCCTTCAGGGCGGAGGTGCCGCCGTGGACCGGGGACGTGACCGTCGTACCGCTGCCGGACGTGCACGTCCAGTTGGTCAGGCCCGACTCGAAGCCCGCGTTCTTCACGTTGTTGACGTCCGCGGCGGACGCGGGGGCCGCCGTGGCGAGGCCCGCGGCCGAGAGGGCCAGGGCGCCGGCGGCGGACCATGCCGCGAGCCGCCGTCTGCGAGATCCGGGTATGCCTGGGGCACGGTCCACTGAAGCCTCCGGGGCAGGAAGGAAGGGAGGGGAGGGCACGAGAGTCTTCGCTGTGCGGGTCCAAGTTGGTCCAGACCAATCGGGGTGTCAAGAGGTCCAGACCAAGAAGCACGAAGAGTGGTCGCTCAACCTGTCCGGGTTTGGCGGGACTTGTGGCTGGAGAGTTCCACACCGGCTTCACAAACGCTGTTCTCCGGCCATACGGCCGTGGTTACAGTGCTCAGGTAGTCACGCAATGAAGTCGTCCTGGCGCACTGCGGTGATGCCGGTGGGGCCGGACGGTGTGAAGAGCGGGGAGCTGCGCGTGCCAACTGCCATTGCCGTGACCAGCGCCGACATGGCGCTGCCGGCGCAGGACGAGCGGACCATGCCCGCCGTCGTGCTCGCCGAGATCGACCGCAGGCCGCTGGAAGCGGCGCTCACCGAACTCCACGCTCTCGTCGAGCAGTACGGATACGTGGTCGTCGTCTGCTCCCAGGCCACCCCGGAGCCGGTCGTGCGACGGCTGTACACCCTGCGCTCGCTGCTGGAGAGCGACCGGATCGCCCTGTTCCGGCCCGCGCTGCCGCCGCTCGGCATCGCCGTGCTGGCCCGGCAGCTGCGGCAGCTCGCCTCCTGCGACCTCAGCCCGGGCGTGCTCGCCTCCGCCGCACGGCTGCTCACCCACTACATCCACGCCGGCGCCGTCCTCGGCTCCGTCGCCAAACTGGACCGCGTCCCGGTCGGGCTGAAGGCGCACGCCCGCTCCTGGGTGCCGGGCAGCCAGTTCGCCGTGCTCGCCCATCCGGAGCCCCAGCTGGTCCGGGTCGGCCCCGAGGCCACCCTCGACGGACCCGAGTTCAGCACCTGGCTGCTGGTCGCCAAGGGGCAGTTGCAGAGCGACTGGGCGGGCGGGCTCGGCAGCCGGTGGGGCGTGCACGGCGTACGCGAGGTCCCCCTGCCCGCCGAGTCACCGGCGTGGTGGGGGACCGGCCGCATGGTCGAGTTCTGCGGTTACCTCGCCGACCTGTCCGTCCTCTACCAACTGGTCACCTCGGTACGGCAGAGCAGCTGCCACTGGTGCGGCCTCGACGTCATCGGCGACCGCTGCGTCTTCTGCTCCGCCACCCCGCCCGCCCACGAACCGCCCCGCGCCCTGGAGCAACGCACGCCCGCCTGACCGGCCCGGACACGACCCTCACATCCCGCTCGACCGATTCCCCCAATGAGGTTGCACGGTTCATGAACTCCCGTCAGCGCCGCGGCGTGATACTCCTGATCCTGTCGGTCCTGTGCGCGCTGGGCGCGTTCGCCGGCGTGCTCTCCGTCATCCACGACGTGAACTCCAAGGTCGGGCCCGAGGTCGCCGCCTACCGGGTCAGGTCCGAGGTGAAGCCGTACACCGCGCTGGAGGCGGGCCAGTTCGAGAAGGTCCGGATGCCGAGGCGGTGGCTGTCCGGCAACGCCGTCACCGACCTGGGGCAGATCCGCGGCAAGATCGCCGTGACCACGCTGCACACCGGCTCCCTGCTCCAGACCGACATGATCGTGGACCAGCCCGCCCTCCAGCCCGGTCAGCAGGAGGTCGCCATCATGATCGACGCGGCGACCGGTGTGGCCGGGAAGATCACCCCGGGGTCGCGCGTCAACGTCTACGCCACCTTCGAGGGCAGGAAGGAGGGCGACCCCGACCAGTCGAAGATCATCGTGACCAACGCCCGCGTCCTCGACGTCGGCCAGATCACCGCCCTCGACCCGGACCGGGACAAGGACCGGCAGGCCACCGAGGCCGTCCCGATCACCTTCGCGCTGTCCACCATCGACGCCCAGCGCATCACCTACGCCGAGTCCTTCGCCCAGCGCGTCCGGCTCGCGCTCGTGGCCCCCGGCAGCGAGACCAGCGTCCCCGACAAGGACCGCACCTACGAACTCGCGACGGACAAGTGAGAGGCGGCCATGCCCATCAGGATCCTCCCGGCCGGCACGGACCCGGACGCCGTCCGCTCCCTCACCACCCTCCTCAGCCAGCTCCCCGACGCCGAGCCCCAGCCCCCGGTCACCGACTCCACCCAGCTGGTCGACGGCCTCGCCCGGCTCGCCGCCGAGTCCCTCGACGAACTGCCCGAGGTGGTCGTCGTCCACGAGCGCATCGGGCCCGTACCGGCCCTGGAGCTGATCCGCGAGGTCGCCCTGCGCTTCCCGGCCGTCGGCGTCATCCTCGTCACCACCGACGCGAGCCCCGGCCTGTTCGCCGCCGCCATGGACTCCGGCGCCCGCGGCCTGGTCGCGCTCCCGCTGTCGTACGAGGAACTCGCCCACCGCGTCCAGGCCGTCGCCCAGTGGTCGACGGGCGTACGACGGCACCTGGGGCACGGCGCCGAGCTGCTCACCGGTGTCGGCGGCACCGTCGTCACCGTCAGCGGCGCCAAGGGAGGCGTCGGCGCGACACTGACCGCAGTCCAGCTGGCCCTCGCCGCCCAGGCCTCCGGCCGCGCCACCGCCCTCGTCGACCTCGACCTCCAGACCGGCGACATCGCCTCGTACCTGGACGTCCAGTTCCGCCGCTCGGTGGCCGACCTGGCCGCCATCACCGACATCTCGCCCCGCGTCCTCGCCGACGCAGTCTTCCGCCACGACACCGGGCTCGCCCTGCTCCTCGCGCCCGGCGAGGGCGAACGCGGCGAGGAGGTCACCGACCGCGCCGCCCGCCAGGTCGTCGGCGCGCTGCGCTCCCGCTACGAGGTCGTCGTGGTGGACTGCGGGGCCCAGCTGAGCGGCGCCGGGGCCGCCGTGGTGGAGATGGCCGACACCGCGCTGCTGGTCACCACCCCGGACGTCATCGCCGTACGCGCCGCCAAACGGACCGTACGGATGTGGGACCGGCTGCAGATCCGCAAGGCCGAGGAGACGACGGTGGTCGTCAACCGGCAGACCAGGAACACGGAGATCCAGCCCGCCCTGGTGCAGCGCATCACCGGGACGGCGCTGGCGCGTACGGCCGTACCCGCCAACTTCAAGGAACTCCAGGGTGTGGTGGACGCGGGCCGGGTGCACGAACTCGACGCCAGGAGCACGGTCAAGCAGGCCCTGTGGGCGCTCGCGGGGGAGCTCGGACTGGTGAAGGCGGCGGAGGGATCCTCCCACCGCGGCGGCGGGCGGGGTCCGGTGAGTCTGCGGCGGCGGAAGGAGTGAACCTGCCATGAGAAGACCGGGCGGGGACCGGGGGCAGGTGAGCATCGAGTTCCTCGGCATGACACCACTGATCGTTCTGACCCTGCTGCTCATGTGGCAGGCCGTGCTCGTGGGCTACGCCTACACGCTCGCGGGGAACGCAGCGGACGAGGGCGTACGGGCGGGGACGGCGGCACCACCGGGGCAGCGGTTCGGCGTGTGCGAACAGGCCGCGCTGAAACACCTGTCGGGGGCGTGGCGGGAGGGCGCCGGCGTGGACCACTGCGGCGGGAGCGGCTATGTGACGGCCGACGTGGCCGTCAAGGTGCCCGTCCTCTTCCCCGGCCTCGTCGACTTCCCCGTCACCGTGCACGGCCACGCGGGAGCCGTCGAGGAGGCGAAGCACTGAGATGCCGTACCGCCACCCGGGACGCGACCGCGGCCAGGTCGCCATCGAGTACCTGGGGTTCATCCCCGTCCTGCTCGTCGTCGGCCTCGCCGGCTTCCAGATCGGCGCCGTCGCCTACGCCGCCGAGCAGGCCGGTACGGCGGCCAGGGCGGGGGCGCGGGCGGCGTCGCTGGGGCAGTCGTACGGCCAGGCCTGCGCCGACGCCGTGAGCGGCGGCCTCACGGTGTCCTGCGCGGCCGCCCCGGGGGGTGACTCGGTCACCGTCACCGCGACCGTCCACATCCCCACCGTCGTCTGGGACCTCGGCTCCGCCACCAAGTCCGCCACCATGCCGCTCGACCACCGACCGAGGAGAAGCGACCCATGAGTCTGCGGGCACGCATCAGCACCCCGGAGGAGCACGGCAGCCGGGGCGAGGACGGGCACCTGGTCGCCTCCTACCGGGCCAAGCTGCTGGAGGAGATCGACCTCGCCGAGATGAGCTCGCTCGCCGCCGCCGACCGCCGGGCCCGGCTGGAGCGGGTGCTCGGGCACATCATCAGCCGCGAGGGCCCGGTCCTGTCGACCGTCGAGCGCTCCCAGCTGATCCGCCGGGTGGTGGACGAGGCGCTCGGCCTCGGCATCCTGGAGCCGCTGCTGGAGGACGCGTCCATCACCGAGATCATGGTCAACGGGCCCGACGCGATCTTCGTGGAGCGCGGCGGCCGGGTGGAACAGCTCCCCCTCCGCTTCGTCTCCGCCGACCAGCTGATGCAGACCATCGAGCGGATCGTGTCGACGGTCAACCGCCGCGTGGACGAGTCCAACCCCATGGTCGACGCCCGTCTGCCCTCCGGCGAACGCGTCAACGTCATCATCCCGCCGCTGTCCCTGACCGGCCCCATCCTCACCATCCGCCGCTTCCCCCGCTCCTTCACCCTCCAGGAGCTGATCGGCTTCGGTTCGCTGGACGAGCACATGGTGTACCTGCTGGCGGGCCTCGTGCAGGCCAAGTTCAACATCATCGTCTCCGGCGCCACCGGCACCGGCAAGACCACCCTCCTCAACGCCCTGTCCGGCCTCATCCCCGCGCACGAGCGCATCATCACCATCGAGGACTCCGCCGAACTCCAGCTCCAGCAGACCCACGTGGTCCGGCTGGAGTCACGCCCGCCGAACGTCGAGGGCAAGGGCCAGGTCACCATCCGCGACCTGGTCCGCAACTCCCTGCGGATGCGCCCCGACCGGATCGTGGTGGGCGAGGTCCGCGGCGGCGAGTCCCTCGACATGCTCCAGGCGATGTCCACGGGCCACGACGGCTCCCTGGCCACCGTGCACGCCAACAGCGCCGAGGACGCCCTGACCCGCCTGCAGACCCTCGCCTCCATGTCCGATGTCGAGGTCCCCTTCGTCGCCCTGCACGACCAGATCAACAGTGCCGTCGACGTCATCGTCCAGCTCACCCGGTTCGCCGACGGCGCCCGCCGCATCACCGAGATCGCCCTGCTCGACAGCCACGGCTCAGAGCCGTACCGGCTGGCCACCGTCGCCCGCTTCGAGGCACAGCCCATGACCCCGGACGGCCGTGTCCACGGCGCCTTCCGCTACTTCCCGCTGCCCCGCCGCACCGCCGACCGCCTCTACATGGCGAGCCAGCCCCTCCCGCAGGCCTTCGGCGTCGCCCGCTCCGCCGACCAGCTAGCCACCCGAGAAGCCAGGTAGGACCCCGACCATGGAACTCCACACCCTCGTCCGGCTCACCACCGGAGTGACGCTGCTGACCTGTGTCCTGGCGGTGGCCGGCGTCCACGCCCACGCCTCCGGCCGGGCCCGGCGCGCCGCCCTCGTGGACCGCCTCGTCCACACCGGCCCACCGACCGCGGCCGGCCGCACCCGCCGCTTCCGCGACCTGGACCGGCGGCTGCGCCGCACCCGCCTCGGCCGCGGGCTGGAGCGGCGCCTGGCGGCGACCGGCCTGGACGTCACGCCGGGGGAGTTCTTCGCCGCCATGCTCGCGACCGTGGCCGCGCTCTGGGTGATCGGCCAGGCCACCCTGGCCCCCTTCTTCGGTCCCCTCGCGGGGCTCCTCGGCATCGGTGCGGCGGTCCAGTTCCTCAACTGGCAGCGTCAGAAGCGCATCGAACGCTTCATCAACCAGCTCCCCGAACTGGCCCGCATCCTGGCCAACGCCACCCAGGCCGGCCTCGCCCTGCGCACCGCGATCGGCATGGCGGCCGAGGAGCTGGAGGCCCCGGCCGGCGAGGAACTCGCCAAGGTCGCCGACCAGCTCTCCATCGGCCACTCCCTGGAGGACGCGCTCGGCGAGCTGGCCGACCGCCTCCCCTCCCGCGAACTGGTCGTCCTCGTCACGACACTGGTCCTGTCGAACCGGGCGGGCGGCCAGGTGGTCTCGGCCCTGCGCAACCTGACCGAAACCCTGGAGGAGCGCAAGGAGACCCGGCGCGAGATCCGCACCCAGCTCTCCCAGGTGACCATGACGTCGTACGCCGTACCCGTCCTGGGGATCGGCGCGTTGTTCCTGATGAACGGCGTCAAGGACGGCGCGCTTGACCGCATGACCGGCTCCCCGGTCGGCCAGGCCTGCGTGATCATCGCGTTCGCCATGTACGCCGTCGGCTTCGTGCTCATCCGCCGCCTGAGCCGGATCGACGTCTGAGGAAGGTGACCCGATGGCATACCTGCTCGCCCTGCTGATGGGCGTGGGCGTCTGGGGCGTCTTCGCCGGCCTCCGCATGTACCGCGCGGAGGCGAAACTCCCCGGTGACCTCGCCGTCGCCCTGGAGGTGGGCGCCACCCGCACCGGCGCGGTCGGCTCGGCCGTCGACCGCCTCGGCATGCGCTACGCCCCCGCCGTGCTGCGCCTGATGGGTCCGCGCCTGGTGGCCAGGTACCGCCGGAAGATCGACCTCGCGGGCAACCCCGGCGGCCTCACCATCGACCGCTACGCGGCCCGCCGCGCGGTCTACGGCGCACTGGGCGCCGTCGGCTTCCTGGTCTTCCTCCTGCGCGGCCACTGGTTCGTGGCCGTACTCCTCCTCCTGTTCGGCGCCTTCTGGACGGAGGTCGGCCTCTGGTCGGCCATCCGGGTCCGCAAGGACGTCATCGAACGCACCCTGCCCGACTTCCTGGACGTCCTCGCGGTGGTGGTCAGCGCGGGCCTCGGCTTCCGCCAGGCCCTGGACCGGGTCGCCTTCCGCTACGAGGGGCCGTGGGCCGACGAACTCCGCATCACCCTCCGCCAGATGGACCTCGGCATGAGCCGCCGCCAGGCCTTCGCGGAGCTGAGGCGGCGGAACGACTCCGAGCAGGTGGCGATGTTCGTCACGGCCCTTCAGCAGGGCGAGGAACTGGGCGCGCCCATCGTCGACACCCTGGTCTCCCTGGCGAAGGACATGCGCCGCACCGACGCCCAGAACGCCCGCCGCAAGGCCGCGCGCGCGGTGCCCAAGGCCACGCTGATGATCACCACGTTCATGGTCCCGGCGACGATGCTCCTGCTGGGCGCGGGCCTGCTGCTGGGCTCCGGCGTGAACTTCGGCTCGCTCACGGGGGAGTGAGGGACGGGGTGGCGGGGATGGGCATGGGGCTCACGGGGCGGGGGGTGGGGAGGGGAGGGGTGCGGGGGGCGCGTTGGGCGGTGGGGACGCGGGGCGCACTTTGGGAGCTGGGGAGGCGAGGGGGGCGTCTCGGGGCGTGGTTGCGGGGGAGGCTGGTTGGGGGCGTCGGGACGGGGGCGGCTGGTGTCGGGGTGGCTGGTGTCGAGGCGGTTGGTGTCGAGGTGGGGGGTGGGGGCGGGTCGGCGGATGGTGTCGGGTCAGCCGGCCGTGTGAGGTTGGCGGACGGTGTGGCGTGGGCGAGCGGTAGTGCGTGGGCGGACGGTGCCGGTTCGGGGGGCTGTGTCGGTTCGGCGGGCGGTATCGGTTCGGGGGACCGTGCGGGGTCGGCGGACCGTGTGGGATCGACGGACAGTGTCGGGTCGACGGACAGTGTCGGGTCGGCGGACGGTGTCGGGTCGGCGGACGGTAGCGGGCCGGCACGCGGCGGGGAGTCGGAAGCATCGCCGCACCCGGCCGTGCTCCCCCCGGCCGAGCCCTCCGAGAAGCTCCAGATCCGCGCGCTCCAGGCGATGTGCCGCCAGGTCTTCGGCTTCCGTCTGGCCATGATTCTGGTGTCGGCCCCGGCGGCCCTCCTCAACGCGGCCCCCGGCCTGGGCGCCCGTCTGGTCGGCGCGGCCGTGGTCGTCACCTTCATGGTGTCCTACGTCCTCTTCCGCGACTGGGAACGCTTCGGCCCCCTCCTCCTGCGCCACCCCAGCCTGCTGGCCGCGGACACCGTCTTCGGCTCCTTCCTCCTCGTCTCGGCGGGCCCGGACACCACCCTCGCCTACGTCAGCGTCTGCACCCCCCTGCTGGCCGGCCTGGTCTACAGCTGGCGCGGCGCGGCCTGCTTCGCCTCACTCCAGTCCCTGATCCTGCTGCTGGTCCACGCCACCCTGAAGACCGACCGGCACGCGCCCGTCGCCGAGGCCCTGCTGCTGCCCGGCCTGTGCGTCATCGCCGGTGCCATGGGATCGACCCTGCGCAACCTGATGCTCCGCTTCGGCGCCGCGACCCAGGCCCTGACGACGGTGCAGGCCCGCCTCGCGGCGGCGGAGGCGGTGAGCGCGGAACGCGCACGCCTGGCCCGCGAGATGCACGACTCGGTGGCCAAGACCCTCTACGGCGTGGCCCTGGCGGCGGACGGCCTGGCCACCACGGCCTCGACCGCGACCCCCGACCCGGCCCGCATCAGGGAACAGGCGGAACTGGTGTCCCGCTCGGCCCGCAGGGCGGCGGCGGAGTCCCGGGAACTGCTGACGGACCTACGACGGGACGTCCCGGAGTCACCGGACGAGGCGTTCGCCCTGTGGCAGGCACTGGAGCGGGAGGCAACGGACGTCACCAGCCGAACCGGCCTCAAGGTGACGTGCCGCTGGGCGTGGGAGGAGACGGACGGGGCCGGGACGGGGACGGGCGGCCGTCAGAGGGGGACGCACGGGGACCGGGGTGAGACCGGAGGGACGGTGCCCGACGAGGCCACGCCCGGTGGCTTCTCGCCCGGCGGGACCCCGCCCCTCCCACCCGCCTTGACCCGCCACCTCCTCGCCATCGCCACGGAGGCACTGGAGAACGCCCACCGCCACGCGTCCGCGACCCGGGTGGACGTACGGGCATCGGTCGACGGCCAGCTGCTCCGCCTGACCATCCACGACGACGGCGCCGGCCTTCCACCCGGCACCACCCTGGAAGGGCTCCGCGGATCCGGCCACTTCGGCCTGCTCGGCATGGTCGAACGGGCCGCGCAGGCGGGGGCCCGGATCCGTATCGGAAGGGGTACGCACGAGCGCGGTACGGAAGTGCGCCTGGACATCCCCCTGCCCGCCCGCCCCCCGTCGCCCCCCGCCCCCGGAAACCCCTGAGAGGAGGCACCATGCGGCCCACACGCCACCCAAGGCCGTCACACGGCGAACTCGGCACCGCGAGCACGCCGTTCCCACCCCCGACTCCGGCCGCCCCGCCGTTGCGGCTCCTGGTCGCCGACGACAACCCCGTGGTCCGCGCCGGCCTGACGGCCCTGCTGTCGGGCCACCCGGACACCACGGTGGTGGCGGAGGCACGGGACGGCCGGGAGGCGTACGAGGCGGCGGTCCGTCACCGGCCCGATGTCGTCCTCCTCGACGTCCGCATGCCCGGAGTCGACGGAATCTCGGCGTTGCCCCACCTGGTGGGGCTGGCCCCCGTCATGATGCTCACCTACAGCCATGAGACGGAGACCGTGCGGGAGGCGCTGCGGCTGGGGGCGGGGGGATATCTGGTGCACGGCGAGTTCACGACGGAGCAGTTGGTGCGGGCGGTGCGGGATGTCCGGGAGGGGAGACCGCATGTGACGCCGGGGGCGGCGAGGGCGTTGCTGGAGGATCTCCGAGGAGATGCACCTGCACACACCGACAATCAACACCTCGCAACTGCAACGGATTCACCACCTTCGGCCCTTTCGCATCTGCAACCATCTATGGGACAGTCGTTCCGGTCGCGGTTCCGGCTGAGTACGAGGGAGGTGGAGATCATGGACCTCATCGCGTCCGGCATGACCAACCAGCAGATCGCCGCCGCCTGCTTCATCAGCGAGAAGACGGTCAAGAACCACATCAACCGCATCTTCGCCAAGCTCCACAGCACCACGAGATCCCAGGCGACGGCGAAGTGGCTGGGGGTGGCTTGAAATGCGGCGGCAGGACGGGAACCCGGGGAGGAAATGGGCCTGGGGTTGGGTCCTTGGGCCCTCTGTTCAGTCTGCGGGAGCGCCCTACGGTGCCTTGGTCGGAAGCAAGCCCGGAGGGGAGCACCGTGAGCGATCTATTGCTGAAGACGGCTGTGGCGACCAAGGTTCGCCTGCACGGTTGGAAGAACACGACGGTCAAGGCGATGCGTCGTCACGGCGGCGACCGGGGGCAGACTGCGGTCGAGTACCTGGGCATCATCGCGGTGGTGGTCGCGATCGTTCTGGCGATCACGGGGACGGACATCGGCAAGACCATCCTCGACAAGATCAAAGCCAAGATCACGGAGATCACCTGATCCTCCGGCGTACAGACGGCGACTCTGGGCAGGCCTTCCCCATCTACATCACGGTGGTGGCGGGCCTGCTCTTTCTTGCGTTCGTCTATCTTGCGGTCGGTCAGGCCGCGGTGAATCGCGGTGGCGCTCAGACGGCGGCTGATGCCGCGGTGCTGGCGGCAGCACAGAACGGGCGTGACCAACTCGCGGCCGCCTGGGTCGCCGACCTACTCGACCCGGACAAGTGGCAGGACGTCTTCGAGGGCAAGGTGCCTGTCGACAACCCGTGCGGGCGGGCGGAGCAACTCGCAGCCCAGAACGACGCCACGCTGAACGACTGCAATTGGCGGCTCTTGCGGTACACGGTCGATGTCGAGACCAACAAGTCGGTCGGTGACTCCGTCGTCCCGGGTACCGAGGACATCCACTCCAAGGCTTCTGCGGCGGCCGTCATCGAATCGCGCTGTACGTTCTCTGGCGATCCCGGCGATCCCCGTGATGCTGGTGGTGACGATGGACTGCCCCAACTCACCTGTGGCGGCAAGCTTTGGAAGCTGGACCCGGACAACGAAGCGACCATGCCCGCACCCGAGGACCTCTTCGAGGTTCACCTGGCCGCCGACTGAAAAGCGGACGACGATGGAAAAGGGAAGCAGCGCGATGAGCATGCGGTTCACTGCGAAGGCTCGCAGGGGAATGGTTGCCATGACCATTGCTGTCGGCTTGGCCGTCGGTGTAGCCGGTTGTGGCGGTGGGGGCACTGACGACAAGAAGCCGGAAGCATCCGCATCCGCCTCCAAGCGGGGCGGTTCTCAGGCGAGCGCTCAGGAGGGCCAGCCTGAAAAGCCGTTGGCGGAACTGAGGGGCCCCGATGGACTGATTCTGAAGATCATGTCCGCGCAGCGGGATTCGGGCGGATTTGTCACTGTCAACGCCCAGTTGAAGAATGACAGTGGCAAGGATGCCGTGCTCTCGTCGCAGCTGACCGGTAACGAGACAGAGATCATGAAGAACGGGCAGTCCTTCGGTGGCGCCACTCTCGTCGATTCTGAGGCGAAGAAGCGCTACTACGTGCTGCGGGACACCGACGGACGGCCGTTGACCACGATCGGCGTCCAGTCGGTCAAGGCGGGTGACACCGTTCCCGTTTTCATGCAGTTCCCGGCGCCGCCGGCCGGCACGACGGAAGTCAGCTTCCAGTTGCCCACCTTCGCCAGTGCCACCATCAAGATCTCCGGGTGAGGCCCCAGTGACCACCACACCCCGCCTCGCCCTCACCTCCGCCGCCCTCCTGCTCATCGCGCACCTGTCCGCCACCCCCGCGATGGCCGACGACACCGGCCCCAGCGAGCCCCCCGGTACCGAACCCTCCGCCGCCGCCCCGGTAAAGGTCGACCCCACGGATCCGGACCTGAAGCTTCCCGAGGGCGCCACGCTGGCCGAGGCCAAGGTGTTGGACATCAAGTCGGTCGTGGAGGACCAGAGCGGGGAGGAGCGACGTGAGGACACCAACGCCGACGTGACGTTCGCGCTCCAGGCGGAGGTGCTCTTCGGCAAGGACAGCGCGAAGATCAGTCCGGAGGCCAAGTCCCGCATCTCCGCCATCGCCGAGGAGATCAGGAAGCAGAACGCCACCCGGGTCCGCGTCTTCGGCTTCACCGACAACCTCGGCTCCTCCGCCCACGGCGACACCCTCTCCAAGCAGCGCGCCAACGCCGTACAGGCCGTACTGGACCAGGACTTGAACAGCCCGACGATCACCTTCGACGTCCGCGGCTACGGCGAGCAGTACCCGATCGCCGACAACGCGACCGAGGAGGGCCGGCGGAAGAACCGCCGCGTGGAGGTGACGTTCCCCCGTACCCAGCCGTGACCGCCCGCAGCGGTGACCGCTTTCAGATACGCCCCGGCCGGCGCACGAAAGCGGCCTCAGCGGCGCTTTCCAGCCGACTGTGCTCCCGACAGCGTCGGGAGCCGGTGACGCCTCAACGCCTCAGCTATCGTGCCGCTGTTGCTCCTGTTACGCACAGACAGGACATGGACACTCTGCGCGAACCCTGAGGTGCTGACCACAGGGTCGCGGGCCGGCCCCCGGGATCCCGGCGGCCGCACGGAGACAGCGACTACGGGGAGAGGCCCTGACATGGCGTGGGACGAGTGGGAACGGCTCAAAACCGGCGCGAAGGAGCGCGGCTCCGCGCGCATGCAGCTCAACCACCTCGCCGACCCGATCGACGCGAGCAGCGGTACCTACGGCGACCTGAAGGTCGGCAACAGCGATCTCATGGCCATCGGGAAAGAGGCCCACTCGCTCTACGACCAGCTGTGGAACAAGGCCCGGGTGGCACAGTCGGCGAGCGAGTCCGCGGCCGGTGACCTCGCGAAGCAGGGTTTCACCCTGGGCAGGGGGCTGAAGCACGTCGCCCAGCGCTGGGACGACCAGCTCAGGTCGCTGCTGGACGCGTGCGCACAGATCTCCAACCACATGCACGTCACCAAGAAGATCCACTCCGGCGACGACGGCTACATCGGGCGCCAGATGAGCAGCATCGACACCCTGGACGCCGGTTTCGACGACCGTGCGGGGGAACCGGGCGAGAAGAACCCGGTCTACTACCCGCAGAAGAAGCACTGAGCGGGGCCGTCGAGTGAAGTTCGAGGACCTCTACCAAGCCGACTTCAAACAGCTCGACGACGCGGTCCACGACTGGGGACTGCTCGTCCGCAACCTGACCGACCTGCAGAAGCAGGCGAGGGACGGACTGCACGACAAGGCGGTCAAGGCCGACTGGCACGGTGTCAACGCCTCCGTCTCCAAGGAGTTCATCGGCAAGACCGCCGGCGAGTTCGAGGACGCCACCAAGGAGGCGTCCTCCATCCACAAGATCCTTCAGGACACCCGGGACGAGCTGAAGCACTACAAGGAGCAACTGCACCAGGCCATCGAGAACGGCCGCAAGAAGAACCTCACCGTGATGCCGTCCGGCGACGGCGGCTTCACCGTCACCATGGCCGTCCATCCGGACCGTGCCGGACACGGGACCAAGGTCTCCGACCACGGCGTCGCGGACGAGGAGCACCTGCGCGACGAGGTGCAGAGGATCCTCGGCAACGCCGCGAAGAGCGACAGCACGGCCACCGACGTCCTCATGGCGCTCGTCGACGAGAGCAGGTACGGCTTCACCGGTGTCGTCTACGAGAACCGGGACTCGGCCGCGAAGGCCGTCCAGGAGGCCGACGCGCTGGCGAGACTGGCGAGGAAGGACCCGTCGAAGCTCACCCCGGCCGACTTCGACAAGATCAACGCCGGCCTGAAGCAGTACCACGACGACCCCTTGTTCGCGGAGGAGTTCGCCGAGCGGCTGGGCGCCCAGGGGACGGAGAGGTTCTGGCTCGGCCTCAACGACGACCGCGAGGGCGCGCACCTGGCCTATGACCGCGGATACAAGTACGCCGAACTGCAGAAGAACCTGAGCCTGACCCTGGCCACCGCGAGCCAGTCGGACAGCGCGGGCATGGAGGCGTGGAAACAGCAGGTCATCGCGTCGGGCAACAAGCCCGTCGGTACCCACGGCGAAGTGCTGGGCTTCCAGGTGATGAGCAACCTGATGCGCAACGGTGACTTCGACGATCGGTTCATGACCGATTACGGCCGCGCGCTGATGAAATCCGAACGGTTCCATACGCACGACGGCAAGAACGTGGCCTGGCAGGCGAGTATCTGTCCTCGGCTCAACCACGAGGGCTCCGACGGCGGCTGGGATCCGCTCAACGGGTACCTGAAGGGCCTGGCGAACAATCCCGCGGCCGCCACGAACTTCTTCGACGACGACTTCGTCCCGCAGGACGACGACCACAAGAAGGCCGTCTCCAACTTCGAGTATCTCTTCAAGCAGCGGCAGTGGCCCATGGACGTCCACGACACCCACGATGTCCACAGCATCGCCGGCCAGAACTACCTGGCCCAGGCCCTGGAGGCGGCGACCACCGGCCACCCGGCGGGCGAGATCCCCACGGCAGACACCCCGGCCCACACCAGTGCCCAGACCAAACTGTTCGAGGAGATCGTCTCCGCCACAGCGGACAAACAGGAACTGCTCACCGATCGCGGCTACATGTCGGACAGCATGGGCCAGATCGCCTCTGAGTACCTGCCGGACATCAACCGCGCCAACAGCGACTTGCCGCACACGGATCTGCTCTACCCCATCGACGGCGCTGCGGCCGATGTCGATGGGCGGGACGTGAACAAGTTCCTGTTCGCCGTGGGGCAGAACCCCGAGGGATACGCTGCCGTCGAAGTCGGCCAGAAGGCCTACATGTCGAATCTGTTGCAGCACCACCTGAACCCCGACCTGCCGGCCGGCCACCGTTTCACCAGCGACCACGAACTCCTCGTTCAGACCGTCGCCGAGAGGAGCGGCGAGGTCTCCGGGATCCTCAGCCAGGCCCGTATGGAAGCCATCGGCAGTGTCGCGAAGGGAAAGGACGACTCCTTCGACCATGCTGTCGCCCAGTATCAGAACCTGGTCTCCGGTGGCATCGGTACGGCCGTCGGCGTAGGAACGTCATTCATCGGCTCCCCCGCGGCCGGCGCGGTTGTCGGCGGCGCGGCAGGCACCGCGACGGGCGCGGCCTTGCAGTGGCTGTTCCAGGACGTCCAGGGCAGCGCGGCGGATGACGCTCAGGACGACGAAGGAAAAGTCTGGGCCCGTGGCCTGCACGGCAACGCCGCGTACGCACAAAAGGCGGCAGAACAAGCTGTGAAGCGATACCACCTGAGTCCGGACCTTGTGGCATACGCGGGGAATTCTGCCCATCAGGGCTACCAGAACTCCTGGGCTGTTGTTCACGGTCAGACGCCGGGAAGTACCGCAGACATTCCGGGGTGAATGAAGGAGAGTCATTGAACGCCCTCCGCTTTCAATGGAAAAGCATTTCTGGGGTCGCAGTGATCGTGGTCGCCAGTCTTCTGGCCGCTGTTGCTGGCTGCAGTGGCCACAAGGAGCAGCGTGAGTACGCGGTCCCCCACTCCCTGTGCGGGATTCCGGTCGACCATGACGAGCTGGCACCTTTCATGCCTACTGGTAGAAACTTGACCATCAAGAAGGATGTTCCCGACTCTCTGTCGTGGACTTGCCAGCTCCGCGTCGACTCCCACGTGGCGGTGGAGATCAGCCAGATGTGGTTGACGAGCAGCAGCACCGCGTACTTCGTGGGGGGACAGGCGGACTCCCGGCTCGCCCACGAAGCCGAGGGGGGAAGGTTCCTCTATTCCGGCTGGGAGGCATTCGGGAAAACGCGGCGCTGTACGCACAGGAAGCTCCCGGGAAGTCACATCTTCACGGCATTCCAGATGCAGTCGCCCGATCACCAGGACGCCGACGCGATGAGGCGGCTCATCATTGATTACACAGCGGCTGTCGAGAAAACGGATGTCTGTAGAGACGGCAGATCTTTCGCCTGAAGACGGGCTGTGGGCATCTCCGCACGGGGCGGGAAGCGGTCGGCGAACGCCGGTCGACCCAGACCTATAGTTCGGGCTCGACCTCGACTCGAACACCCACGTCCACCCCCCACCCCGCCATCACCCCCGCCTCCGCCTCCAGCACATGCCGTGCCCGGAGGCGGGGCAGGCCCAGGCGGCCCGGGGGCATGGTGTGGACGGCGATGACGGTGAGGTGGCGGTCCAGGTAGGCGACGTCGATCGGGATGCGCATGCCGAAGGTGTGCACCCCGCTCGCCGGCGACAGCAGCAGCGCCCCCTCGACGGAGTCCCGGCCCAGGAGCCCCTTGGTCCGGGCCCGGTAGGAGGCGGCGATCTCCAGGGGAACCCCCGCGGCGGCCGTCGCCGCTCCGGAGCCCGTCCGCACGACCAGTCGCCCCCGGCCGTCCCGCCAGCGTCCCATGCCCGCCATCCCCTTCCCCCGGCACTCAACTCGCCACCCGCGTAATTGCGTTGTACTTCCCCGTTCTCCCCACTAGGAAGAGCGCCATGACAGGACTCGGTGTCGTATTCCGCCCCCAGCTTCCTCCCGAGCGACTGCGGGACGTCGCACGCGTCGCGGACGCGACGGGACTCGACGAGTTGTGGCTGTGGGAGGACTGCTTCCTGGAGGGCGGGGTGTCCACGGCCGCCGCCGCGCTCGCCTGGACCGAGCGGGTGCGGGTCGGGATCGGGCTGTTGCCCGTGCCGCTCAGGAACGTCGCCGTCACCGCCATGGAGGCCGCCTCGCTGGAGCGGATGTTCCCCGGCCGGGCCATCCTGACCGTGGGACACGGGGTCCAGGACTGGATGGGGCAGGTCGGCGCCCGAGCCGCCTCCCCGCTCGGGCTGCTCGGCGAGCACCTCGACGCCCTGCGGGCCCTGCTGCGCGGCGAACGGCTCAGCGTGCGCGGGCGGTACGTCCAGTTGGACGACGTGGCCCTCGACTGGCCCCCGCGGCGTCCCGTCGACATCCTCGCGGGCGGCACCGGACCCCGTACGCTCCGGCTCTCCGGCGAGAAGGCCGACGGCACCCTCCTCACCGCCGCCACCTCGGCAGACGCAGTACGGCGGGCCCGGGAGCTGGTGGCGGAGGGGCGGCGGGCGGCCGGGCGCGGCGGCTCCCACCGGATCGTCGTCTACCTGCTGGCCGCCACGGGCGCCGGCGCCGAGGACCGGCTGCGCGCCGAACTCGTCGCCGAGGGGCTGGAGTCGGCGGGCGTGGGGGTCGCCGGGGACGCGGGCGTGGTGGCCGAGGCGGTACGGGGGCTGGCCGAGGCCGGTGCGGACACCGTCGTGCTGCAGCCGACGGCGGACGAACCCGACCCGGAGGGGTTCGTGCGGTTCGCCGCGGAGGAGGTTCGGCCGCTGCTGCCCTGACGGCAACCGGGCGACTGGGCGTGGTCGCCGGTCGGGAGGCGTTGTCGGTGGCGGGTGCCACACTGCCCGCATGACTGAGGAGACCGACGCCGACGTGCGCGAGACCGTGTCCTTGCGGGCCGTCGTCGACGACGACCTGGAGGCCTTCTTCGCCTATGAGCACGACCCCGAGGCCGCCCGGCGGTCGAGGTTCACTCCCCGGCCGCGCGAACGCTTCTTCCCGCACTGGCGCAACCGGGTGCTCGGCGACCCCGACTGCCTGGTGCGGACGGTCACCGTCGGCGGGGAGGCCGCCGGAAGCGTCGTGTCCTGGACGCAGGACGGACGCCGGTTCGTCGGCTACTGGCTCGGGCGGCCGTACTGGGGCCGTGGCGTCGGCACCCGCGCACTCGGCCTCTTCCTGCAGCTGGATCCGGTCCGCCCCCTGTACGCCGACCCCTTCTCCGGCAACACCGCCTCCGTACGGCTCCTGGTCAGGCATGGCTTCGAACACTCCGGCACGGTCCGCCACGGCACGGACGAACATGCGCTGCTGGTCCTCAGGGGAGTCGCCGGGGAGGGTGGTGAGGAGCCCGGGGGACGGAGGGGGTGATGGAGGGGACGACGGACGGACCGCGTCGACAGGATGCCGACGCGAACGCAGCCACCTTCCCTCACGGCACACCCAGTGCCCCCACCGGCGGTCCGCCGGCCGTGGAAATCGGCGGGAAACGGCGGACCTCCGCTGAGATCATGGCCGTGTGACAGCGCACCGTTCCTTCGAAGACCTCCTGGCCGAAGGCGCCGACGCGCCGACCGAGGGCTGGGATTTCTCGTGGTTCGAGGGGCGGGCCGGCGAGGCACGGCCGTCGTGGGGGTACGCGCGGTCGGCGGGGGAGCGGCTGGCCGGGGCCGGTGCCGTGCTGGACATCCAGACCGGCGGCGGGGAGGTGCTCGACTTCGCGCTGGGCCGGGCGGAACCGGACCGGCCGCTGCTGGTCGCGGCGACGGAGGGGTGGCCGCCGAACGCGGCCAAGGCCACGGCGCTGCTGCGGCCCCGCGGGGTCGTCGTGGTCGCCGCCCCCGACGACGCCCCGCTGCCGTTCGCGGACGAGGCGTTCGACCTGGTGCTCAGCCGGCATCCGGTGCGCCCGCACTGGGAGGAGATCGCCCGGGTGCTGCGGACCGGCGGGACGTACTTCGCCCAGCACGTGGGTCCCGGCAGCGTCTTCGAACTGGTCGAGTACTTCCTCGGACCGCAGCCGGAGGAGGTGCGCCGTGCCCGCGACCCCGAGCGGGAGCGGGGCGACGCCGAGGCGGCGGGCCTTGAAGTGGCCGGGCTGCGGGCGGAGCGGCTGCGGATGGAGTTCCACGACATCGCCGCAGTCGTCCATTTCCTGCGGAAGGCCGTCTGGATGGTCCCGGGCTTCACCGTCGAGGCGTACGAGCCGCGACTCCGGGCGCTGCACGAGCGGATCGAGAAGGAAGGGCCGTTCGTCGCGCACAGCGCCCGGCAGCTCTTCGACGTACGCAAGCCGGAACGCGGACGACGCCCGGTAATGCGTGCCAGGACCCAGGCGGGCGGCTGACGGCTGTCCGGCGGGGTTTCTGTCGAAAGTTTGACGGGAGTTCCCTCAGGGTTTCCACATTGTTATCCACTCCGGTTTCACATGAGTCTCACCGGTCACGTAAGTTCAGACCAAGGTTATTCGCGTGAGCAAAGCTGCGCGGCCGGTACCGCGCAGTGGAGGGGGCTGCGCGGTGCCGTGAGCCAGGTGATCTTCATGCGGTGGTGGAGCGGAAGCGTCAAGTCCGCCATTCGCTGACGCCGTAGCCCGTCGGGGGGACTCCGGGCAACTCGCCGATGAGCACCCAAGATGGCCTAATCCCTGCGAATCTATTCGTATGCAGCGGATTTACCTGTGATTCCGCTGTGAACGAGCCGGGAAAGGCCTCTGAATCTCCCCTTCCGCGACCAGCGGGGCGTTGCCGGGTGATTCCGGAGAGTAGTTGTGGCACGCCGATGCACCCACCATCACTTACGAAGGGTTATGGTGGAAACCCCCCCTCGGGCCGGTCCGTCTCCCCCCCACGGACCGGCCCGTTTTTCTTCCCCCGGAACTTCCGGGGCACCGCCAGGGACACCCGCTTCCCGGGCGGACCCTTCTCCCCGGCCCAGCGGGACCCCCCTCCCAGGCCCCGGCAGGAGCCCACCCCCGGCCAGGCGGGGACGCCCCGCCGTGGCAGCCCGGCGAAACCCTCCCGAACCTCCGGACGACTCCCCGGGGACCTCCAGGGGGCGGCCTCCCGGAGACCTCCCGGGGCCCTCCTCCGGGCAGCCGCCCCCGGGAACCGCCCGCGCAGCCTCCCCCGGGAACCGCCCGCCCCCCCCGCGGGTCCCACGGACCCCTGCTCCCCGTCCCCCTGAGGCCCCCCCGCTTCCCATCCCCTGGAGCCCCCGCGCCCCGCCCCCTCAGGCACCCACCCCCAGTCCCCCCAGCCCCGCCCCCTTTCGAACCACACCCCGCCCCCCACAGGCCCCCCACCCCCGCTCCCCCGCAGGGCCGGGCCATGACCAACCCCCGATCAGCGGTAGGCTCAACGGCTCCGGCACCCCGTACCCCGCGCCCACCCCCGCGCCCAACCCCCGGAGGGTCACGTGAACCTGCGCGACAAGCTGCGCGGCCTGCTCGTCAGGCTCTACGCACGCCGGGTGGAAGGCCACCTGGACCACGCTCAGGTGCCCAAGCACATCGGCGTCATCATGGACGGCAACCGCCGCTGGGCGAAGGCGTCCGGCTCCAGCACGGTCCACGGGCACCGGGCCGGTGCCGAGAAGATCGAGGAGTTCCTCGGCTGGTGCAGCGAGACCGACGTCGAGGTCGTCACCCTGTGGCTGCTGTCCACCGACAACTTCGACCGGCCGCAGGAGGAACTCGTCCCCCTGCTCGGCATCATCGAGGACGTCGTCCGCACCCTCGCCGCGGACGGCCGCTGGCGCGTGCACCACGTCGGCACGATGGACCTGCTGCCCGCGCAGATGCAGAGGACGCTGAAGGAGGCCCAGGAGGCCACCGCCCACATCGACGGGATAACCGTCAACGTGGCCATCGGCTACGGCGGCCGGCAGGAGATCGCCGACGCCGTGCGCTCCATGTTGCTCGACGCGCACGACAAGGGCCTGTCGATGGAGGACCTCGCCGAGTCCGTCGACATCGACATGATCGGCCGTCACCTCTACACCGGGGCCCAGCCCGACCCCGACCTGGTGATCCGCACCAGCGGCGAGCAGCGGCTGTCCGGATTCATGCTCTGGCAGACCGCTCACTCGGAGTACTACTTCTGCGAGGTCTTCTGGCCGGCGTTCCGGAAGGTCGACTTCCTGCGCGCCATGCGCGACTACGCCGCACGTCACCGCCGCTACGGCGGCTGACCGCCCGCTCCGCCCCGTCCCGCCCCGTCGCCGCCCGGTGACGGGGCGTCGTCGTTCACCCGGATTCCCGGGCCGGTCACAAGGAGTTCACCGGCGCGCTGTTGGCCACATTTGCATGGCGGCGCATGTTCGAGGGCATAGACCAAGCAGGTCGACACCCGAACCACGGGCGTCGGATCTCAGCGGGCGGCAGGGAGCCGTCCGCCCGGGAGGCCCTTTGCACCAGCCCGACCGTGCGGTCAAGGCACGGAAGCAGCCGCGGAGGGCCGGTTCACGGCCCGCCGTACGCGAGGGCCAGACACCGGTCCAGCATCACTTCGTCGCTCCCCGACCTCATCCGAGGGGGTACGTCCTTCCGTGGTGACCAGCACAAAGCGCCACAAGTCAGACCGGCGCACGTATGTTCTCGACACCAGCGTCCTGCTGGCCGACCCGAATGCCCTGGCCCGCTTCGACGAGCACGAGGTCGTGCTCCCCATCGTGGTGGTCACGGAGCTGGAGGCCAAGCGGCACCATCCCGAGCTCGGCTACTTCGCCCGGCAGGCCCTGCGCCGGCTCGACGAGTACCGGGTGAGGCACGGCCGTCTCGACGCCCCCATCCCGATCGGGGACCTCGGCGGCACCATCCGTGTCGAGCTCAACCACTCGGACCCCAGCGTGCTGCCCACCGGCTACCGCCTGGGGGACAACGACTCCCGCATCCTCGCGGTGGCCCGCAACCTGCAGGCCGAGGGGTTCGACGTCACCGTCGTGTCGAAGGACCTGCCGCTGAGGATCAAGGCGTCCTCGGTCGGCCTCCTCGCCGAGGAGTACCGGGCCGAACTCGCCATCACGGAGAACTCCGGCTGGACCGGGATGACCGAACTCACCCTGCCGGGTGAGCAGGTGGACATCCTCTTCGAGGAAGGACACGTGTACGTCCCGGAGGCGGCCGGCCTTCCCGTGCACACCGGTCTGACCATCCAGTCCGAGCGCGGCAAAGCCCTCGGCCGGGTCACCGCCGAGGGCAACGTCCGGCTGGTCCGCGGCGACCGGGAGGCGTTCGGCATCAAGGGCCGCAGCGCCGAGCAGCGCATCGCGCTCGACCTGCTGCTCGACCCGGACGTCGGCATCGTCTCGATGGGCGGCCGGGCCGGCACCGGCAAGTCGGCGCTGGCGCTGTGCGCGGGCCTGGAAGCGGTCCTGGAGCGCCGCCAGCACCAGAAGGTGATGGTCTTCCGGCCGCTGTACGCCGTCGGCGGGCAGGAGCTGGGCTATCTGCCGGGCACCGAGGCGGAGAAGATGAGCCCGTGGGCGCAGGCCGTCTTCGACACCCTCTCGGCGGTCACCAGCCGCGAGGTCATCGAGGAGGTCACCGCGCGCGGGATGCTGGAGGTGCTCCCGCTCACCCACATCCGCGGGCGCTCGCTGCACGACGCGTTCGTGATCGTGGACGAGGCCCAGTCCCTGGAGAAGAACGTCCTGCTGACCGTCCTGTCCCGGATCGGCGCCAACTCGCGGGTGGTGCTCACCCATGACGTGGCACAGCGGGACAATCTGCGCGTAGGCCGTTATGACGGAGTCGTCGCCGTCGTGGAGAAACTGAAGGGACATCCCCTCTTCGCCCATGTCACGCTGACTCGGTCCGAGAGGTCCCAGATTGCCGCGCTTGTGACCGAAATGCTGGAGGACGGCCACATCTGACCTGCCCTGAGCGGCAGTTGGCGCCGTCCGGCAAAGGCCAAGAGCCTAGCCGGGCGGCGCCTTCGCGCGTGGAGCTTTCCTGAAATCCCAGGGGCCAAACGGGATGTGAGCTTTCACACGCAACACAGAATTGCCACGCGGCGTTCGGTTACGGCAGAGTCTCACTCCTGTCAGGCCCCGCATACGACACAGCTGTACCCCCTGGGGGCACCACCCAGGCGTTGAGCCCTGGGGGTGGTATGGCACCACTGGAATCACCACCAACTCCATAGAGTTCGTCGTATGCCGCCCGTGCACCACGCGGCGCTCCCCATGGGGGAGTTGCCCACCGGGCCCGTGCCTCCCGTGACCCCGCAGTTGGGAGGCCAGTGTCAGGGGCACGATTGCGTCCGCCAGGGTCACCGAAGCGGGCGATGCTGGAAGGAAACCGTGTGAGCCGGATTTCGGTCCGGGGATTCGCAGTGGCCTCGGCCACCGCGGTCACCGCTGTCGGAAGCGTCGTCGGCGTTGCCTCGGGCAGCACCGCGCAGACCAACGACGCCGAGGCGACGGCAGCCGACACCACGCTCCTCGCGGACATACCCGCGGGTCAGCAGGCGCAGGTCCAGGCCGCGTCCCTGACGCAGCAGGCCGACGCGCAGGCCATCGCCGCCGACGCGAGCGCCAAGAAGGACGCCGAGGCAGCCGCCCGCAAGGCTGCGGCCGAGACCGCGATCGCGAAGAAGGAAGCCGCCGAGAAGGCGGAGAAGGCGGCCAAGGAGGCCGCCAAGGAGCGCGCCGAGACGAAGGCGGCGGCCAGCCGCGGCACCGACGTCCGCGACTCCTCCAGCTTCCCGACCCAGAGCAGCTACACGGTGGCGCAGATCCAGGCGATGGCGCGGCAGATGGTGGCCGGCGGCCAGTTCCAGTGCTTCAGCAACATCGTGGACCACGAGTCCAGCTGGAACTACCGCGCGGTGAACGCCTCCTCCGGTGCCTACGGTCTCTTCCAAGCCCTGCCCGGCTCCAAGATGTCGTCCGCCGGAGCCGACTGGCAGACCAACCCGGCCACGCAGATCAAGTGGGGCCTCAACTACATGAACAGCCGGTACGGCAGCCCGTGCCAGGCCTGGTCCTTCTGGCAGGCCAACCACTGGTACTAGGCGCCGCGCCGGATCCGGTCGGCCCTCACGCACCTCGCGCAGCCCCTCCCCGTCCTCAGGGGAGGGGCTTTCGCCCTGTACGGTCGTATCCGGACGGCTCCCCGGGGGAGTGATGGCGAGTACCCGGGGACGCGGGGGGAAGAGGACGGACATGTCGCGAGTGCCAGGGTGGCTCGGCCGGCTGGGAGCCGGTCTCACCGAGATGAGCGAGCGCCTGGACGAGCGCCGCGCCGAGGTGGACAAGGAGCAGGGCGACTCCGCGGAGTCCGTCGGCACCGAAGCCGCCGGTCCGCCCGCCGACGGGCCGCCGCCCGCCCGCCCGTCGGCGGCGCCGCGCGGCCCCCGCCCCGACCCGGCTCAGGCCGTGCCCTGGGGTGTCCGGGTCGCCGCCGAGGCCGGCTGGCGGGTCCTGGTGCTGGCCGGCACGGTCTGGGTGCTGATGCGGGTCATCAGCGCCGTCCAGCTGGTGGTGTTCGCCTTCGTCATCGCCCTGCTGGTCACCGCGCTGCTCCAGCCGACGGTCGCCCGGCTCACCCGGCGCGGGGTGCCGCGCGGACCGGCCACCGCGCTCACCGCCATCTCCGGCTTCGTCGTGATCGGACTGATGGGCTGGTTCGTGACCTGGCAGGTCATGGAGAACATCGACACGCTCTCCAGCCAGATCCAGTCCGGCATCGACGACCTGCGCGACTGGCTGCTGAAGAGCCCCTTCCACGTCACCGACAAGCAGATCAACCAGATCGCCAAGAACCTCCGCGAGGCGATCGGCGCCAACACCGATCAGATCACCTCCGCGGGCCTGGAGGGCGTTCAGGTCATCATCGAGGCGCTCACCGGCATCCTGCTGGTGTTCTTCTCGACGCTGTTCCTGCTCTACGACGGCAAGCGGATCTGGGAGTGGTTCCTGAGGCTGGTGCCGTCCGCGGCCCGCCCGGGCGTGGCCGGGGCCGGCCCGCGCGCGTGGCGCACGCTGACCGCCTACGTCCGCGGCACGGTCCTGGTCGCCCTCATCGACGCCATCTTCATCGGCATCGGCATCTACTTCCTGGACGTGCCGATGGCCGTCCCGCTGGCCGTCTTCATCTTCCTGTTCTCGTTCATCCCGCTGGTCGGCGCGGTCGCCTCCGGGGCGCTGGCGGTGATCGTGGCCCTGGTGACGCAGGGTGTGTTCACCGCGGTCATGACCCTCGTCGTGGTCCTCGCGGTCCAGCAGATCGAGGGGCACGTCCTGCAGCCGTTTATCCTCGGCCGCGCGGTACGCGTCCACCCGCTCGCGGTGGTGCTGACCGTGGCCGCCGGCGGCATGGTGGCCGGCATCGGCGGCGCGGTGGTGGCCGTACCGCTGGTGGCGGTGACGAACACGGTGGTGGCCTATCTGCGGCAGTACTCGCAGGAGGTCCACGGGCAGGCGTCCGCCGAGGAGGACGCCGGGGATGCGGGGAAGACCGGGGACGCCGGGGAGACCGGGGACGAGGACCCGGGGGAGAACGCGAAGGACCCCGCCCACCAGGGGTGAGCGGGGCCCTCGTCGTACGGCTTACTCAGCCAGCACGGCCTCGGCGTCCAGGGTGACGCCGACGGCCTGCACCACGGAGGCGATCTTGAAGGCCTCCTGGACGGTCTCGCGCTCCACGCCGGCCTTGCGCAGCACCTGCTCGTGCGAGTCCAGGCACATGCCACAGCCGTTGATCGCGGAGACCGCGAACGACCACAGCTCGAAGTCGACCTTCTCCACGCCCGGGTTGCCGATGACGTTCATCCGCAGGCCCGCGCGCAGGGTGCCGTACTCGTGGTCGGACAGCAGGTGCCGGGTGCGGTAGAAGACGTTGTTCATCGCCATGATGGCGGCGGCCGACTTGGCGGCCTGGTACGCCTCCGGCGAGAGGTTCGCCTTCGCCTCCGGCTCCAGCTCACGCAGCACGATCGGGGAACGGGAGGCGATGGCGGTCGCCAGCACCGTGCCCCACAGCTGCTGCGCCGGCAGCTCCGAGTTGCCGATGACCGAGCCCAGGTTGAGCTTCAGGTCCTTGGCGTAGTCCGGGATCCGGGACTTCAGGGAGTCGAGCGACACGGGTCACTCACCAGCCAGCAGCGCGACCGGGTCGAGGGTGTCCTCGCCCTTGCTCCAGTTGCACGGGCACAGCTCGTCGGTCTGCAGGGCGTCGAGGACCCGCAGGACCTCCTTGGGGTTGCGGCCCACGGAACCGGCGGTGACCATCGTGAACTGGATCTCGTGGTTCGGGTCCACGATGAAGACGGCGCGCTGGGCGTAGCCGTCCTCGCCCTCGATGCCGAGGTCGCGCATCAGCTCGTGCTTCGGGTCCGCCATCATCGGGAACGGCAGGTCGGTCAGGTCCGGGTGGTCCTTGCGCCAGGCGTGGTGCACGAACTCGGAGTCACCGGAGAAGCCGAGGATCTGGGCGTCGCGGTCGGCGAACTCGTCGTTCAGCTTCCCGAACGCGGCGATCTCGGTCGGGCACACGAACGTGAAGTCCTTGGGCCAGGCGAAGACCACGAGCCACTTGCCCTCGTAGGACTTGTGGTTGAGCTGCTCGAACTCCTTGCCCTTCTCCAGGGAGACGCAGGCGGTCAGGTCGAACTCGGGGAACTTGTCACCGACAGTGAGCACAGGCTCTCCTTGCAGCGAAGAAAGACCCCTTTTGGGGATCTTTCCCATGGGTTGGACTCTGACGATGTTGGCACAGGGTGCATTGATTAGGGAAATAGCTACACTCGGTCGTGTTGATCGGAGGGAGCTATCAGTGACCATGAGTAACGGCAAGCGGAGGCAGCCGAGCCTGTCGCAACTGCGCGCCTTCGCCGCCGTGGCCGAGCACCTGCACTTCCGCGACGCGGCGGCGGCCATCGGGATGAGCCAGCCCGCCCTGTCCGGCGCGGTCTCGGCGCTGGAGGAGACCCTCGGGGTGACCCTCCTCGAGCGTACGACCCGCAAGGTGCTGCTCTCGCCCGCGGGGGAGCGGCTGGCCGTCCGCGCCAAGGCGGTGCTGGGCGCGGTCGGGGCGCTGCTGGAGGAGGCCGAGGCGGTCCGGGCACCCTTCACGGGCGCCCTGCGCCTCGGTGTGATCCCCACCGTCGCGCCGTACCTGCTGCCGGCCGTCCTGCGGCTCGTCCACGAGCGCTATCCGCACCTCGATCTCCAGGTGCACGAGGAGCAGACCGCCAGCCTGATCGACGGGCTGAACTCCGGCCGGCTCGACCTGTTGTTGCTGGCCGTGCCGCTCGGCGTGCCCGGCGTGGTCGAACTCCCCCTGTTCGACGAGGACTTCGTGCTCGTCACCCCGCTCGACCACTGGCTCGGCGGCCGGGAGGGCATCCCGCGCGAGGCGCTGAAGGAGCTGAACCTGCTGCTCCTGGACGAGGGCCACTGCCTGCGCGACCAGGCCCTGGACATCTGCCGGGAGGCCGGCCGCGAGGACGCCCCGGTCACCACGACCGCCGCCGGCCTGTCCACCCTGGTCCAGCTGGTGGCCGGCGGCCTCGGCTGCACGCTGCTGCCGCGCACCGCGCTGAAGCTGGAGACCGCCCGCAGCAGCCAGCTGCTCACCGGCTACTTCGCCGACCCCGCCCCCAGCCGGCGCGTCGCCTTCGCGATGCGCGCGGGAGCGGCCCGGGCCGCGGAGTACGAGGAGCTGGCGGGGGCCTTGCGGGAGGCGCTGCGCGCGCTGCCGGTGCGGGTCGTGGCGGAGGACCGCTGACTCCACCCGCCCGGCCGTCCGGCCCCTTGGGCGGCGGCCCGCGCCCCGGGGACGTCAGCCGGGCTGGTCCCGTGGCGGCGGGCCGGTGACGTCGGCGCGGGGCACGGCCAGGGCGACGCAGGTCACCCGTTCCTCGCCCTCGCGGTAGGCCCAGGTGGCCGGGTCGGCCAGGACGGACGGGACGTCGGCCGCGGGAACCTCGGTCGCGTCCGGGAGATACGCCCGGCCACCGGCCCGGGTGAGCCGGACCAGGCCGGACCGGTGCCAGTGGGTGATGAGGGAGGTGAAGCGCGGGACGTGGCGCCGCCACTCCGCCTCGTCCCCGGTGTCCGCCCAGTCGGCCGACAGGGACCACAGGGGCGATCCCTCGATCGCGTTGACGAGCAGGCAGTACTCGTCGTCCTCCCAGGTCGGCGCCGAGTCCCGCGCCCCCGATGTCATGTGCGTCCTCTTTCGTCCCGCGTACGGGTAACGCCTGTTCCGTCAGTCCCGCCTATTCCGTCCGCAGCCCCTCCGGCCGCATCAGCCGTACCAGCGGCGGCAGGCTCAGCAGCGTCACCGTGAGGACGACCGCCGCGCCGGCACCGGTCAGGGACAGCACGCTCGGCCAGTCGACGGTCACCGCGGTGTCCGTCATCTTCAGCAGGACCGTGCCCAGGGTCAGGCCCACCGCCATGGCCAGCAACAGACCGAGGGCGATCGGCACCGCCGTCTGCCACAGCACCGACAGCCCCAGGGTGCGGCGCCGGGTGCCGAAGGCGACCAGCGAGGACAACAGCTTGCGCCGCTCGCGCAACTGCTCCAGCTGGGAGACCAGCAGGCTCGCCCCGATCAGCGCCAGCACGCAGACCGCGCCGACGAACAGGCCGGTGCGCAGGGAGGTGAACTTCGTGGCCTGCCGGGTCGTGCTCCAGTGCCAGGCGTTGGCCAGGCGGTCCACCCGGGCCGCCGTGGTACGCACGTGTTCGTCCGCGTCCGGCACCGACAGGTCGAGGCGGATGTAGACCTGGTGGTACAGCGTCGGCCACGCCTTGGCGGGCAGTGCGGACGGGGTGAGCAGCAGGCCCGAGGTCTCCTGGAGCGCGTCCTTGCGGGCGGTGGCGTGCCGCAGGCCGGCCGGGATCGTCCAGGGGATCTGCCGACCGGGCTCGCCCTCCGAGTAGGTGGGGTCCACGAAGCCGTGCCGGCCCGGCCGCCTGAAGGCCCGAAGAGCGGCGTCGTCGTCCTTGCCGGGCAGCACGAACACGTCCCCGTCCCGGCAGGACGGCAGGTGGGCCAGCTCGCGCAGCGCGGTGCAGTCACCGACGGTGATCCCCGAGGTGGTCGCCGGGTCGTGCCGCTTGTCGCCGAGTCCTCCGCTGGAGATCGCCACCGACGCCCGGACGCCCTCGGTGCGGGCGAACTCGCGGGCCGCCACCGCCACCCGGGACCGGTCCGACAGGTCGATCTCCATCGAGGCCCGCTGCGGGTCCCGGCCGGTGTCCTTCGTGTACTGGCTCTCCACGCCCGCGAAGAGCATCTGCAGCGCGATCGCCCCGGCCACCGCCACCGCGATGCCGTTGACCATGCGGGCCGCCGTACCGCTGCTCAACTGGAGCCGGCGCACGGCCAGCTGCCAGGAGAGCCCGCCCGCGCCGAGCCGGGCGACGACCGCCTCGACCAGCCAGGGCAGCAGCGCGGTGACGCCGACCAGGAGCAGCAGCACACCGCCGATGACCAGGTACTGGTTGAAGTCGCCGTGGCTGCGGCCGTTGCCGATCATCGGGTACAGCATCCCGAGACCCGCCAGCGGCAGCAGCAGCCGCCACCACAGGCGCCGCCGGGCCGGCTTGGCCGTCCGCACCACGCCGAGCGGCTCCACCACCACCCCGCGCATCGCGAGCAGCGTCACCAGGACCGCGGCGGCCGGAACCGCCACCGCGACCAGCGCGGCCAGTGCGGGGGAGGGGTCCAGATAGCTCGGGAAGACGCTCTCGCCCAGCACCTCCACCGAGCCCGCCACCTGCCGCCCGATCAGGAAGAAGACCGTACCGACGGCCAGTCCGAGCAGTGCCCCGGCCAGCGCCTCGCCGGCCGCGATCCGGCGGGTCATCCTGCTGTCGGAGCCCACCAGGCGCAGCGCGGCCAGCCTGCGGTCGCGCCGCTCGCCGCCGAACCGCACGGCCGCGGCGATGAACACGGCGACCGGCGTCAGCAGGGCGACGAACACCACCAGTGTCATCAGGATGAGCACCGGGTCGGCCCGCTCGGTCGTCGGGTGCCGGTCGCCGAACGCGGCCAGCCGCACCACACGCGAGCTGTTCTTGGTCGCCACGAGGGTGTCGGCGCCCGCGTAGTAGGCCAGCTCCTGCGAACCGACCAGCCCGGTCTCGCCGATCGTGCCGGTGATCCGGTCCGGGATCCGCTCCCGCAGCAGCTTCGCCCCGTCCGAGGCGAGCAGCGCCTTCAGTGCGGGCGAGACCACCATCTCGCCCTTCTTCGGGAAGTGGTCGACGCCGGGCGGCAGCGGCGCCCGCGCGCCCTCGGGCTGGAGCAGCCGGCCCCGGATGTCCTTGCCGTGCCACTCGCTGTCGGTCATGCCGACCAGCACGGTGTGGTCGCTCCTGGGCGGCGTGGACGCGCCGTAGGTGAGGTCCTGCCGTGCCGCGCCCCGCTGGTCCCGCGCCGCCAGCACGTTCGGCAGCGCCGTCGTGAGCAGCAGCAGCGTCACGCCCAGGCCGACGCCGACCGCCGTGAGCACCATCCGGACCCAGCCCTCGCGCCCGCCGGTGAAGGCGAACCGGATGCCGAGGGCGAGGTCCCGGGACCACTGCCTGATCTTCATATGGCCCGCTCCATGTCGCGGGACCTGCCGTCGCGTACGACGATCTCCCGGTCGGAGTAGGCGGCGACCCGGGCCTCGTGGGTGACGAGGACGACGGCGGCGTTGGTGGAGCGGGCCGCGTCGGTCAGCAGCTCCATCACGCGTTCGCCGTTGAGGGAGTCGAGCGCGCCGGTCGGCTCGTCGGCGAACACCACCCGGGGTTCGGTGACCAGCGCCCGCGCCACGGCGACCCGCTGGCCCTGGCCGCCGGAGACCTCGCCGGGCCGCTTGCCCTTGAGGTCGTCCACCTCCAGCCGCTCCATCCAGGTCAGCGCGGCCCGCTCGGCCTCCTTGCGGGGGCGGCCGTTCAGCCGGAGCGGGAGCGCCACGTTCTCCACGCAGGTCAGCTCCGGGACCAGCTGGCCGAACTGGAACACGAACCCGAACTCGCTGCGGCGCAGCGCGCTGCGCTCGGCGTCGCTCATGCCGGCCAGTTCCCGGCCGGCGTAGGTGATGGAGCCGGAGTCGGGCGGCACGATGCCGGCGAGGCAGTGCAGCAGGGTCGACTTGCCGGAACCGGAGGGGCCCATCACGGCGACGACCTCGCCGGGGTGGATGGAGAACTCGGCGCCGTCCAGGGCGACCGTGGGGCCGTAGGCCTTGCGCAGGTTCTCGGCGGCGAGCAGGGAGCCGGGGGGAGGGGTCATCGGGCCACCGCCTCACGGAGCTTGTCGAGGCGCGCGGCGGTCAGTTCCAGCCAGCGCAGGTCCGCCTCCAGGTGGAACAGGGCGTGGTCGCAGATCAGCTGGTCCGCGAGGTCGCCCTTGCGCTTGCGGTCGGTCAGGATCCGCATGCTGCGCAGGTGTTCGGCGCGCTGCGTGTCGAGGATGTCGGACGCGTCGCGGTGGGTGAGGAGCGCGAGGACGACCTTGGTGTACAGGGTCGACTGGAGGTACTCCTCCGGCTTCTCGGGGGTGGCGAGCCAGCGCTCGACGTCGGTGACGCCGGCGTCGGTGATCGCGTACCGCTTGCGTTCGGGGCCGCCGCCCGCCTCGATCCCGTCGACTTCGACGAGGCCGTGCTTCAGCAGCCGGGACATCGTGGAGTAGACCTGGCCGTAGTGCAGCGGGCGGTCGTGACCGAACTTCTCGTCGAAGGCCCGCTTGAGGTCGTAGCCGTGGCGCGGGCCGGACTCCAGGAGCCCTAGGAGGGTGTGACCGATGGACATGGCAGCACTCTACACACGGTGTATACGCACGATGTATACGCGGAGTGTGCAGGGCGTGGCTGCCGGTGCGGCCCCGCAGGTGGGGGCCGATTGTCACGGTTCCGGCACAGGCGGTGCGGGCGGGGCCGGCGGGCGGCCGCGCCGCGGCAGCGGTCCCGTGTCCCCCGGCAGGCGGCCCGCCTCCGCCAGCGCCTTGCGCAGCAGGAACTCGATCTGCGCGTTGGCCGAGCGCAGCTCGTCCCCGGCCCAGCGGGCCAGTGCCTCGTACACCGCCGGGTCCAGCCGCAGCAGCACCTGTTTGCGCTGCTGCGGCCGGCGCCTCGGTGTCTCCGAAGGGTCGGTCACTGGTAGAGGGTCCCGGTGTTGAGGACCGGCTGCGGGGCGCGGTCCCCGCACAGCACCACCATCAGGTTCGACACCATCGCCGCCTTCCGTTCGTCGTCCAGCTCCACGATGTCCGCCTCCGCGATCCGGGCCAGCGCCGCCTCGACCATCCCCACGGCACCGTCCACGATCTGCCGCCGGGCCGCGACGACCGCCCCCGCCTGCTGCCGCTGGAGCATCGCCGAGGCGATCTCGGGAGCGTACGCGAGGTGCGTGAAGCGCGATTCGACGATCTGCACGCCGGCCGCCTCGACCCGCACCTGGAGCTCCGTGGCCAGCTTCTCGGTGATTTCCTCGGCGTTGCCGCGCAGGGAGAGGCCGTCCTCCTCGTGGGCGTCGTAGGGGTACTCGATCGCGATGTGCCGTACGGCCGTCTCGGTCTGCGTGGCCACGAACTCGGCGAAGTCGTCCACCTCGAAGGTGGCCTGCGCGGTGTCCCGGACCTTCCAGACGACGACCGCGGCCAGCTCGATCGGGTTGCCGTAGGCGTCGTTGACCTTCAGGACGGCGGTCTCGTGGTTGCGCACCCGGGTGGAGATCCTGGTCCGCGAGGTGAAGGGGTTCACCCAGCGCAGGCCGTCCTGCCGGATCGTGCCCCGGTAGCGGCCGAAGAGCTGGACGACCCGGGCCTGGCCGGGCGCGACCGTGTTCAGGCCGCGCAGGGAGACCAGGGACGCGAGCAGGACGACGACACCGCCGGCGATGAGCCCGCCCTCGGCGCCGGGCGAGTGGGCCGCCCCGGAGGCCGCGAACAGCGCGATCGAGGCGCCGAGGCCGATCAGGCCGAGCAGCAGGGCGAGTCCGCCGCCGATGCTGTGGGCGGTGAACTCGCGCACGCGCGGAGCGGGCATCTCGGGTATGTCGGTCATGGGTGTTCCCCCCGTTCTCGGGGCGCCCGGTCGGGCGCGCGATGGAAGCATAGCGCGGTTCTAGCCAAGTGATATCACTTTTTTCCGTCGAGCAACCCTGCGGCGGTGATTGCCGTCGGATCCGGTGGGGTGGGTGCTGATTGTCACGTCCGTAAAAGAACGGATCGGGCGCCCTTTGTCATATAGAGGGGTGTTAGCTTTCGGAGCTGACCCCGAGACGGAAGCGAGCGTAGGGACCGATGGGACGAGCGGAAGAGAGACGAGCGCGACAGCGCGGTGGCCGCCGCGCGGCGCCCAAGCGCCGCCGCCCCCCAACCGCGGCGGCCGGCACGTCCGCACCCGCGGCGGGCGGCAAGCCCGCCAAGAGCCTCATACGCCGGATGTTCACGTGGAAGAAGATCCTCGGGACCTTCTTCGGGGTGTGCCTGCTGGGCATCCTGGGCTTCGTCGGCCTGTACCTCTACGTGGACGTCCCCCAGGGCAACGCCGCCGCCCAGCAGCAGAGCAACGTCTACAAGTTCAGTGACGGAACGATTCTGGCCCGCAACGGCAAGGTCAACCGCGAGATCGTCGACCTGTCCAAGGTGCCCCGCAAGGTCCAGCTGACCTTCGTCGCCGCCGAGAACAAGAGCTTCTACCACGACTCCGGCGTCGACTTCCGCGGCACCGCCCGCGGACTGATCAACACGGCGCTCGGCCGCGGCAAGCAGGGCGGCTCCACGATCACCCAGCAGTACGTCAAGAACTACTACCTCAACCAGGACCAGACCGTCACGCGCAAGCTGAAGGAACTGGTCATCTCGCTGAAGGTGGACCGCGAGAAGTCCAAGGACGACATCCTCGCCGGCTACATCAACACCAGCTACTACGGCCGCAACGCCTACGGCATCCAGGCCGCCGCCCAGGCCTACTACCACGTCGACGCCGAGGACCTCAGCGTCGCGCAGGGCGCCTACCTCGCCGCGCTGCTCCAGGCCCCGAGCCAGTACGACTGGGCGGTGGCGAGCAAGACCGGCAAGCGGCTGGTCACGCAGCGCTGGAACTACGTCCTGGACAACATGGTCGAGGAAGGCTGGCTCTCCAAGTCCAAGCGGGCCGAGCTGCACTTCCCCTACCCCAAGGAGCCCAAGGGCGCCCCCGGCCTCGGCGGGCAGAAGGGCTACCTGGTCGAACTCGCCAACCAGCAGCTGGAGCAGCGGCTCATGGCGCAGGAGGGCCTGACCCAGTCCCAGGCGGAGAACGCCGTGGTCGACAAGGGCTGGACCATCACCCTCAACATCGACCCGAAGAAACAGGCCGCGCTGGAGAAGACCGTCAAGGCCCAGCTCACCAGCAAGCTCGACCCGAAGAAGCGCAAGGTCGACGGTGACATCCAGGCCGGCGCCGTCTCCGTCGACCCCCGGACGGGCAAGGTCGTCGCGCTGTACGGCGGCCAGGACTACTACCGGCACTACTTCGACAACGCCACCCGCCGGGACTACCAGCCCGCCTCCACCTTCAAGCCGGTGATCCTCGCCGCCGCACTGGAGCAGAACGCCACCACGCAGGACGGCAAACCCATCACGGCGAGCACCCTCTACGACGGCACCAGCCGCCGCCCGGTCGTCGACCACGGCACCAAGGTCGGCTTCGCCCCGCCGAACGAGGACGACGCCAACTACGACGACATCACCGTCCAGGAGGCCATGAACAAGTCCGTCAACTCCGTCTTCGCGCAGATGGGCGTGGACGTCGGGATGGACAAGGTCATGAGCACGGCGAACAAGCTCGGCATGGACACCAAGGGCATGCAGGCCGTGCCCGCCCAGACCCTCGGCTCCATGGGCGCCAGCCCCCTGGAGATGGCCGGGATCTACGCCACCTTCGCCAACCACGGCAACAAGGTCACCCCGACCATCCTGAAGTCGGCCGAGAACAAGGGCCGCTCGGTGGAGGTGCCGAACCCGGTCGGCGGCTCGGTGATCAGCCGTACCGCCGCCGACACGGTCACCTCGGTGCTCACCGGCGTGGTGGACGACGGCACGGCCAGTGAGTCCGTGGCGAGGAACCCGCTGCGCGACGGCCAGCAGGTGGCGGGCAAGACCGGTACCTCCGACGAGAACAAGTCGGCCTGGTTCACCGGCTACACACCGACCCTGGTCACCTCCGTCGGCCTGTTCGGCGAGGACCCGAAGACCAAGGCCCACGTGTCCATGAAGGGCGCCACCGGCCTGCTCCCGCCGCCCGGCCGGATCAACGGCGGCGGCTACCCGGCGAAGATCTGGGCCGCGTACACCTTCGGCGTCACCGACAAGGCCGCGTTCGACCTGAACACCACACAGGGCGCGGCGGTCGAGCCGACCGAGACGCCGACGTACACGCACACCCCGACCCAGACGCCGTCGCGGACGCCGAGCAGCAGTGCGCCGCCCACGTCGCAGTCGCCGTCCGAGACCCCGTCCGAGACCCCGTCGCAGACGCCGTCGCAGACCCCGTCCCAGACGCCGTCCCACACGCCCACCACCGGGCCGCCGACGGAGCCCACCACGGAGGACCCGCTCGACCCCGACGGCGAGCTCACCCCGTAGACGCGGAGCGGAAAGGGCGCCCGGAGCCAGTGCTCCGGGCGCCCTTCGCATCACCAGGGGGCGTCAGCCCCGGTTCAGCTCGAACCACACCACCTTGCCGGTGCTCAGCCGGGTCGCGCCCCAGCGCCGGGCCAGCTTGTTGACCAGGTACAGCCCGCGCCCGCCCTCGTCCGTGGCCCGCGCCTGCCGCAGCCGCGGCAGCTGCGGCACGTCGTCGCCGACCTCGCAGCGCAGCACGTCGGTCCGCAGCAGCCGCAGCGTCACCGGCCGGGACGCGTACCGCACGGCGTTCGTCACGACCTCGCTGACCAGCAGCTCCACCGAGTCCGTCAGCTCCTCCAGGTCCCAGCGGGCGAGCGCCTGCCGGGCCATCCGGCGGGCCTGGCCCGGGGCGGAATCCTCCGGCTCCAGCGTCCAGTAGGCGACATCGCTCGGCGCGATCCCGTCGAACCGGGCGGCGAGCAGCGCGATGTCGTCGTCCCGGTCGCCCGGGCCGAGCATGTCGAGCACCTCGTCGCACAGCGCTTCCAGCGGCGGCGGATGGTCCGGGCCGGTCAGCTGCGCGGTCGCGGCCAGCTTCTCCCGCAACTGCTCTATGCCGGTCCACACGTCCCGCAGCCGGGACTCCACCAGACCGTCGGTGTACAGCAGCAGGGTGCCCCCGGCGGGCGCGTCCAGCTCGACCGCCTCGAAGTCGACCCCGCCGACACCGATCGGCGCGCCCGGCGGCACCCGCAGCACCTCGGCCCGGCCGCCCAGGTGCAGCAGCACGGGCGGCGGATGGCCGGCGTTGGCGATCGTGATGCGGTGCGTCACCGGGTCGTACACCGCGTACAGGCAGGTCGCCATGCGGTCCGTGCCCAGGCGCTGGGCCTGCTCGTCCAGGTGGTGCAGCACCTCCTGCGGCGGCAGGTCGAGGCCGGCCAGCGTCTGGGCCGTCGTCCGCAGCTGCCCCATGATGGCCGCCGAGGTCATCGAATGGCCCATCACATCGCCGACGACCAGCGCGACCCGGCTGCCGGGCAGCGGGATCGCGTCGTACCAGTCGCCGCCGACCCGCGCGGTCTCCGCCGCCGGCAGATAGCGCGAGGCCAGCCGGACCCCGGTCGGGCGGGGCAGGGTCTCGGGCAGCATGGTGCGCTGCAATTCGTCGGCGATGTACGCCTCCCGGCCGTACAGCACCGCCTTGTCGATACCGAGCGCGCTGTGCGTGGCCAGCTGCGCGGCGACCAGCAGATCGTCCCCGTCGAACGCGAGCCGGTCCGGGCGGCGCAGGAACAGGGCCGCGCCGATCACCCGGCGCCGCCCGCGCAGCGGCGCCAGGATCGCCCGCTGCCCGCCCGGTACGACCGCCTCACCCCCCTCGCCGAGCAGCTCCGGCAGCGCGGCCCGGGCGGCGGGCGCGTCGGCGAACACCGGCCGCACCCCGCGCAGCACCTCGTTCAGCGCGCCACCCGGCCGCACCTCGCACAGCTCGGTGGTGAGCGACGACAGGTCCGACAGCACGGACGGCTCCGGTTCCGGTTCGAACGCCGGCGGCAGCAGGACGCCGTCGGTGTCCCGCTCCTGGGGGATCCGGTCCGTGCGGCGCAGACGCAGCACCACCGGTCCGCTCGGCCGCTCGTCACCGACCGGTAGCGGCTCGCGCAGATACACCAGGATCGCGTCGGAGAACGTCGGCACGGTGGCCCGGCACAGCCCCATCACGATCTCGTCCAGGTCGAGCCCGCGGGCGATCCGCCGGGTTGCCGCGCCCACGAACCTCAGCCGGTCCCCGTCCCGCCGCATGGGCATCGGCCGCCCGGGCGGCAGACCCCGCCCGGTACGGCGCTCCTGACCCCCCGCCGTCCGCTCCTGGTCGGCACCGGGCTGGGCCGGGATGGCCTCCGGCGCGGGGCGCGGGCGGTGGGCGCCGGGTTCGGTGGAAGCGGGCTGGGAGTGCTCGGGGCCGTTGACGGGTAGCTCCTTCCCGTTGCCGTCCGTTCCCTTGCCGCAGGCCGTGGCCGTACCGGCGCCGGAGGACGGTCCGTCGGCCCGGGCCTGCGCGGGTAAGCCGGAGGTGCCGAGCTGCTGCGCGGCCTGTTTCTGGGTACGCAGGAGCGCCCCGCGGGCCTCCGCGGGGTCCACGCCCGACTGCGGGCGTTCGAAGGAGGTGGGCTGCTCCGTCACGCGTGTCGCATCCGTCCGTCCGGGGCTGAGCGCCGGGTACGCCGGGCGCCCAGTTGGTCCCGCCGACATGCCGATACCCGCAATACGTGCCCCGGGAACGGAATTCCCGCGGGGTCGGCCTTCGTGGTCGTGCCCTGGTACCCCTCGTTCACGTCCTGCCGCCCCTCGATGACGATCGGTCAAGCCCGGCGCATGCCCCGCAAGTTGCCTTGGCGCGCCCTTGCGGAGGACGATCCTACGTTTCTTGCCCTGGGGCGCATCAAGGGTCTCATGAGGACATGTGCGCGGGGGTGCGGTCCCAGTCCTCGGGGAGAGAAGGTACCGCCCAGGAGGGGTCCGGGCGCCAGTGCGGCCAGCCGTCCGCGAACGGGGCACCCCACGCCCGGATCACCTCCACCGCCTCCCGGCCGGCCGCCCGCACCCGCTCGGCGGTCGCCGCGTCCATCAGCCCGTCCCGCTGGGCCTGCGCGAACTCGTCCTCGTCCCGCCAGTGCCAACTGCGGTCCGGCTGCACCGAGATGTCCAGGAAGTGGTCCTCGGAGTCCACCCCGCCCGACCAACGGACCAGCGGCCGCTCCAGATTGACGTACCAGTTCTTGAACCGCCAGCCCGGGTCCCAGAACAGCCACACCGACCAGGGCCGGCCGGGCTGGGCCACCTTCAGCACACCGGTGCCGAACCAGCGGTCCCGCTGGACCGTACGCGGCTTGGTGTAACGGGACTCCAGCGGCTCCAGGTGCACGGGCGTCCCGTCGGCGAGCACCGGCTTCACACACTCGGTACCGGGGGCGAGCCACACCGCCAGCAGCTCCGCGTCGTCGCGTACGACGGTGACGGGCCGGGCGATGTGGACGTGCTCGCCGCCGTTCTCCCGGTAGCGCCACAGGATCTGCGTGCCCGGGGTCCAGTACGCCGCAGGCCCCGCCGTCACTCGTGTCATCGCTCCGTCGTCCGTCATGCACAGATATTAGGTGCCGCGGGCATACGACGCTGCGGTGCACGTCACGGTGGTCCTGCGGTGGCCGGAAAGGTTCGCCGCCGGTTACGGGCGCGTCATCCGCAGGACGTCCAGCGCCTCGTCGAGCTGCTCCAGCGTCAGGTCACCGCGCTCCACGTACCCGCTCTCCAGGACGACTTCACGGATCGTCCGCCGCTCGGCGAGGGACTTCTTGGCGACCTTCGCGGCCTCCTCGTACCCGATGTACTTGTTCAGCGGGGTCACCACGGACGGGGACGACTCGGCGTACTCCCGGGCGCGTTCCCGGTCGGCGGTGATGCCGTCGACCGTCCGGTCGGCCAGCAGCCGCGAGACGCCCGCGAGCAACCGCACCGACTCCAGCACGTTCTTGGCGATGACCGGGAGCATGACGTTCAGTTCGAAGTTCCCGGCCGCGCCCGCGGTGGTGATGGTGGCGTCGTTGCCGATGACCTGGGCGGCGACCATCAGCACGGCCTCCGGGACCACCGGGTTGACCTTGCCGGGCATGATCGAGGAGCCGGGCTGCAGGTCGGGCAGCCGGATCTCGGCCAGACCGGTGCGCGGCCCGGAGGACATCCAGCGCAGATCGTTGGCGATCTTCGTCAGGCCGACCGCGATGGTCCGCAGCTGCCCGCTGGTCTCCACGATGCCGTCCCGGGCGCCCTGCGCCTCGAAGTGGTCGCGGGCCTCGGTGAGCGGCAGCCCGGTGACCCGGGCGACCTCCTCGATGACGGCGGCGGAGAACCCGGGTGGTGTGTTGATGCCGGTCCCCACCGCGGTGCCGCCCAGCGGCAGCTCGGCCAGCCGAGGAAGGGAGGCCCTCAGCCGCTCGACGCCGTACCGCACCTGGGCCGCGTACCCGCCGAACTCCTGCCCCAGCGTCACCGGGGTGGCGTCCATCAGATGGGTCCGCCCCGACTTCACCACGTCCGCGAACTCCTCGGACTTGCGTTCCAGGGAGGCGGCGAGGTGCTCCAGGGCCGGGATCAGGTCGTGGGTGACGGCCCCGGTGGCCGCGATGTGGATCGAGGACGGGAAGACGTCGTTGGACGACTGCGAGGCGTTGACGTGGTCGTTGGGGTGCACGTCCCGGCCCAGCCGTTCGGTGGCGAGGGTGGCGATGACCTCGTTGGTGTTCATGTTGGACGAGGTGCCGGAGCCCGTCTGGAACACGTCCACCGGGAAGTGCTCGTCCCACTTTCCCGCGGCGACCTCACCGGCCGCCTCCTGGATCGCCTCCGCGATGTCCTTGTCCAGCACGCCCAGCCCGGCGTTGACCTTCGCCGCCGCCGCCTTGATCCGGGCCAGTGCCTCGATGTGGGCCCGCTCGATGCGCTGCCCGGAGATCGGGAAGTTCTCCACCGCGCGCTGCGTCTGCGCCCGCCACTTGGCGTGGGCCGGGACCCGGACCTCGCCCATCGAGTCGTGTTCGATGCGGTATTCGCTCATGCCGGGTACAGCGATCCGCGCGCCGGGGATGTTCCGGACGCCGGGCGTACGGGTGGGACGGGGCCGTACGGGCGGAAGCGAGGTCCCACGGCCGCGGGGCCGGCCGCCCGGCTGCTGCATCGGCATGACCGCGTCACCGGGTCGGGGGAGTGCGCCTCCGGCCGCCGCGCCGGACGCCCCGGATCAGGGTGACCATCGGCTCAAGGTGACGTGGCGACTCCCGGCCGTCACCACAGCTGGCAGGAGGACAACCGATGAACCCCACTCTCAAGCGCCTGCTCGGTGTCACCGCGGCCGCGGCCACGGGCGCCGCGGCCCTGCTCGGCACCGGCGCCGGCACGGCCGACGCCGCCGGCCGCGCACACCGTGCGTCCTGCGAACGCTCCGTACGGCCCGTGTGGACCGGCGGCGACCCCAGCCGCAACATGACCGCCCACGGCTGCGACCTGCCGGACGACGGGCGCCGCTGGTACACCGTCGAGGTCGACACCCTCGTGGAGCCCCACTACCGGACGGACTACCTGGACGGAGGCGTCGACCGGACCGAGACCACGCACGACAGAACCATCAGGTGCCTGGGCTACCTCTCCCACGGCGACACCGTGGACTGGTTCGGCTGCATCCCTCACTGACCCGTCCCGGCCGCCTCCGGGGCGGGGTCCGCGCCACGGACCCCGCCCGGCCGGTCAGGCCAGCCCGGGACCGCGCACCGGGATGCTCGTGAAGGTCGGCTGGGGGGCCGGGTCCTGGAAGAAGTCGTTCGGCTTGTTCATCTCGCGTGCATCCCCGTACGATCACCGCCATGATCAAGCACCCGAGGGTCCTGGGCGCTGTCCGCCTGTCCATCCTCAAGGACGACACCACCAGCCCCGAGAAGCAGCGGCAGGCCGTAGAGCACTGGACTGCTGGCCCCGCCGTGCACGGTCGCATAGCGGGCTGGGCGGAAGACCTGGACGTGTCCGGGGCGATGCACCCCTTCAAGCGACCGGGCCTCGGTCCATGGTTCAACGAGCGGGCCGACGAGTGGGACGTGTTGGCCGTCTGGAAGCTCGACCGCCTCAGCAGGAAGGCGGGCCACTTCGCCGAGGTCTTCGAGTGGTGCCAGAAGCACGGGAAGTCCATCGTGTCCGTGACCGAGGGCATCGACATGTCCACCCCCATGGGCAAGATGTTCGCTCAGATCATCGCCGCCTTTGCCGAGGGCGAGTTGGGCACCATCCGCGCCCGCGCACTTTCTGGCTCGGCCGCTCGTAAGGCCAAGGGTGTTTGGATCGGTGGCGTCGAGCCGTACGGGTACCGCTTCGAACGGCAGGACGGCGGCGGAAAGAAGCTGGTTCAGGACCCAACGTATGCGGAGCTGTTCCGCGAGATCGTCGAGCGGCTGAAGGGCGACTGGTCGTCGTACAAGATCGCGCTTGATCTGAATGCGCGCGGCGTTCCCACCTGGCGGGATCATCTTCGAATCGTGAAGGGGGAAGATCCGAGGGGTGTTGCCTGGACTGCCAACGCGATTCGTGCCATAGCCATGAACCCTACGGTGGCCGGCATCTACACGTACAAGGGCGAGAACGTCGTAGACGAGAACGGCGAGAATGTTCGGATCACGGATGATCCGTTGATGGATTTTGCCGAGTGGTCGGAATTCGTGGCCGCGCTCAAGAGTGATCGCCCGGTTAGGCGGTCCACTCCTTCGCGGTCGATGCTGGGCGGTGTGGCTACCTGCCAGGGTTGCGGCGCCCGGATGTCGTCCAACAAGAAGACGAAGCCGAACGGGCGCGTGCATCACTACTACGCCTGCAACAACGTCAACACCGGAACGTGTCCTAACCCCGGCCGCATTCGGCGCGATGACCTGGATATGGCTGTTGGGACTTTCGTGAAGGTCACTCTCGGCCCGCTCCCGGTTATGGAGCGGGCCGGTAATTCCATCAGTCAGGCCAAGACCGAGCTTGCCGAGGCCGAGGCGACGCTAGACCGACTGGAAGCTGACTACCTAGCTGGACGGTTCAAGACCGACGTTCAAGTTGAACGCTACTGGGGGCAACACGAATTCCAGTCGGCCAAGGTTGAACGTCTGAGAGAGGAAATTAAGACCGCCGAGGATGCCCCGGCCTGGAAAGAGACGGGGCGGACCTACTCCGAAGAGTGGACGACCAAGGAGGACGAACAGAAACGTGTGTTCCTGCAACGGCACGGCATAACTGTGACGGTGGGGGCTACGGAAGACGGGAGCCGACGAGTCGTCTGCAAGATGCCTGAGCTTGCCGAGATCGCCAAGGATACCGGGCTGCAAGTTCCCGAGGGATACTGGTTGATCGAGCCGGAGGCGGAATACATTCTGCCGAAGCAGATGGCTTATAAGCGGAAGTAGGTAGGGCCGCCCGCGCTCCCAACCCTTGCCCCCGTCGCGTGTAAACGCTTCGGGGGCTTTTCCATGCCCACGCTCGGCCCCCCTGGCCGTTTAAACGCTCTTCCTTGATTCCGCCACCCCCGGCGGGTTAAAACCTAGGCGCAGAAGGCCGCACAACGGCCCCGGATAACCGGGGTCTTTTCTGTGTCTGCATCCCCGAAAGGGAACGTGACCCATGACTTTTTCCGAACAGTACGCGGACGCTATCAAGGGGCGCAGAGTGAAGCTGCGAAAGCGTGGGTTCGCCCTTGCGGCCGAGACGGCTACCCCGACCGGGCAAGCCGCCCTGTGGTATGCCGACGCGGCTCAATGCGTGCCGCGTAGCGGTCAGGCCGTGGCCCGGCAGATAGCCCGCCTCTGCGGCGACGAATCCGAGGTGACTGTTCCGTGGCGTTCGCTTGCCGATGCTGTCGGCGTGCGGGACCGGGCCGGGAACCTTCGCCGCTATGCCGAGCGTGGAGTAAAGGCCCTGATTGATGCCGGATGGCTCGAAGTCGAGACGGTTGGGAGCAAGCGCGGAGCGAAGACGACGTTCCGCCTCCTGGCGGGTGACCGTTCCTCGGAGTGCCTGGGCTGGATCGGTGACCGGGAATGGTTCACCGAGGCTGCCTGAACGGCCCTCGGCGACTTATGGCCTTAGTAAGGCCCCCTCGGGGGCCGTTAGCTGCTGCGCTCCGCTGCGCAGATATGCCCTGGCCGATCAGCCAAGAATCGGAGGGACTGGGTTTCCTGGTTCATCCAGCCATACGGTTTCGCCGTCCACAGTGACCGTGAGCCCGAAACGTTCGAAGCCGGGGCAACCTTGCTTCTCCCACCAGCGGTACGCCTTTTCGACCTCATCCCACAGTTTCCGGGGACCAGACTGCACGACTTCGTACTCTGTTCGTCCCCTCTCGTAGTCAGCCGTCGCCCATGACGTAACCGCCGTGTCTCGAAGCCACAGGGTGTATGAACCGTCCGTGTACGACTCCATCCACGGGAACGCGTCGGCAACCTGAACCCCGATGGCGAACATGACGCGCCAGTCGCCCACGTCATCTGGGGAGAGAACCGTGTTCGACTTGACGCCGTCGGCTGGCCACGGCTTGCCCTTCAGATACTCGCGAACGTGCTTTCGCTCCGTGCGCTGGGCGCGAAGCCGCATGAACGCCGAGGACCCGAGGAACTTCCCCGACGCCGCCCCATCCGACTTCACCGTGAGCCTCACGACCGCTTCTCCGCCGTACGTCGGCCCCCACGGGGCCACGATCACCCCGCCCGGCTTCGTCTGCCCGATCCAGGCGTAAGGGACCTGGCCAATCGAGCACGTCGCAACCACCCGGTCGTACGGGGCCTCCAGTGCGAATCCGGCTGCTCCGTCACCGACCACCGCCAGCGGTACGAACCCCGCGCCCTGAAGACGCTTCCTGGCGTCCGCCGCCGTGGCTTCGTCCACCTCAACCGTGACGACGTTCTCAGGGCCTACGCGGTGCGACAGCAGCGCGGCGTTCCAGCCGGTACCCGTCCCGATCTCCAAAACCCGATGGCCTTCATGGACGCTCAGGGCGTCGAGCATCGAAAAGACCATGGTGGGCATGGAGTTGGAAGACGAAGGGATCTTGCCCTTATCAGGACCCGTGTGGGCGCCGTCGTCCCATTGCGTCGTGATCGGCGCGTCCGTGTAAACGGCGTCCCACCACGCCCGAGAGTCCTCGGAACGGATGATCCGGCTCTTCTGCCGGTTGCCGCCCGCAGTACCCGGCCAGATCACATCCGGCACGAACATGTGGCGCGGCGCCCGCTTGAAGGCCGGAAGCCAGTCAGACGTCAGGGCACCCTTCTCCATCAGCGCGGACGCCAGCCGCTCAGGGCTGGCGTCCGTTCCGTGCTGCTCGGTCATCTAGCGGCCGTCCGCCGGTCCCTGGCCGTCGTTCGTGTTGCCACCCTCGTCCGACCCGCCACCGCCGTGCTTGTTGCCGCTGTCGCTGTCGTCCTGCGGGTTGCCGGGGTCCTCGGCCGTGAGCCACTGCTTACGCATCTGGATACCTCCAGTTGGATGGTGCCTCTTGAACCGTCCCGCTGTATGCGGAACGGGACGTTGCCCGCCCCTGCCGGGCTTCCGAGCCGTGGGGGATAGAGGATCGGCTCAGATCCGCAAGGGCGGAGATCAGCGAGAAATGACCACTAGACACTGGGCAGAAGCCGACCGCCGGCACAGGTTGGGCAAAGCACCCTCCGCCGGTTGTTGCAGCCCGAACAACCCTCGAAGCCGAAGCAGATGGGGCACCAGACTTCGCGGTGTCCGGCGCACGCTCCGCAGTACTCCCCGTACGACCAGAGAACCTGAGTGATCGTTTTTGGGCGGCGCGGGTCGGTGCGCGCCATCAGAGGATTTCGCCACGGCTCCGAGCATTGGCCTCGGCGACCCGTTCACGAAGGGTCGTACGGCCCACTCCCGAATGAGGCGGAGCGTCCGCCCCTTCAGCCGTCGTTCCCAACGGATCATCCGAGTCGTGGAACACCAGTAGCATGCCGTTGCTGCCGAACAGGTCGAACGCCTCAGACAGCCAGGCTCTTGCGTCGCTCGCCATGATCGCTTGCCCCTCCTCTGGTCGTGCAGACCACGCTAGGAACGGGCCACATCGGGGCTCTACGAAGTTCTATGAAATTGCACGCGAGTTAGCCGAGCGCCTCGATGGCCTTCGTGATCAAGGTTCGTGCCGTGGCCCCGTAGACCGCCGCTTCGGCCAGTCGTTCGAACGCTCTCGCGTACTGCTCGATCTCCGACGGCGCCGTGACATTCACAGCCGCTGTCAGCAACTCCACCTGGGCTTGTGTGCTGTCGTAGATCGAGAATGTCTCCAGCGGCCACATGTGTCTTGAGGCGGTAAACGGCACGACTCCCAGGGAGACCGCCGGCAGGGACATGATCGACAGCAGATGGCCCAGTTGCCCGGCCATGACTCCGGCTTCGCCAATGCGGTACCGCAAGACGGCTTCTTCAACGAGGATGGCGAATCGGTGATCTCCTTCGCGGAGGACCCGCGCCCGATCCATGCGGGCGTCTACAGCCTCCGTGACGTCATTGGGCGTTTGCCGGAAGTCGGTGATCTCGGTCAGCAGCGCGGTTGCGTACGCCGGGGTCTGGAGCAGGCCGGGCACCACGTTGGAGCAGTAGATCCTGAAGGTTCGGGTGCGCTGAAAGAGAGGTACGTACGACTCCTGGAGTCGGCGTAGCCCGGTGCGCTGGAGCCGTCGCCACTCGACGTACATCGACTCTGCCGAGCGGGACGCGGCGATCAAGTCGGCTGCTTGATCGTCAGTTCCACAGATGCGGCACCAATCGCGGATGTCGGCGTCCGAGGGGGGCGTTACGGCGTTCTCCAGCCGACTCGCCTTGGAGGGGTGCCAGCCAGCCTGCACGGCCACCTCACGGGCCTTCAGACCAGCGTCTAGGCGAATATCCCGCAGGCGTGCTGCAAGCGCGGCACGGGCCGCCTGGACGCTGGACGAAGGGGAACGGGTCATTGGTGCTGTGCGTTCTCAGATCCTGTAGCGGTCGTGCGGAATGGCCCGGTCCCAGACTGCTTCGAACGCAGACGCGCACAGCTTGACCACCTCTGGGCGGTCGTCCACTTCGTCGCCGAGGTAGACGCCCTCACCGGAGAAGTAGCCGAACCTCACCAGCCGGTCATCGAAGCACCAGAAGTCATTGCCGGGGAGAGCCAGATCCGACGCGTTCCGCCGGGGAAGCCAGCGGATCTGCTCACCAGCGGCGATGTTGGTGAACGTGCCGTCGTAGAGATACCGGGTGTACTCGCTCACCGGCTCGGAGACGATCCGGGCGCGGCGGATGATGACATCCCGGGAAACCGCCTCGGACACCATGTCGAGCCACGGCCGCCACCAGGACGCTCGGTCGTCAGGGTCCGGCCGATGCCCGGCCTTCCACGCGGCCACACGCGGAGCCTCGTCGGGGTCGTCGTAGAAGTCGCGCATCTCCAGATGTACGGCGGATCGCTGGCAGTTCGCCAGCAGCTCACTGAACGGTGGGGCCGTCTGCGGCATCACAAGCCTCCCTGATGGCGGCGGCCATACGCATGGGCAGCCGGACGACGGTCTCACTGTCGGGGATGGGGCCGGTCTTCAGGCACTCGGCGCGCGTCGCCTCGTCCACCGTCCAACCCTGCAACACGATCTCTTGCTTCTCCTCGTCGACCCACACCGTGGGGCAGTTCGCCCCGTCCGTGTTCGGGTCCTTGGCGATGAACCGTAGCGACACAGCAGCCTCCCGGGCTACGCGGATTGCACGGACGTCTACGCACGGACCCTCCCGATGCTGCCGTGCTGGCGTCAAGGGTGCGCTTCAAGCCACCGGGGCGGGGGCTCATAGCGCCACCTGCGGGACAGCAGCAGACCCCCCGGCGACGCCGAGGGGTCTGTGTGAGGGTCTTAGGGGTGACTCAGGACAGGCCGGGGCCCCGTACCGGGATGCTGGTGAACGTCGGCTGCTCCGGTTCCCGCGAAGTGAAGAAGTCGTTGCCCTTGTCGTCCACCACGATGAACGCGGGGAAGTCCTCGACCTCGATCTTCCAGACCGCCTCCATGCCCAGCTCCTCGTACTCCAGGACCTCCACCTTCTTGATGCAGTCCTGGGCGAGCCGGGCGGCCGGGCCGCCGATGGAGCCGAGGTAGAAGCCGCCGTGGGCGTGGCACGCGTCGGTGACCTGCTTGCTGCGGTTGCCCTTGGCGAGCATCACCTTGGAGCCGCCCGCCGCCTGGAACTGCTCCACGTAGGAGTCCATGCGGCCGGCCGTGGTCGGGCCGAAGGAACCGGAGGCGTATCCCTCGGGGGTCTTCGCCGGGCCGGCGTAGTACACCGGGTGGTCCTTCAGGTACTGCGGCATCTCCTCGCCCGCGTCCAGCCGCTCCTTGATCTTGGCGTGCGCGATGTCGCGGGCCACGACCAGCGGGCCGGTCAGCGAAAGCCGCGTCTTGACCGGGTACTTGGCCAGCTCGGCGAGGATCGTGTCCATCGGCTGGTTGAGGTCGATCCTGACGACGTCGCCGGCCTCGTCGAGGTGTTCGTCCGTCGTCTCCGGCAGGAAGCGCGCCGGGTCGGTCTCCAGCTGCTCCAGGAAGACGCCCTCGGCGGTGATCTTCGCGACGGCCTGCCGGTCGGCCGAGCAGGACACGGCGATGGCGACCGGGCAGGACGCGCCGTGCCGCGGCAGCCGGATCACGCGGACGTCGTGGCAGAAGTACTTGCCGCCGAACTGCGCGCCGATGCCGATCTTCTGGGTCAGCTCGAAGACCTTCTCCTCCAGCTCCTTGTCCCGGAAGCCGTGGCCGAGCGGCGAGCCCTCGGCCGGGGCGTTGTCCAGGTAGTGCGCGGAGGCGTACTTCGCGGTCTTGAGGGCGTACTCGGCGCTCGTGCCGCCGACGACGATCGCCAGGTGGTACGGCGGGCAGGCGGCCGTACCGAGCGAGCGGATCTTCTCCTCCAGGAACCTCATCATGGAGGCCTCGTTCAGGACGGCCTTGGTCTCCTGGTACAGGAAGGACTTGTTGGCCGAGCCGCCGCCCTTCGCCATGAACAGGAACTTGTAGGCGCCGCCGTCGGTGGCGTACAGCTCGATCTGCGCGGGCAGGTTGGAGCCGGTGTTCTTCTCCTCCCACATGGTGAGCGGAGCCATCTGCGAGTAGCGCAGGTTGAGCTTGGTGTAGGCGTCGTAGATGCCGTGGGAGAGGTGCTTCTCGTCCTCGCCGGCCGTGAGCACGTTCTGGCCGCGCTTGCCCATGACGATCGCGGTGCCGGTGTCCTGGCACATCGGCAGCACGCCCGCGGCCGCGATGTTGGCGTTCTTCAGCAGGTCCAGCGCGACGAACTTGTCGTTGCTCGACGCCTCGGGGTCGTCGATGATGCGGCGCAGCTGCGCGAGGTGGGCCGGGCGGAGGTAGTGCTGGATGTCGTGGATGGCCTCCGCGGCCAGCTTGCGCAGCGCCTCCGGCTCGACCTTGAGGAACGTCCGTCCGTCGGGCCCCTCGACCGTGGAGACGCCCTCGGAGGTCACCAGCCGGTACGGGGTGGTGTCCTCGCCCTGGGGGAGCAGATCGGTGTACGCGAACTCAGGCATCTCAGCCCATTCCTCACTCTGACGGACGGCGGCCCGCCGACGCCGGCGGGCCCGTCCAGCGTAGAACCTGCCGCCGACGGCGAACCTGTGAGGTAAGGCTCAGTCGGGGGTGTCGCGATCTATCGTGTTTGGGTACGCTGCCGACGTGGACCTTCACAAGCAGAGCGCACCCACGCCGCCGGCCGAGCTGCGCGCCTCCGACGCCGACCGGGACCGGATCGCCGACATCCTCCGCGAGGCCCTCGCCGAGGGCCGGCTGACCGCCGAGGAGCACGCCGAGCGTGTGGCCGGGGCGCTGGCCGCCAAGACGGTGGGGGAGCTGGAGGTCCTCATCCGCGACCTGCCGGCCGCCCACCGGGGACCGGCCGCTCCCGCCTACACGCCCGTTCCGCCCCGCCCCACCCCGGGCGCGATCCCGGCGGAGGCGGACGCCAACGTGGTGGCGGTGTTCAGCAGCGCCATGCGCCGGGGCCGCTGGCGGGCCGGACGCCGGCTGCACGCGTACGCGGTGTTCGGCAGTGTCGAGATCGACCTCAGCGAGGCGATCTTCGAGTACCAGCAGGTGGTCATCAAGGCGGTCTCCGTCTTCGGCGACGTCCAGATCCGCGTCCCGGAGAACATCTCGCTGCGCGGCACCGGCGGCGGGGTGCTCGGCAACTTCGAGGTGAGCCCGCTGGACTCGGTCGACGCCGACGCGCCGGTGGTCTACGTCGACGGCTGGGCCGTCCTCGGCAATGTGGAGGCGCGGCCCAAGCGGGGCAGTCGGGTGGCGGACATCCTGGACCGGGTCCAGGACAAGGTCGACCGCAAGCTCCGCAGGCATCTGGGGCACTGACGGCGCCGACGGCGGTGACGCAGTGACGACGGTGCCGGCCCTGACGGCAGTGACGGCCGGGGGCGTGAAGGTGACGCCGCGCGCTCGCGGCCGGGAACTCTGTGCATAGGCCCGCGCACAGCGGGTAGGCCTTGCTGCATCGTCTCTCGCTCGCGAAGCCGTCGTCAGGAGTAGACCGTGCTGCAACCGCCGCATTCGTCCCTGCAGGTCGCTGCCGTTCCGGCCCAGCGGGTGCCGGCGCGAGACAGGGACCAAGACGCCCCGTGGCACACCGAGGCGGTGTGCCGGCGCGACGAGGCCGGCCTGTTCTTCGCCCCGTCGAAGGAACCGACCGCCGCCCGGCTGTCCCGCGAGGAGGCGGCCAAGCGTGTCTGCGCCCGCTGTCCGGTCATGGTCGAGTGCCGCGAACACGCCCTCCTGCAGCCCGAGCCCTACGGCGTCTGGGGCGGCCTCACCGCGGCCGAACGCCGGGTGGTCCTGGCGAGGCGCCGCCGCAGGGACCTGGAACTGAAGAAGGCCGCACGGGCGACGGCGGACCGCATGGCGGGTTGAACCAGGTGACGAGGAAGCGCCCTCTCCGCACAGAGGGCGCTTCCCCACGTGGGGGCGCGGGGGCCGGGTTCCAGGGGGAGACCCCTCGCCGTGGGCGCTACTTGGCCCGGTCGAAGTCGATCGCGCTGTAGGCCCGCAGCTTGCTGAGCCGGTGCTCGGAGAAGATCTTCCGCACCGTCCCCGACTTGGACCGCATCACGATCGACTCGGTCAGCGCGGTCTCGGACCGGTACCGGACGCCCCGCAGCAGTTCCCCGTCGGTGATGCCGGTCGCGACGAAGAACACGTTCTCCCCGGAGACCAGGTCGTCCGTCGTGAGCACCCGGTCCAGGTCGTGGCCGGCGTCGATGGCCCGCTGCCGCTCCGCGTCGTCCTTGGGCCACAGCTTGCCCTGGATGGTTCCGCCCAGGCACTTCACGGCGCAGGCCGAGATGATGCCCTCCGGCGTGCCGCCGATGCCGAGCAGCAGGTCGACGCCGGTGCCTTCGCGCAGCGCGTACACCGAGCCGGCCACGTCGCCGTCGGAGATCAGCTTGATGCGCGCGCCGGCCTCCCGGACCTCCCGGATCAGGCCTTCGTGCCGCGGCCGGTCCAGGATGACGACGGTGACGTCCTCCGGCGAGGACCGCTTGGCCTTCGCGATCCGGCGGATGTTCACCGCCACCGGCGCGTTGATGTCGACGAAGTCCGCCGCCTCGGGGCCGGTGACCAGCTTGTCCATGTAGAACACGGCGGACGGGTCGAACATCGCGCCGCGCTCGGCGGCGGCGAGGACGGCGATCGCGTTCGGCATGCCCTTGGCCGTCAGCGTGGTGCCGTCGATCGGGTCGACGGCGATGTCCACCTCCGGACCGGTGCCGTCGCCCACGTGCTCCCCGTTGAAGAGCATCGGGGCCTCGTCCTTCTCGCCCTCGCCGATGACGACCACGCCGTTCATCGACACGGTGGAGACGAGGGTCCGCATGGCGCGCACCGCGGCACCGTCGGCGCCGTTCTTGTCACCGCGCCCCACCCAGCGGCCCGCGGCCATCGCGGCGGCTTCGGTCACCCGGACGAGTTCCAGGGCGAGGTTGCGGTCGGGAGCTTCGGAGGGAACGTCGAGCTCGGACGGCAGATGATGATTTTCGGTCATCGGAGCGCACCTTTCTGATACGACGACGGCCGGATGAGGGTATTGGACCCTGACTCTATCGTCGGGCAGACAAAATGAGCAGGGGACCCCACGGATGAGCGCATGGGGCACCTGCGACGATAGGGGGCGTGGCAGGTACGAACGGCAAGCAGAAGACGGCCCGGGACATGGTGATCTCCCTGGTCCTGATCGGCATCGCGGCGTTGGTCGTCTACTTCCTCGCCATCCCGCACGACGATCACTCTCCCGACCTCAAGCGGGTCGACTACCGGGTCGAGCTGCTCACGGCCCGCCGGGCGGCGAGCTACCCGGTGGCGGCGCCGGAGGGCCTGCCGAGTACCTGGAAGGCGACCTCCGTACGCTTCCAGGGCGAGAAGTCCGACCGCTGGCACCTCGGCTTCCAGACCCCGGACGGCCAGTACGTGCAGGTGGAGCAGTCCACGCAGAAGCCCTCCGACTTCATCGACCAGGCCAGCCAGGGCGGCTCGGCGACGAAGGGGACCGAGACGATCGCCGGCCGCACCTGGACCCGCTGGACCGGCGGCCGGTACGACGCCCTGGTCCTCGACGGCACGCCCGGCTCCACGACGGTGGTCGCCGGCACCGGCTCCTTCGAGGAGCTGCGGACGATGGTGGCGGCGCTCAGGATGCAGTGAGCCCCGCGGTGAGTCCTGCGGTGAGCCTCGGCCGAGGTGCCCCGCCTGTGCGTACGCGAAGAGGCCCCCGGTGCCGGGGGCCTCTTCGCGTACGCGGGCTGCTCAGACGGTCGTGACGACGTCCTCGTACGCCAGGCGCGGGGAGCGGGGGTACCAGGCGTCCGGGCCCGGCTTGCCGATGTTGACGACCATCAGCGGGGTGTGGTCGTCGTCCAGGAACTCCTTGCGGACGCCCTCGAAGTCGAAACCGGTCATCGGGCCGGCGGCCAGGCCCGCGGCACGGACGCCGACGATGAAGTAGGCGGCCTGCAGCGCGGCGTTCAGCGCGGCGGCGCCCTCACGGGCCGGACGCTCGCTGAAGAAGAGGTCCGCGGCCTGCGGGAAGTGCGGGAAGAGGGCCGGCAGCTCCTCGTGGAACTCGTTGTCCGCGGAGAGGATCGCGACCAGCGGGGCGGCGGCCGTCTTCGGCTGGTTGCCCTCGGCCATGTGCTTCACCAGGCGCTCACGGGCCTCGGGGGAGCGGACCAGGGTGATGCGCAGGGGGCTCTGGTTGAAAGCGGTCGGGCCGTACTTGACCAGGTCGTAGATCGCCTGGACCTGCTCCTCGGTCACCGGCTCGTCGGTGAAGGTGTTCGCGGTGCGGGCCTCACGGAACAGCAGGTCCTGGGCGGCGGGGTCAAGAACGAGAGACATGTGACTTCCTCGGATGCGCGTCCGGCCCGGAGCCCCGGACCGGCTGACGGCACGACCCTACGACAGCTTAGGTTTAAGCTTCAACTAAAACGGGGGTGCGGTGACCCGCCTCACAACGCGCGTGCCCCGCTCAGTCCTCGGTCCGCTCCGTCTCCTGCTCCTCCTCGGCCAGCGCCGCGTCCAGCCGGGCCCGGGCCCCCTCCAGCCAGCGCCGGCACACCTTGGCCAGCTCCTCGCCGCGCTCCCACAGCGCCAGGGACTCCTCCAGCGTCGTACCGCCCGCCTCCAGCCGCCGCACGACCTCGATCAGCTCGTCCCGCGCCTGCTCGTACGAGAGCGCCTCGTCCACCTTGCTCGTCATTCGCTCACCTTCACTGTGAATTCACCCTCCGCGACGCGGGCCCGCAGCGCCTCGCCCGCCGTCACCTCGTCCGGACCGCGCACCACGTGCCCGTCCGCCCGCTGCAGCACCGCGTAACCCCGCTGGAGTGTCGCCGCGGGGGAAAGGGCCACCACACGCGCGTGCGTGTGCGTCAGCTCCGACTCCGCGCGGTCCAACAGGTGCCCCAGGGTCCGCCGCCCGCGGTCGAGCAGCCCGGACACCTGGTCGGCGCGCTCGTCGATCATCCGGTGCGGATCCTCGATCGACGGCCGCGCCAGCGCGTGCGCCAGCCCCCGCTGCTCCCGCTCCAGGAACGCCGCCGTGCAGCGCCGCGCCCGGTCCCGCAGCATCCGCACCCGCTCCAGCTCCTCGCCGACGTCCGGTACGACCTTCTTGGCCGCGTCCGTCGGCGTGGAGGCACGCAGGTCGGCGACGTGGTCCAGCAGCGGGTTGTCCGGCTCGTGCCCGATGGCGGACACCACGGGCGTACGGCACTCCGCCACCGCCCGCACCAGCTGCTCGTCGGAGAACGGCAGCAGGTCCTCCACGCTGCCCCCGCCGCGCGCGACGATGATCACGTCCACCTCGTCGATCGCGTCGAGTTCCTTGACCGCCTGCACGACCTGGGGGACGGCGTGCACGCCCTGCACGGGGACGTTGCGCACCTCGAAGCGGACGGCGGGCCAGCGGTGCCGGGCGTTCTCCAGCACGTCCCGCTCCGCGGCGGACGCCCGGCCGCACACCAGCCCGATCAGCTGCGGCAGGAACGGCAGCGGCTTCTTCCGCTCCGGCGCGAACAGGCCCTCCGCCGCGAGGGCCTTCTTCAGCTGCTCCAGCCGGGCCAGCAGCTCGCCGACACCGACCGGCCTTATCTCGGCGGCCCGCAGGGAGAGCTGGCCCCGCGGCGCGTACCACTCCGGCTTCGCCAGGACGACCACGCGGGCGCCCTCGCCGACGACGTCCGCGACCGCGTCGAAGACCTGGCGGTAGCAGGTCACGCTGACGGAGACGTCGTACGACGGGTCGCGCAGCGTCAGGAACACCACGCCGGCGCCCGGCCGGCGCGACAGCTGCGTGATCTGCCCCTCGACCCACACCGCGCCGAGCCGGTCGATCCACCCCCCGATCAGCCGCGACACCTCGCCGACGGGCAGGGGGGACTCCGGGGACGTGTTCACAGCCATGCGGCGAGCCTAACGGCCACCACCGACAGCGGGGCCGCGCGCCGTGGGGAAGGGCCGGGCCGCCGGGAACGACCGCCTGGTGAGTTCCCCGCACGGTCACCAGTGCCCCGGGTCCCTCACCCCCTCACGAACCTCCCGCCCCCGCGGAAGATCCCGACGTCCCCGCTGCCCCAGCAGCACCAGCACCCCGACCACCAGCCAGGCCGCCCCCACCATCTGCGCCACGCCGGTCGCCTCCACGACGACCGCCACCGTGACCACCGCCCCCACCACCGGCACCAGCACATGCCGCCACCAGCTCGGCTCCCCCCGCCGCACCACGAAGTACCCCACCACGCTCGCGTGCAGCAGCGTGAACGCGGACAGCGCCCCGATGTCGACCACCGAGACGAGCCGGTCCAGACCGTCGTCCCGCCGCGCCGCCCACCCCGCGGCCACCAGCGTGACCACCGCCGCGCACAGCAGCGCCACCCGCGGCACCCCGGCGTCCGTGCGGCCCAGCGCCCGCGGCAGCCTCCGGTCGCGGCCCATGGCGAACAGCAGCCGCCCGGCCGCCGCCTGCCCGGCCAGCGCCGCGAACGCCGCGCCGATCGCCTTGCTCGCGGCCACCAGGTCGTGCAGCCACGTGCCGACGGCGGAGTCCACCGCGTCGTAGAACGCCGAACCCTGCAACGCGGGATCGTGCGCGAGCCGCGCGGACGTCGTCGGCTCCAGCAGCGCCACCAGGTACGTCTGCGCCACGAACAGCACCCCGGCCAGCGCCAGGCAGAACAGCAGCGCCCGCGCCACCTTCTCCGAACCCCCGGTGACCTCCTCGGCGAACGTCGCGATCGCGTCGAAGCCCAGGTAGGACAGGACCGCCACGGACACCGCGCCGAGCACCGCCGGCAGCGCGAACGCGCCCTGCGTGCCGTCCCCGGACAACGGCGACAGCAAGCCCCGCTGCGCCCCGTCCCGCGCCAGCACCACGACGGCCGAGACCGCGAACACCAGCAGGACCACGACCTCCAGCGCCAGGACGGCGAAGCCCACGCGCGCGGCGGCCCGTACCCCCCACAGGTTCAGCAGCGTCGTGACGACCACGGCCAGCGCCGTCCACACCCACCGGGACACCCCGGGGACCAGCGCGTTCATCGCGATGCCGGAGAAGAGGTACGCCACCGCCGGGATGAGCACGTAGTCCAGCATCGCCATCCAGCCCGCGACGAACCCGGCACCGTCGCCGAGCCCCGCGCGCGCGTAGGCGAACACCGACCCCGCCCGGGGTACGACCCGCACCATCTGCGCGTAGCTGAACGCGGTGAGCCCCATGGCGACCGTCGCCACCGCGTACACCAGCGCCACCGCGCCGTGCGAGCGGGCGTCCAGCGTGCCGTACACCCCGACCGGCGCCATCGGGGCGATGAACAGCAACCCGTACACCACGAGGTCCCGGAAGCCGAGACCGCGGCGCAGCCCGTCCCGCGCGCCGGTCGTGGAAGCCGTCGTTCCGGTGTCGGACATACGCCTCAGTCTTCCCCGCGGCGGCACGGGGAAGCGATCCCTGTGCCGCCGAACGCACCCTTACGATGGGACGCATGACCGCTTCCTCTGGCCGCCGTGTCCTGCTCGCCGCCCCCCGGGGCTACTGCGCCGGCGTCGACCGCGCCGTGATCGCCGTCGAGAAGGCCCTGGAGCAGTACGGGGCCCCGATCTACGTCCGGCACGAGATCGTGCACAACAAGTACGTCGTGCAGACCCTGGAGAAGAAGGGCGCGATCTTCGTCGAGCGCACGGAGGAGGTGCCGCCCGGCAACATCGTCATGTTCTCGGCGCACGGCGTCGCCCCCACGGTGCACGAGGAGGCCCGGCAGGGCCGGCTCGCCACCATCGACGCCACCTGCCCCCTGGTCACCAAGGTCCACAAAGAAGCCGTCCGGTACGCGGGCGAGGACTACGACATCCTCCTGATCGGTCACGAGGGCCACGAGGAGGTCATCGGCACCTCCGGCGAGGCGCCCGACCACATCCAGCTGGTCGACGGCCCCGCGGACGTCGAGAAGGTCGAGGTCCGCGACCCGTCGAAGGTCGTCTGGCTCTCCCAGACCACCCTCTCCGTGGACGAGACCATGGAGACCGTCGACGCCCTGAAGACGAAGTTCCCCGGGCTCGTCTCCCCGCCCAGCGACGACATCTGCTACGCCACGCAGAACCGGCAGCTCGCCGTGAAGCAGATGGGCGCCGAGGCCGAGCTGGTCATCGTCGTCGGCTCGCGCAACTCCTCCAACTCCAAGCGGCTGGTCGAGGTCGCCAAGCTCGCCGGCGCCCGCGAGGCCTACCTGGTGGACTTCGCCGACGAGATCGACGAGGCCTGGCTGGAGGGCGTGAGCACCGTCGGCGTCACCTCCGGGGCCTCCGTGCCGGACGTACTGGTCGAGCAGGTCCTGGAGTGGCTCGCCCGGCGCGGCTACGCGGACGTCGAGCTGGTCAAGGCCGCCGAGGAGTCCATCACCTTCTCGCTGCCCAAGGAACTCCGCCGCGACCTGCGCGAGGAGGCGGCGGCCCTGGTCGCCGAGCGCGGCGGGAGCGGGACGCCCCGGGCATGACTGTCGGTGGCCCGTCGTAACGTGGAGCCATGCAGATCTTCGGCGTGGACATCGGCGGATCCGGGATCAAGGGCGCCCCAGTGGACCTGGACCGGGGGGACCTGGCCCAGGAGCGCTGGAAGGTGCTCACCCCGCACCCGGCGACACCCGACGGCGTGGCCGACGGGGTCAGGCAGGTCGTGGACCACTTCGGCTGGACCGGCCCGGTCGGCCTGACCTTCCCCGGAGTGGTCACCGGCGGCTCCACGGTCCGTACGGCGGCGAACGTCGACAGAAGCTGGATCGACACGGACGCGCGCGCGTTGTTCAGCGACCGGCTCGGCGGCCTGCCGGTGACCGTGGTCAACGACGCGGACGCGGCGGGCGTCGCCGAGATGCAGTTCGGCGCCGGCCGGGGCCGCCGGGGCACGGTGATCCTTCTCACCTTCGGTACGGGCATCGGCAGCGCCGTCTTCGTCGACGGCACCCTGCTCCCCAACACCGAGCTGGGCCACCTGGAGCTGAACGGCCACGACGCCGAGAGGCGCGCCTCCAGCAAGGCCAAGGAGGACCACGACCTCAGCTGGGAGCAGTGGGCGCACCGCGTCCGGAAGTACCTGGCGCACGTGGAGATGCTGTTCTCCCCGGAGCTGTTCGTCATCGGCGGCGGGGTCAGCCGCAAGGCGCAGAAGTTCCTGCACTTCATCGAGGGCATCCAGGCCGAGATCGTCCCCGCGCAGCTGCAGAACAACGCGGGGATCGTGGGCGCGGCGATGAGAGCGGCCCAGCACGCCTGACGGCCGCGGGGGGTCCGGCGTGTGGCGTACGGGGTGCGGGACCGTCCGGGCCGGCGGCGCCCCTGCACCCACCGCACCCTGTATCCACGGCGCCCACCGCACCCGGCGTCCGGGGGCAAGCCGGCGCGCTGGGGCCGCCGGCTTCCGTGGGCAAGCCGGCGCGCTGGGGCCGCGTCGCCGCCTCCGCACGCGACGTGTGACGCCCGGCGTCCGGGGTCAGCCGCGCCGCCGGCGTCCCCGCACCCACCGCACCCGGCGCACGAGCACGATCGCCGCGGCGGCGAGCGTCCCCCCGTACAGCCAGCCCGCCTGCGTGGCCAGCCCGGTGACCAGCCCCATCAGCCGGCCAAGCAGCCCCCCACCGCCCTCGGCGACCGGCAGCAGCCCCACGGCGAACGCGATCGGCGCGACGACGGGCGCGCTCAGCACGTCCCCGGCGCGCACCCACAGCGCGGTCAGCACACACACCGGCACGAACAGCACGCCGTAGACCGCCGGGGACGCGCCGAAGAGCAGCTCGTCCAGGCAGCCGAGCAGGAACATCGCCGCGAGAGCGAACAGCCCGCTGCCGAGCCCGGTCAGCCGGGGGTTCGGCAAGTGGCGGGCTCCTGGCGCGGGCCGTCGCTCCCCGGCGGGCCGGCGCCGTGCCTGCGCCGGCAGCGGAGGTGACGAGGGCACGCCACGTCGCGGTCCGTCGTTCGGGCGATGCGTTCTGTGTTGCTCCACAGGGACCAACCTAGGTCTGTTTATGTGCCGAATCGGCGTCCAGACACGCCGGTGGGCGGAGCTTGGCCGGGGGTTCGCCGCATCCGTGAGGCGGGCGCGCGGGACGCCGTAAACTGGTGGATCGGCCAGTGTCGGTCTCTGGCCCCTGGCAGCCCCTGGCCCACTCAACAACGGGAAGTCGCAACGTGTCGCTCACGATCGGAATCGTCGGCCTGCCCAATGTCGGCAAGTCGACCCTGTTCAACGCCCTGACCAAGAACGACGTGCTGGCGGCCAACTACCCGTTCGCCACGATCGAGCCGAACGTGGGCGTGGTCGGCGTGCCCGACGGCCGCCTCGCCCAGCTGGCGTCGATCTTCAAGTCGGAGCGGATCCTCCCGGCCACGGTCGACTTCGTGGACATCGCCGGCATCGTGCGTGGCGCCTCCGAGGGCGAGGGCCTGGGCAACAAGTTCCTCGCGAACATCCGCGAGTCCGACGCGATCTGCCAGGTCATCCGCGCCTTCAAGGACGAGAACGTCGTCCACGTCGACGGCAAGGTCTCGCCCAAGGACGACATCGAGACGATCAACACCGAGCTGATCCTCGCCGACCTCCAGACCATCGAGAAGGTCCTCCCGCGCCTCCAGAAGGAGTCCCGGATCAAGAAGGACCTCGCTCCCAAGGTCAAGGCGGTCGAGGAGGCCAAGGAGATCCTGGAGAAGGGCGACACCCTCTTCTCCCAGGGCATCGTCCAGGGCACCGAGCGCGCGGAGCTCCTGCACGACCTGCACCTGCTCACCACCAAGCCCTTCCTCTACGTCTTCAACGTGGACGAGGACGAGCTGACCGACGAGGACTTCAAGAACGAGCAGCGCGCCCTGGTCGCCCCCGCCGAGGCGATCTTCCTCAACGCCAAGCTGGAGGCCGACCTCGCCGAGCTGGACGAGGAGGAGGCCCTGGAACTGCTGGAGTCCGTCGGCCAGCACGAGCCCGGCCTCGCCACCCTCGCCCGTGTCGGCTTCGACACCCTCGGCCTCCAGACCTACCTGACGGCCGGCCCCAAGGAATCCCGCGCCTGGACCATCAAGAAGGGCGCCACGGCCCCCGAGGCGGCCGGTGTCATCCACACCGACTTCCAGAAGGGCTTCATCAAGGCCGAGGTCATCTCCTTCGAGGACCTGCTCGCGTCCGGCTCGGTCGCCGAGGCCCGCGCCAAGGGCAAGGCGCGCATGGAGGGCAAGGACTACGTGATGCAGGACGGGGACGTGGTGGAGTTCCGCTTCAACGTCTGACCGGATGGCACAACACCACGCTGTTGACGAGGAAACTGCAGATCAGAAGGGGCCGGGCTCGTGGGAACCCGCGTCAAGCTCAGCCCCTTCTGCCTGCCGACGGCGTGAGCTTGTCGAGATCCAGGCTGATCTCGAACGGCACGGGGCGCTTCAAGGTGCCCCGGAAGATGCCCGCAGGCGCGAAGACGCCGGTCGGTTGGTCGAGTTCGTAGACGTGGACAACAGGGGCGCCGTGTTCGTCCTCGACGCGCCAGGAGTGCGGGATGCCGGCCTCCGCGTACTTGCGCAGCTTGACCGTGCGGTCCCTGTGCGCGGACTCGGGTGAGACGACCTCGATGACGAGCCGAACCCCGTCCGGCGCGAACCAGGTGCGGTCTGCGTCGTAATCGGCCGTCGTCAACAGCAGATCGGGCTCGGGCCGGTTCCGCTCGTCGAGTTTCACGGTCATCTCGCGGCCGACCCCGACATCGCCGGACGCCTGCTCCATGAGGGCGACGGTAAGCAGGAGTGGCCGCACGCCGTACTTCCACTTCGACGGACCGCCCGGACCAGGCGTGATCGATAAGCTCCGGGAATACGGACGCCGGTACGGCGTCGAGCCGGTGACCGACACGACTCCGCTGGAGTGGGGGCATGTACGAGTTCCATGGCTGGTTCGGAATCTCCGAGGACCCGTACGAGGACGACTCACGGTCTCTGAAGGCGGGTGTCGAGGAACTGCGTGCGCGGATCGACGCGGTCCGCTGGGGCTCCAGCTGCAAGGTCACGCTCGACGTCTTCAACGGGCTGGACGTCGTCACGGCCACCGGCCACACCAACCACGTCGGTTACGAGGCCGGGCAGCTGGACGAACTGCTGGCGTACATCGCGCGCCGGTTCCCCGGCTCGTGGGGGATGCTCTACGACCGCTCGGACGACGGCGACATCCCGAACGCCGACAACGCGTTCCGGGTGCGCGTGATGCGCAGGGGGATGGTCGAGGAGCGCCTGGATCCGTTCCTCTCGCCGTGCAATCCGGTGATCGAGGACTGAGCCCGGGCGGGGGCCGGCTGCCTCGGCTGCGGACGCCCTGACCGAGGGGTACCGGCTGGCCTTCCGGGCCGGTTCCTGCTTCGTCCTGGGCGCCCTGGTCGCCGGGGCGGTGCTGCGCGACCCACCCCGCCCCGGCATCCCCGCTCCGGCCGCGCGACCTGGCATTGCCCGCGGTGCCGCCGGTCACCGCACCGGCGGGGCCCCCGGGACACCCGGGACACCCGGGACCGGGTACGGCGCCGGTTCCGTCACCCAGCCCGCCGCCAGCACCAGGCGGGAGTCGCGGTCGACGGCGAGGAAGGCGAAGGGGCGGTCGAAGGTGACCCGGACGACCGTCGTCTCGTAGCGGTACTGCGGGGCCGCGCCGGCCGGCACCGGCATGACGGCCGTCACCGCCGCGGCCCGGAAGCCGAGGGCGCCGAACTGGGCCACGGCCGACTGGCGGGCCTCCCCGACGGCCAGCGGGTGGGGGCTCACCCCCGGGAAGTGGCCGGTACCGGTGTCCATGGCCGTCGTGAGGCCGAAGAGACCCGCCAGGGCGAGCAGGTCGTGGTCGGCCCGCACCTCGTACGCCACCGTCGTCACGTCCAGCGTCCTCGGCTCCGGCGCGGTGGCCGGCTGCTGCTCCACGTGCAGACCGGGGCCCACGTGCCCGTGCGGCAGCGCGCCGCCCGCGGTCAGCGGCAGGCCGCGCTCCACGACGCCGACGCCGGCGGCGAGCACCTGACACGGCGTCATGCGCTCCTCGCCCAGGACGAGGTGGACGTCGACGCCGTTGTCCCCCGGGACGGTCAGCGCGGTGACGAAGCCGTCCGGGGTGCCCGTCACCCCCACCCGGTCCGGCCGCACACTGCGCCGGTGCAGGCCGCGCAGCGTACGTCCCTGCCAGGGCCCGGCGCCGGGCCGCAGCGGCTGCTCCGCGAAGGGCTGGCGCCAGGTCGTGCGCAGCGCCAGGGCGGTGGCCAGCACCATCCGCGCATCCCGGGTCAGCGTCACCGGCATCCGCTCCACGAGCCCGCCGGTCCGCTCGGCCGCCCAGGCGTCCAGCCGCTCCTGCGCGGTGACGAGGTCGTCCCCGAACACCCCGTGGGCGCCGGCGGGCAGCCCGGCCCGCCACTCCTCGCGCAGGGCAAGCCCGTGGTGCGTCCACAGACCGAGCGCCGCGTCCAGGCCGGACACCGAGGCCAGCCCCGCCAGCAACTCCCGCCCGGCACCGGCCGCCCGCTCGGCCGGTACGCCCAGCGCGGCGGCCAGCTCCGCGCGCGCGGGACCGGCCGCGCCGTCGGCGAGGAAGGCCAGCAGCGGCCAGACACCCGGCGCGGAGAACACCGTGCCCTCGGCCAGGGCCCCGCCCCAGCGGGCGGTCAGCCCGTTCACGCACCGGACCGTCTCCTCGGTCACCTTGCTCACTCGTTCCCCCACGGTGTTGCCCACTCCTGCTTCCCCCTCGTTCACGTACGTCCCCACACCCCGGCCCGCTCACCGGGCCGGGGTGCCGGCGGCTCCGCTCCCGTTCCGCCGTCCCGCCCCGTCCCCACCCGCATTCCGCCCCCGCTCGTGTGCCGCTTACCATGCGGCAGTCGTACGTCAGTCCAGCCGCCGGACGGCCGCCCGGTCCCGTGCTGCCGCCGCCCGACCCAGGAGCACGGTACCGGTGTCCATACCTCCGCCTCCCGGCCCCCACCAGCCGGAAGGGCCGTTCACGCCCCCCGCGTCACAGCCGCGGGGACCGTACGGCCCGCCGCCCTGCCCGCAACCGGCGGGCTACCAGCCGTGGAGCCAGGGCTACAGCCCGTACAACCACCCCGCCCCCGTCAACGGCCTCGCCATCGCGTCCCTGGTGCTCGGGGTGCTGTGCTTCCTGCCGGGGGTGGGGCTGGTCCTCGGGCTGGTGGCGCTGCGGCAGATCCGCCGGCGCGGCGAGCGCGGGACGGGCCTGGCCGTCGGCGGTGCGGTGCTGTCCGGGGTCGGACTGGCGCTGTGGGCGCTGCTGATCGCCACGGGCGGCGCGGCGGAGATGTGGCACGGGTTCAAGGAGGGCGCACGCGAGGGCGCGACGATCTCCCTCTCGACGGGAGAGTGCTTCGACGCGCCGGACGGTGCGCTGACCGGGGACACCTACGACGTGGACGAGGTGCCGTGCACCGGCGCGCACGACGGGGAGGTGTTCGCCTCCTTCCGGCTGCCGGGCGGCGCCTATCCCGGCGACGACGCGGTCGCCGACACCGCCGAGGATCGCTGCTGGAGCCTCCAGGACGGCTACGCGATGGACGGCTGGGCGGTTCCGGAGGACGTAGACGTCTACTACCTGTCGCCGACCGGGGAGAGCTGGTCCGCCGGGGACCGCGAGGTCACCTGCGTGTTCGGCGCCACCGACGAGGGCGAGGACCTCACCGGGTCGCTGCGCAACGACGAGACCGTCCTCGACGCCCACCAGGTCGCCTATCTGCAGGCCGCGCACGTCCTCAACGCGGCCCTGGACACCGCCCCGGACGAGAAGTACGTGGAGGACGACCTGCCCGGGCACAAGGCGTGGGCGGGCCGGGTGGCGACCGCGCTCGGCGAACAGGCCCGGATGCTGCGCGCGCACCACTGGCCGGCCGGAGCCCGCAAGCCGGTCGCCGCGCTCGCCGCCGACCTGGACCGGGCGCGCGCGGAGTGGGCGGAGGCCGCGAAGACCGAGGACGCGGACGCCTTCTACGAGCACTACGACACCGGCTTCGACCTCATCGAGCCCCGGCGGGGGGTCGCCGTGCGCGCGGCCCTGGGGCTCGCCACCACCGTCCCGCGCAGCCATGACGGAGCCGGTACGAGCGTCCAGGTGTGAGAGCACACCTATACGGGGGAGAAACCGCCTGGGTAAAGCCCTCCCCGGCTCTTTGTCATCACATCGAGTGATTCTCTGGCCTTTGCTTGCATGGCACAACCCACGGTTGCCAGGCTGTTGCTGTCTGTACAACCTGAGGGGAGCGGCCAGTGACTTTCGGTGAGCAGCCGGCGTACCTGCGCGTCGCGGGTGATCTCCGCAAGAAGATCGTCGACGGTTCACTCCCGCCCCACACCCGTCTCCCTTCCCAGGCCCGCATCCGGGAAGAGTACGGCGTCTCGGACACGGTCGCGCTCGAAGCCCGCAAGGTGCTGATGGCGGAGGGCCTGGTCGAGGGCCGCTCCGGCTCGGGGACGTACGTGCGCGAGCGGCCCGTGCCCCGCAGGGTGGCCCGCTCCGGATACCGTCCGGCGGGAGGCGCCACCCCGTTCCGGCAGGAGCAGGCCGACGCCTCGGTGCGTGGCACCTGGGAGTCCAGCAGCGAGCAGGCGGAGGCCGGTGCGGCCATCGCCGAGCGGCTCGCGATCCAGGCCGGGGACCGGGTCATGCGCACCAAGTACCTGTTCCGGGAGGCCGGCGAGCCGATGATGCTCTCCACCTCCTGGGAGCCCCTCGCCGTCACCGGCCGCACCCCCGTGATGCTGCCCGAGGAGGGGCCGCTCGGCGGGATGGGCGTGGTCGAGCGCATGCGGGCCATCGACGTCGTCGTGGACAACGTCACCGAGGAGGTCGGCGCCCGCCCCGGCCTCGCCGAGGAACTGCACCTGCTCGGCGGGGTCCCGGGTCATGTGGTCCTGGTCGTCCAGCGCACGTACTTCGCCTCCGGCCGCCCGGTCGAGACCGCCGATGTCGTCATCCCGGCCGACCGCTACCGCGTCGCCTACCACCTGCCCGTCAAGTGACCCCGACCGACAAGTGGCCGCCCCCGCCCGGGCGGTACGCCGGCACCCCCACGGCGTGAGCTAGCGCACACCCTCGTGCGCCTCACGCCCGGTCACCCCTGCGGACCGGCACCCCGCCGGCCTCTCGCGCGCCGCAGCGATCCGGCCGTCTTCGCAGGTGACCGGCGATTCCCCCAGGGTGCCCCCGACCCGAGCCGACGAAGTTCCGGACGGCGCATTCGGTCCCGTGCGCCCCCGGCGTTCTGGCTGGTTGCGTACCTCTTTGTGAAAAGTCGTATTCGCTGCGTGAAGGTTGGGCGTACGCTCGGGCATATGCGGATTGCGGTTTCCTTGGGCGGGGCACTGCGGGGACCCGAGACGGGAAGCAGGTGGGGTGGTGCGAGAAGGAGCGCGGGCGGTGGGGGGCATGAGTGAGGGCACGGTCTCCCTTCCCTGGATCGTGATACGGCAGGACGACAACGGCAATCGCTACCGCGTCGGCCGGTACGCGACCCGCGCGGAGGCGCAGAAGATCGCCGACAGCCTCGACGACCGGGGGCACAAGCAGCTCTACTGGGTCGAGCGCATCGGCCAGAACCGGGACGGCGCGCAGAACTGACCGGGCGCCGCGCTCCCGTAGGCTCCGCTCCATGACGCGCATGACTCCCGGAGCGGAACGGATCGTGGTGGTGGGAGCCGCCCTGCTCGACGGTGGCCGGCTGCTGGCCGCACGCCGCAGCGCGCCCGCCGACCTGGCCGGGCGCTGGGAGCTGCCCGGCGGCAAGGTCGAGGCGGGGGAGCGGCCCGAGGACGCGCTGGTGCGCGAACTGCGCGAGGAGCTGGGCGTCGACGCCGAGCCGCTCGGCCGCGTACCCGGCGAGTGGCCGCTGCGCACGCCGTACGTCCTCCAGGTGTGGACCGCCCGCCTGCGCCCGGGCTCACCCGACCCCCGCCCCCTCGAGGATCACGACGAGCTCCGCTGGCTGACGTGGGCCGAACTGTGGGACGTGCCGTGGCTGGACCAGGACGTGCCGGCGGTGCGCGAGGTGACGGCCGGGTGGCGGGGTGAGGCGTAGCCCTCGTTCCGCCGAGCCGCCCACCGCACCCCCCAGCCGTGAGGCGCCGCCCCGTACGCCGGAGGTGCCACTGTGCGCCCTCTCGCGCGGTACTGCCGCCTCGATATCGGGTATGTGCCCATTAACCCCATGAAACCGGGCATGGGTGGGCTCACTGGCCTGGGAAGTGATCGGCGTGATCGACACCGATGGCGACTGCGCCGAGTGGACTTTTCCGGCGGAACCCGGCGCGGTGCGCGCCGCCCGCGCGGCGGTCCGCGGCCAGTTGCACGGCTGGCACCTCGACTGCCTCGCGGATCTCGCCGCGCTGCTGGTCAGCGAGCTGGTCACCAACTCGCTGCGGCACGCCGCCGGACCCATCGGCGTACGGCTGGTCCGCCCGGCCGGGATCGACGACACGCTGCGGGTGGAGGTCTCCGACCCGCTCCCCGACCCGCCGCGGGAACGTGTCGCGGACCCCGAGGACGAGAGCGGACGCGGCCTCCAGCTGGTCGCCGGCTCCTCCCGCCGCTGGGGCACCAGTCCCGGCGAGAGCGGAAAGACCGTCTGGTTCGAACTGGCGGTGCCCGGGTGACGGCGTGGCAGCCGCGGGGGGCACGGGGGTGTACAGCCGTCGGCGTGCCGTCCATCCTGCGCGCCGGGGGCGCACGCGTCCCGGCGGCGGGTGGTTCGACGGTGTGTTCCCTGGTTAGAAGAGTGGAAGTGTTGTCACGAACCGGTCCGAAAAACACCTGGACCGAGCTGTGATCGTGAACACCGTGTCGTGCGGCGCCGTAGTGCTGGATACTGCGGGCAGCCGCCCCCGGTGACCGGTGCCGGACGCGGTGAGCTGGAGGGGACGGTTCGCGTGAGCGAGATACCAGCGAAGGCCACGGAGTCCGAGGACCCGTCGGACGGCGCGAGGAGTCAGGCCGCGGAGGCTGCCGCGGCGCCCGGTGACGCCATGTGGCAGAGCAGTCCGCCCGGTTCGATCTACGACTACATCAAGGTCGCCTCCTTCTCCATCAGCCCCGGCGGACTGGTCGACCAGTGGAGCCTGCGTGCCGAGCAGCTCTTCGGGATCCCCGCCGAACGCGCCGTCGGCATGGACCCGATAGAGGCCTTCATCGACCCCGACCTGCGCGACCGCGGCCAGCGGAAGATGGCCGAAATCCTCGACGGGCGCGAGTGGACCGGAGTGGTGCCGTTCCGGATGCCGGACCGGCCGGACGGCACGCGCGGGGAGGAGGGGCTGGCCGAGGTCTACGTCATGCCGACGCGCACCGCCGAGGGCGAGAAGGCCGCCGTCTGCATCGTCGTGGACGTCCGTACGCTGCGCAGCATCGAGACCGATCTCGCCGCCTCGCAGGCGATTTTCGGCCAGTCCCCTTTCGGATTCCTGCTGATCGACGCCGAGTTGCGGGTGCGCCGGGCCAACATGCGGTTCGCCTCCGTCTTCGGCGGGACCCCCGACGACCACCGGGGCAAGGGAGTTCACGACTATCTGCTCCGCGGTGAGGCCGAGCGGGTCTCGGCCACCCTGCGGCGGGTGCTGGAGACCGGCGAGTCCATCACCGACATGCACGTCACCGGCTTCGTCCCGGGCTCGGAGGAACGCCGGCACTGGTCGGTCAACCTCTACCGCGTGCACAGCGGCACCGGCCGCCCCATCGGCATCGCCTGGCTCGGCACCGACATCACCGCCCGCCGGGCCGCCGCCCGCGAGGCCGCCGCCGCCCGCCGCAACCTCGCGCTGCTCAACGAGGCCGGCGCCCGCATAGGGAACTCCCTGGACCTGGAGACCACGGCCCGCGAGCTCCTCGACGTCGTCGTCCCCGGCTTCTGCGACCTCGCCACCGTCGACCTCTACCAGGGCCTGCTGGCCGGCGACGAGGCCCCGCCCGGGCTCGCCGACGGCAGCGCCGAACTGCGCCGGGTCGCCTTCGCCAGCGCCGTCTCCGGGGCACCCTTCAGCGGCTCCGGGAAAGCCGTCGAGGTAGGCGCGGTCCACCACTTCCCCTTCAACTCGCCCTGCGCGGACGCGTTGCGCACCGCCCGGCCGCAGCACGTGCCCGCCGAGGAGGGCGGCCTCGTGCAGTCCACGCTGGCCGTGCCGATGGTCGCCCACGACACGGTCGTGGGGCTCGCGCAGTTCGCCCGCACGAAGGGCAGCGAGCCGTTCGGGGACCGCGACCGGGACCTGGCCGTCGAACTGGCGGCGCGGGCCGCGGTCTGCATCGACAACGCGCGCCTCTACCGCCGCGAGCACGAACGGGCGTTGATACTGCAGCGGTCCCTGCTCCCGCCCGGCGACCCCGAGGCCTCCGGTCTGGACATCGCCTGCCGCTACCTGCCGGGCAACGCGGCGACCGAGGTGGGCGGCGACTGGTTCGACGTCATCGAACTCCCCGGGCACCGCACGGCCCTGGTGGTCGGGGACGTCATGGGGCGGGGTCTGCGGGCGGCGGTCGCGATGGGCGAACTCCGTACGGCCGTACGCACCCTGGCCCTGCTCGACCTGGAACCGGCGGAGGTCCTCTCGGCGCTGGACGAGATCGCACGCGGGCTCGGCACCCCGGGCGGTGTCCAGCAGGCGACCCGGGCGGCCCGACAGCCCCGGGACGCCGACCTCTCGGAGGTGTACCTGGCGACCTGCGTGTACGCCGTGTACGACTCCGTCACCAGACGCTGTACGTTCGCCAACGCCGGCCATCTGCCGCCGGTCCTGGTCGAGCCCGGGGAGGCGGCACTCATGCTCGACGTGCCGCCCGGGATGCCGCTCGGGGTGGGCGGCGAGCCGTTCGAGGAGGTGGAGGTCGAGCTCCCGGAGGGCGCGCTGCTCGCGCTCTACACGGACGGCCTGGTGGAGTCCCGCGACCACCCCCTGGACGAGGGGCTGCAGGCGTTCATCGGCGCGCTCACGGACCCCTCCCGCCCGCTGGAGGACGTCTGCGACCACGTCCTCAGCACCCTGGACACCCATCACGGCGAGGACGACATCGCGCTGCTGATGGCCCGGGTGCAGGGGCTGCCCGCCGACTCGGTCGGCGACTGGACCCTGCCGAGGGAGCCGCGCAGCGTGGGCCGGGCCCGGGAGTACGCCCGCGGACAGCTGCTGTCCTGGGACCTGGAACCGCTGGTCGACACGACGGAACTGCTGGTCAGCGAGCTGGTGACGAACGCGCTGCGGTACGGCGAGGGGGACATCAGACTACGGCTGCTGCTCGACCGCACGCTGGTCTGCGAGGTCTGGGACGCCGGACTGGTCCAGCCCAGGCGCCGACGGGCCCGGGACACCGACGAGGGCGGCCGGGGCCTGCAGCTGGTCGGTCTCCTCAGCGCGGCCTGGGGCTCCCGCCGGACGCCCCGCGGCAAGACGGTGTGGTTCGAACTGCCGCTGCCGGGCGGGGAAGGCACCCTCACCGACCCGGCGGAGGCGCTGCTGAGCCTGTTCTGACCCGACATCGCCCCCACCGGACTCGGTGGAGGGCGCGGTGCCGGGGGCGTCGGGAACGGCTCACGGGGCGTAGCGCGCGCGGGTCTGCGGGCCGCCGAAGGCGGCGGGCCGGCCGGGGTCCGGGGCCTCCGGCAGGAGGATCCCGCCGAGGAGGGCGCCGGTGAGGCCGGCCGCGTGGGCCTCGGTGCGGGGGGTGTCGTAGGACCGCACGTCCCGTTCGGCCCGTTCCCGTGCCTCCCGGGCCACCGCGTCGGCCCGGGCGGTGTCGCCCGCGCCCAGCTCCCGGACCGCCTCCGCCAGCAGGGCCCGGGCCTCCGTGCCCACGGCCCCCCGGTGCACCGCGACGAACTCCTCCGCCCCGGCCACGGAACTACGCGCCACGAGCAGCGCCGCCGTGTCCAGCACCCCGCCGCGCGCGGCCCCGGCCGACCGCTCGACGGCCCGGGTGATCCGGCGCAGCGCGTCCAGCGGATCGTACGGCCCGCCCGTCAGCTCCTCGCGGACCGCGGCCAGCACCCCGTCGGCGTAGGCCGTCCGGGGGCGCGGCTCACCCGTGGGCAGCGAGGTCCCGGTCCTGTTCCGGACCGCGGTCAGTTCCGCCTCCGCGCCGGTCAGCGCCGCCGGTACCAGCCCGGCCGCCTCCCGCAGCCGCGCCGCGAGCCGCTCCACCCCGCCCACCAGCACCCCCGCCTGGATCACCGCGCCCTCCCCGGCGCGCAGCTGCCGGGCGGCCCGCCGCGGCGCGCCCGCGTCGACGGCCTGGCGGCCCTCGTTGAGCCGGGCGGTGGCGAACACCAGCCGGTCCTTGGCCTGTTCGACGTACCCGGCGACGGGACCGACCGCCGAGGGCGGGTACCGCTCCCGCAGGGCCGCCAGGGTGCCCTGCGCGGTCACCGCCCGCGCCGCCAGCTCCCGGAACCGCTCCTCGGCCACGACCAGCGCCGCCCCCACCCCCCGTTCCCCGCCCTCCCGGTCCTCGCCCAGCCCCCGCAGCCGGTCCAGCGCCTCCGCCTCCGCGTCCAGCCGGCGCCCGGCCTCCGCACAGCGGCCGATCACCCCGACCAGCGCCTGGCGCCGCGCGCTCGCCTCCTGAGGGACGCCCTCCTCGTACCGCCGCCAGATCGCGAACGCCGCGGACAACTCCGTCTCTGCGGCCCGCAGCGCGTGCGTGAACGGCTCCGTCTGCTTCTCCGGGAACAGCTCCCCTACGAAGGACAGTTCCTCCCCGCTGGTCCGTACGCAGTCGTCGGCCAGCCGCAGTGCCGCCCGCGCCTGACGCTCGGAGTCGGCCGGGGTGGGTGCGGGCGGCTGTGCCGGGACGGTGCCCGGAGTCGTCCGGGTCCGGGCCCGCCGGGTGCGCCGCAGATAGCCGTACCCGGCCAGGGACACGGCCGCGACCCCGGCGATCAGCGGCAGCACGAGGTCGGCCGCCGACGTCTCGTCCCCCCGCGGGGCGGCGACGCTCGCCACCGGAACCGGAGCATGGGCCGCGACCGTCATCACCGGTGACACCAGCAACCCGGCTCCCACCAGAGCGCCCGGCACGGCATGCGCCACCCGCGCCCGTATGTGCGAGGGGGAGGCGCGCCGGGCCCGGCCCCGGATCAGGGAGGACGTCACGTTGTGGAGCGTATGGCCAGGTAGGCGGCTCCGCGAGCGGGACGGATACGGGTGGGGGACCAGACGGACAGGGGGACGGGATGGACGGAAACCCGACGGGCGAAAGCCAGAGGGACGAAAACCCGGCGGCCGAGGGCCCGCCGGGCGAGAACCCGACCGGCGCCGGCGAGAAGCCTGCGGCCGGGGAGCCGAGCAGCGAGAACTCGGCGGCCGTGGACCGGGCGGGCGAAGGCCCGACCGGCGTGGACCCGACGGCCGTGGACCCGACCGGCGAGGACCCGGCGGACGACGAGTCGGCAACCGCCGGTGAGCGGACGGGGCGGGTACCGGTCCGTACGCGCCGTCGTCGTGTCCTCCGCGTCGCCTCGGTCGTCCTCGCCGTCCTCCTGCTCCCGCTCCTCACCGCCGAGACGGCCCTCCGGCTGAACTACACCGGCGATCCGGCCCCCGGCGCCCGCACCCGCCACCAGGACGCCCTCTGGCTGGGACACGCCTGGGTGGACGGACGGAAGACCGACGAGGACGTCAAGGCCCTCGCCCGGCGCCTGCGCGACACCGGGATCCGGGACCTGTACGTGCACGCGGGGCCGCTGGAGCACGACGGCACGCTCCCCGCGTCCGCGTACCCGAAGGCCCGCCGGCTGACGGCGGCCGTCCACCGGGAGCTGCCCGGCGTACGGGTCCAGGCCTGGCTCGGCGACACACTGGCGAGCGAGGGCCCGGAGGGGCTGCGGCTCGACCGTCCCGCCACCCGCGCGGCGGTCCTCGACTCCACCCGCTCCGTCCTCGCCGCCGGCTTCCAGGGCGCCCACTTCGACCTCGAACCCCTGCACTCCGGCGACCGCGACTACCTCGGTCTCCTCGACGACCTGCGCGAGCTGACCCACGCCCGGGGTGCCGTGCTCTCCGTCGCCGCCCACCAGATCGACCCGCTGCCCGCCTTCCACTCCTTCTGGGGTGCCACCACCGGCCACCCCAAGTGGTGGTCGCAGGCGTACTTCGGGCAGGTGGCCCGCCGGGTGGACCAGATCGCCGTCATGTCGTACGACACCATGCAGCCGCTGCAGAGCCTGTACGGCGGCTATGTGGCCCAGCAGACCAGCCTCGCCCTGGAGGTCACCCCGGAGGGCACCGACCTGCTGATGGGCCTGCCCTTCTACCACGAGAACCGGTTCGGTCACTGGGCGCACGCCGAGACCGTCCCGGCGGCCGTGCGGGGCGTCCGGCTGGGCCTGTCCCGGACCGACGCGGACCGTGCCCGCTTCGGCGTCGCCCTGTACGTCGACTTCGCCGCCACGGAGGAGGACTGGACCGCCTATCGGAAGGACTGGGTCCGCACGCCATGACGCCCGCCCGCGCCCCCCTCACCCCTGCCGACCTCGCCCCGCTCGCCCGCGCGGCCCTCGGCCGCACCCCCGCCGCCGCGCACCGGCTGCGCGGCGGCTCCAAGAAGGGCGTCTACCGGCTCGTCCTCGACGACGGTGGCACCGCGATCGCGTACGTCTGGTCCCCCGAGGAGGACTACTGGGGGCGCCCCGACGCCGACCTCCGCGACAGCTTCTCGCACGCCTCCGGCATCGGTCTGTTCCTGGCCGCCCACCACCGGCTCACCGCGCTCGGCGTCCGCGTGCCGCGGCTGCTGCTCGCCGACGAGGACGCCGTCCACCTGTGCGCGCCCGCGGTGGTCGTGGAGGACATCCGCGGCGCGAACCTGGAGCAGCTGCTGCGCGAGGACCCGGACGCGGCCCGGGTGCCGCTGGAGCGCCTGGCCGGGGTGCTCGGGGTGTTGCGCGAGTGCACGGCCGCCGGGCACGGCAAGGCGCTCCTGGTGGCGCGGGGCGGTACCGCGCTCGGCGGCTCCTGCGCGCGGGTCGTCGCCGACCGGGCGGTCCGGGACATCGCGGACGCCGCCGAGCGGGACCCCCGCATCCGCGCGGCGCGCGAGGCGCTGACGGAGCGGGTCCGGGACCTCGGGGCCGCCGTCGGACCGCGCGGCCACACCTCCCTCGTGCACGGCGAACTCGGGCCCGACCACGTCCTGGTGACCCCGGACGGCGATCCCGCGCTCATCGACATCGAGGGGCTGATGTACTTCGACGCCGAGTGGGAGCACGTCTTCCTCCAGCTCCGCTTCGGCCCCGCCTACGACGCGCTGCGGGCCCCCGGCCTCGACCCCGGCCGGATGGCCCTGTACCGGCTCGCGACCCATCTGAACCTGGTCGCCGGGCCGCTGCGGCTGCTCGACGGCGACTTCCCGGAGCGGGACGCCATGCGGCAGATCGCGGAGTTCAATCTCCGGCGGGCGCTCGGCCTTCTGCGGGACGCCTCCTGATCTTCGAACCGAGCCACACCAACGGGTCGTACTTGCGGTCGACCGCCCGTTCCTTCAGCGGGATCAGCGCGTTGTCGGTGATCCTGATGCCCTCGGGGCAGACCTCCGTGCAGCACTTGGTGATGTTGCAGTAGCCGAGGCCGTGGTCGTCCTGGGCGGCGCGGCTGCGCTCCAGGCCGGTCTCGGCCGCCGCGTCCAGCGGGTGCATGTCGAGTTCGGCGACCCGCATCAGATAGCGGGGGCCGGCGAACGCCTGCTTGTTCTCCTCGTGGTCGCGCACCACATGGCAGGTGTTCTGGCACAGGAAGCACTCGATGCACTTGCGGAACTCCTGCGCACGGTCCACGTCCTCCTGGAACATGCGGTACTCGCCGGGGCCCAGACCGGCGGGTGGCACGAACGCCGGGACCTCGCGTGCCTTCTCGTAGTTGAAGCCGACGTCCGTCACCAGGTCCCGGATCACCGGGAAGGCGCGCAGCGGGGTGATCGTGACGGTCTCGGCGCGGTCGAAGACCGACATGCGGGTCATGCACAGCAGCCGCGGCCGGCCGTTGATCTCCGCCGAGCACGAACCGCACTTTCCGGCCTTGCAGTTCCAGCGCACGGCGAGGTCGGGCGCCTGGGTGGCCTGGAGACGGTGGACGATGTCCAGGACCACCTCGCCGTCGTTCACCTCGACCGTGAAGTCCCGCAGGCCGCCGCCCCGTTCGTCGCCCCGCCACACCTGGAAGCGGGCCTCGTAGCTGCTCACTCGTACAGCTCCTCTTCGGCGAGGTACTTGACCAGCTCCTCCTTCTCGAAGAGGGCGAGCAGGTCCGGGCGGATGGGCGCGGTGGTCTCGCGGGCGAGGCGGATCTGGCCCCGGGCCGGGTCGGCCGCGGCGAGGCCCCCGGTGGGGTCGGCGAGGGTGCACAGCAGGTTCACGTTGCGCCAGGCGCGGTCCATCGTCGGATGGTCCTCGCGGGTGTGCCCGCCGCGCGACTCGGTGCGCTCCAGCGCGGCCCGGGCCACGCACTCGCTGACCAGCAGCATGTTCCTGAGGTCCAGGGCGAGGTGCCAGCCGGGGTTGAACTGGCGGTGGCCCTCGACCCCGGCCCGCCGCGCCCGGGCCCGCAGCTCGGCCAGCTTGTGCAGGGCCTGCTCCATCTCGCCCTCGCGGCGGATGATGCCGACCAGGTCGTTCATCGACTGCTGGAGTTCCTGGTGCAGGGTGTACGGGTTCTCCGGCGTCCCCGCCCCGCTGTCGCGCCCCGCCTCCGCGGAGAAGGGCCGCAGTGCCTCCGCGGCGGCCGCGTCGACCTGGACGTCGTCCACCGCCGGCCGCATGCCGGCCGCCCCCCGCGCGTACTCCGCCGCGTGCCAGCCCGCCCGGCGGCCGAAGACGAGCAGGTCGGAGAGGGAGTTGCCGCCGAGCCGGTTGGAGCCGTGCATGCCGCCGGCCACCTCACCGGCCGCGTACAGCCCCGGCACCCCGCGGGCCGCCGCGGTGTCGGAGTCGACCGCGATGCCGCCCATCACGTAGTGGCAGGTCGGTCCGACCTCCATCGCCTCCGCGGTGATGTCGACGTCCGCGAGCTCCTTGAACTGGTGGTACATGGACGGCAGCCGGCGCCGGATCACCTCGGCGGGCATCCGGGTCGACACGTCCAGGAAGACCCCGCCGTGCGGGGAGCCGCGGCCCGCCTTCACCTCGGCGTTGATCGCGCGGGCCACCTCGTCGCGGGGGAGGAGTTCGGGCGGCCGGCGGTTGTTGTCGGGGTCCTCGTACCACCGGTCGGCCTCCTCCTCCGACTCGGCGTACTTCTCCTTGAAGACGTCCGGGACGTAGTCGAACATGAACCGCTTGCCCTCGGAGTTCCGGAGGACCCCGCCGTCGCCGCGCACCGACTCGGTGACGAGGATGCCCTTCACCGACGGCGGCCAGACCATGCCGGTCGGGTGGAACTGCACGAACTCCATGTTCAGCAGGGGCGCGCCGGCGAGCAGCGCCAGCGCGTGGCCGTCGCCGGTGTACTCCCACGAGTTCGAGGTGACCTTGAAGGACTTGCCGATGCCGCCGGTGGCGAGGACCACGGCGGGCGCCTCCAGGACGAAGAAGCGTCCGGTCTCGCGGTCGTAGGCGAAGACCCCCGAGACCCGGTCGCCGTCCTTGAGGATCCTGGTGACCGTGCACTCCTGGAAGACCTTCAGCCGGGACTCGTAGTCCCCGGTCTCCTCGAAGTCCTCCTGCTGGAGCGCGACGGTCTTCTGCTGGAGGGTGCGGATCAGCTCCAGGCCGGTGCGGTCACCGACGTGCGCGAGGCGCGGGTACTCGTGGCCGCCGAAGTTGCGCTGCGAGATCCGGCCGTCCTTCGTCCGGTCGAACAGCGCGCCCCAGGTCTCCAGCTCCCACACCCGGTCCGGGGCCTCCTGCGCGTGCAGCTCGGCCATCCGCCACTGGTTGAGGAACTTGCCGCCGCGCAGGGTGTCGCGGAAGTGGACCTGCCAGGTGTCGTGCTCGTTGGCGTTGGCCATCGCCGCCGCGATGCCGCCCTCGGCCATCACCGTGTGCGCCTTGCCGAACAGCGACTTGCAGATCACCGCCGTACGGGCGCCCCGCTCGCGCGCCTCGATCGCCGCGCGCAGCCCGGCGCCGCCCGCGCCGACGACCACGACGTCCCACTGCTGCCGTTCCACCGCTGCCATCAGAAGAACCTCGGATCGTCGAAGACGCCGGACGCGACCAGGTACACGTAGAAGTCGGCCAACGCCACGCTGAGCAGCGAGGCCCAGGCCAGCTGCATGTGCCGGGCGTTGAGCCGTCCGACGAACCGCCAGGCCCGGTAGCGCAGGGGATGCCGGGAGAAGTGCTTGAGCTTGCCGCCGACGATGTGCCGGCAGGAGTGGCAGGAGAGGGTGTACGCCCAGATCAGCACGATGTTGGCGAGGAAGACCAGGCTGCCCAGACCCATGTGCCCCCACCGGTAGTGCTCGTCCCGGAAGGCCAGCACGGTGTCGTACGTCAGCACGCCCGCCACCAGCAGGGCGGCGTAGAAGAAGTACCGGTGGACGTTCTGCAGGATCAGCGGGAAGCGGGTCTCGCCGGTGTACGCGCGGTGCGGCTCGGCCACCGCGCAGGCGGGCGGGGACGCCCAGAACGCGCGGTAGTACGCCTTGCGGTAGTAGTAGCAGGTCAGGCGGAAACCGAGCGGGAAGACGAGGATGATGATCGCGGGGGAGATGCCCCACCAGCCGCCGAAGAGGTCGGCGTTCGGCCCGCCGCGCATGGTCCGGCAGTTCTCCGCCAGGCACGGCGAGTAGAACGGCGAGACGTACGGCGCCGCGTAGTAGTGGGCGCCCGCGAAGGCCCGCCACGTCGAGTACACGACGAACGCCAGCAGCCCGGCCGCGGTGACGGCGGGCGCCAGCCACCAGCGGTCGGTCCGCAGGTGCGGGGCGGCGATCGCGGCGCGCGTACGGGCGCGTACGCCGCCGCTGTTCTGTTGGGGTTCCGTACCAGTGGCCAAGTCAGGACTCCGGTCGGTAGCGGTTGATCAGGGGGCGCGGCGGTCGCGGGCGCCCAGTCCCTCGTCGTCCGTGTCGGTCCACAGGCTGATGTCGTAGGGCGCGTCGGAGATGGTGACGAGGTCGGGCCGGCGCTGCGCGGCCGGGGCCGCGGCGGCGGCCCGGAGCAGGGCCAGGCTCTCGCGCAGGTGGTCGGCGTCCAGACGGACCCGGCGTATCTCCAGGCCGCCGCTGCCGAGCTGGTGTTCCAGGCGCCCCAGCGACCGGTGGAGGTCGTCGAGACAGCGCTGTACGGCGTTGATGTCGTCGTGCACGGACATGACTTGCCCTCGCTTCCGCGGGTCCGGCGGGCCATGGACGGCAACGTTGATGCGCCTTGGAGTGTTGCGCCTCAGGCCTGCCGGTGTGAAGGGATGTGCAGCGATTGGCCGAGGCGTACGGGTGCATCGCCCGGTGTGTTGCGCCGCACGGGTGGGCTTACCGGCTGTCGTCGCCGTGTCGCCCACCGTTGCCGGATCCTTTCCTCTTCAGTGGCCGCATAGATCTGATCAGCTCCATATACCGCCAAACGTGATCAGCTCCATATACCGACAAATGTGAGCATAAGGCCCGTGGCTTCCTGGAGGTAGCAGAGATGTCCTACGACGGCGTTGGGCAGCGCCCTGAAGGGGCGCGGGGCCACACCACCGGCCAGCGGCTGCGCCGCGGGGCGCGAGGAGCCGGCGCGCACTCCCCGACGACCGGGAGCCCGTCCCGGCGTCTCCAGCGGGCCCTCGTCTTCCTCGGCGCCGGCGCCCTGGCCGTCCCCCTGCTCGCCGGCTGCGGTGACGACGACGAGGTCAGCAGCCCGCTCGCGCCGCAGGACATCGCCCCGGTCGCCCGGGACCTGGTCGCCGACGGCGGCACCCTGAAGTGGGCCGTGGACGCCGTACCGGAGACCCTGAACACCTTCCAGGCCGACGCCGACAGCGGCACCAGCCGGGTCGCCCAGGCCGTGCTGCCCTCCCTGTTCCGGCTGGACTCCGCCGGCCGGCCGGTGGCCGACCCGGCCTATCTGGAGTCGGCCAAGGTCATCGAGACCGAGCCGCGCCAGGTCGTGCTGTACAAGCTCAACCAGCAGGCCGTCTGGAGCGACGGCCGGGAGATCGGCGCCGCCGACTTCGTCGCCCAGTGGCGCGCCCTGTCCGGGAAGAACAGCGCCTACTGGACCGCCCGCAACGCCGGCTACGACCGCATCGCCAAGATCGAGCGCGGCGCCAACGACCTCCAGGTCCGGGTCACCTTCTCCCGCCCCTACGCCGACTGGAAGTCGCTGTTCTCCCCGCTGTACCCGAAGGACGTCATGGGCACCCCGGACGCCTTCAACGACGGCGCCCGCCGCAAGCTCAAGGTCACCGCCGGCCCCTTCAAGGTGGAGAAGGTCGACACCGCCAAGAAGGACGTCGTCCTCACCCGCAACCCGCGCTGGTGGGGCAAGCCCGCCAAGCTGAACCAGATCGTGCTGCACGCCGTCGCCCGCGACAAGCGGGCCACCGCGCTCGCCGACGGCAGCGTGGACCTCGCCGAGATCGACTCCACCGACGCCCAGCGGATCGGCCTCGCCCACCGGACGAAGGGCACCGCCACCCCGCTCCAGGGCGCGGGGGGCAGGACCTCCGTGAAGAAGCTGCGCGCGTGGGCGGTCGAGCACGGCCTCGGCTCCGACCAGGCGCACGCCGGGAAGAAGAAGCTCCGCAAGGCCATCACCCGCTACCTGGAGCAGCAGCAGGAGCTGCGGGACGTCGAGGTCCGCAAGTCCCTGGAGCCCGCCTACACCCAGCTCGCCCTCAACGGCGCCGCCGGCCCCCTCACCGACGAACGGGTCCGCCGGGCCGTCGCCCGCGCCCTGGACCGCACCGAGCTGGCCCGGCTGGTGCTCACCCCGCTGGGGCTGCCCGCCGTACCCGTCGGCAGCCACCTCGCGCTGTCCGGGCAGGCCGCCTACGCCGACAACAGCGGCGCGATCGGCGGCCCGGACGCCAAGGAGGCGCAGGCGCTGCTCGCCGACGCCGGCTGGGTGCGCGGCGGCCCGCTGAAGGAGGAGAAGAAGGGCGAGAAGGCGGCCGGCCCCGAGAAGCAGGAGAAGGAGAAGCGGAACAAGCAGGACGCGGACGTCTCGGACGGAGGCGACGACGGCGAGTACATCGTCGGGGAGGACGACAAGGGCCACGACGACCGGCACGACGACGGCCGGGCGCCCGGCGGCACCGACGGCGACGGAAGGGGGCACGGCGGCACCGACGGCAAGGGCAAGCACCACGAGTCCCCCGGCGGCGAGCACGAGCACCCCGACCGGCACCTCGCCCAGGAGGGCAAGCACGGCGGCGCGCCCGGCGCCTACGCCCCCAAGGGCACGGCCGCCCCGGCCGCCGCTCCGGCCGGCCCCCTCGCCAAGGACGGCAAGCCCCTCACGCTCCGCTTCGTCCTGCCCTCCGGACCCGGCTCGCAGACCCTGAACTCGGTCGCCGAGCGGATCTCCGCGATGCTGGAACAGGTCGGCATCCGCACGACGATCACCAAGGTGTCCGACGAGAGCTACTTCAAGGACCACATCGCCGCCGGCGACTACGACCTCGCCCTGTACTCCTGGCCGTCCTCCGCCTTCCCGGCGACCGACGCCCGCCCCGTCTACGCCAAGCCGGTCCCGGCCGCGGACGGCTCGGTGAACGTGGAGCAGAACTACACCCGGGTCGGTACCGACCAGGTCGACCAGCTCTTCGACCAGGCCGCGACCACGCTGGACGAGGACGAGGAGCGGGACCTGATCCGCCAGGCCGACGCCCACATCTGGGCGTCGGCGGGCTCCATCCCGCTGTACCAGCGCCCCCAGCTGGTGGGAGCGCGCAAGAACGTGGTCAACGCGGGGGCCTTCGGCTTCCAGACGCCGGTCTACGAGGACATGGGCTTCCTGAAGAAGGGGGCGAAGGTGTCGCCGAGCCCCGCGAAATGAGCCACCCCCGGCAGCCGCTCCGAGGGCGGCGCAGGTCCCTCCCACGCGGCTGAGCGGAGCGCGGGGGAGGGGCGGCCCGGCCCCCGGCGCCGGGTGTGTCCGGGGCCGGGCCGAGCTGCGCCGACGTAGCCCGGCGAGCCGCAGCGGCGGCGCACCCGTACCATGGGGTGAGGCCGTGGCGTGTCCAGCCCGGCAGGGCCCGCGCGACACGGACGTACGCGCAGGGTGATCCTCACCATTCCGGGAGTACGGCAGCTTATGACTGCGTTGTCAACGCGTCACGACATCCGCAACGTCGCCATCGTCGCTCACGTCGACCACGGCAAGACCACCATCGTCGACGGCATGCTCAAGCAGGCCGGCGCGTTCGCGGCCCACCAGCTCGACTCGGTCGACGACCGCATGATGGACTCGAACGACCTGGAGCGTGAGAAGGGCATCACGATCCTCGCCAAGAACACGGCGGTGAAGTACCACCCCAAGGACGGCGGGGACCCGATCACCATCAACATCATCGACACGCCCGGCCACGCCGACTTCGGTGGCGAGGTCGAGCGCGGTCTGTCGATGGTCGACGGTGTCGTGCTGCTGGTGGACGCCTCCGAGGGCCCGCTGCCGCAGACCCGTTTCGTGCTGCGCAAGGCGCTCCAGCAGCGGCTGCCCGTCATCCTGTGCATCAACAAGACGGACCGCCCCGACTCGCGCATCGACGAGGTCGTCAACGAGACCTACGACCTGTTCCTCGACCTGGACGCGGACGAGGAGCAGATCGAGTTCCCGATCGTCTACGCCTGCGGCCGTGACGGCATCGCCTCGCTGACCAAGCCGGACAACGGCACGGTCCCGGCCGACAGCGACAGCCTGGAGCCGTTCTTCTCCACGATCCTGGAGCACATCCCGGCCCCGACCTACGACGAGGACGCCCCGCTCCAGGCCCACGTCACCAACCTGGACGCCGACAACTTCCTCGGCCGTATCGCGCTGCTCCGCGTCGAGCAGGGCGAGCTGCGCAAGGGCCAGACCGTCGCCTGGATCAAGCGCGACGGCTCCGTGCAGAACGTCCGCATCTCCGAGCTGATGATGACCGAGGCGCTCACCCGCAAGCCGGCCGAGAAGGCGGGCCCGGGTGACATCTGCGCGGTCGCCGGTATCCCGGACATCATGATCGGCGAGACGCTGGCCGACCCGGAGAACCCGATCGCGCTGCCGCTGATCACGGTGGACGAGCCCGCGATCTCCATGGTCATCGGTACGAACACCTCGCCGCTGGTCGGCCGGGGCGGCACCGGCAAGGGCGCGGACGCGAAGGCGGCCGTGAAGGACCGCAAGGTCACCGCCCGCCAGGTCAAGGACCGTCTGGACCGCGAGCTGATCGGCAACGTCTCGCTGCGCGTCCTGGACACCGAGCGTCCGGACGCCTGGGAGGTGCAGGGCCGCGGTGAGCTGGCGCTCGCCATCCTGGTCGAGCAGATGCGCCGCGAGGGCTACGAGCTGACCGTCGGCAAGCCGCAGGTCGTCACCAAGGAGATCGACGGCAAGGTCCACGAGCCGGTCGAGCGCATGACGATCGACGTGCCGGAGGAGCACATGGGCGCCGTCACGCAGCTCATGGGCGTCCGCAAGGGCCGTATGGACAACATGTCCAACCACGGCTCCGGCTGGGTCCGCATGGAGTTCGTCGTGCCGTCCCGCGGTCTCATCGGCTTCCGTACCGAGTTCCTGACCCAGACCCGTGGCACGGGCATCGGCCACTCCATCCACGAGGGCTTCGAGCCCTGGTTCGGCAACCTGACGACCCGGAACAACGGCTCCCTCGTCGCCGACCGCTCCGGCGCCGTCACCGCGTTCGCGATGACGAACCTCCAGGAGCGCGGCGTGCTCTTCGTGGAGCCGGGCACCGAGGTGTACGAGGGCATGATCGTCGGCGAGAACTCCCGCTCCGACGACATGGACGTCAACATCACCAAGGAGAAGAAGCTCACGAACATGCGGTCGTCGTCGGCCGACTCGTTCGAGGCGATCGTGCCGCCGCGCAAGCTGTCGCTGGAGCAGTCGCTGGAGTTCTGCCGCGACGACGAGTGCGTCGAGGTGACTCCGGAGGCCGTTCGCATCCGCAAGGTCGTGCTCGACCAGCGTGAGCGTGCCCGCTCCGCGAGCCGCGCCAAGCACAGCTGATTCCACGGCGCTTGAGCCCGGGTGTCCCCACGGCGGGGGCATCCGGGCTTTTTGCAACCCGTTTTCGGGGGGCTCATGTCCGACATGCGGAGATCGGCGCCCGATAGCCAGGTAACAAGTCCGTTTCGCGCCTTCTTCCGGCGAACAGTTTGTCCAGATTTTGGAAGATGTACGGGCGAGCTGTGACTGAATTGAGATCTACGGGCAGTGGTCGGTAGTCGACCCATGGCAGATAGTTAGCCGCGTAGCGCTCGGGTCAATGGGTCTCGCGCTGTGGGGACAGCGCCGACTCACGAGCACCAGGGGGTGTCTGACCCTCCGTCAGGGGTGTCGGAGGGTGGACGGAAACCCCCTCTCATCGGTGAACACGTGAAGTCATGAGGAGGGAACCCCAGTAACTACGCGCGTCCGACTGCGGTCACGCGCGTCCTCGGAGTACGCGGGCACCTCTCACACTCATACCTGTGAAACGGACGAACCGTGACAAGTCCTATCGACATGGAGGGCGGCGGGACTTCGGTCGTCGTCGACGGCGCACCCGGGCCGGAGACGACAGCCGAAACCGTCACGCTCACGGGCCGGTCCCCCGGCCAGCTGATGTGGCTGCGCTTCAAACGCGACCGCACGGGCGTCATCTGCGCCGTGGTGGTGATCGGCTACTTCCTCATCGCCCTGCTCGCCCCGCTGCTCGCGAAGCTCCCGGGCACCGACCCGTACACCCTGTACGGCCAGGATCCCACCTACGCCGACAAGCCCGTCCTCGACGAATTCGGGCTTCCGCTCGGCTACTTGGGGGGTGTCTCGGGAGACCACTGGTTCGGCGTCGAGCCGCAGTACGGCCGCGACCTCTACGCCATGCTGCTGTACGGCATGCGCACCTCGCTGTACATGGCGCTCGGCATCACCGCCCTCATCATGGTCACCGGTGTCGTGATCGGTCTGATCGGGGGGTACTTCGGCGGACGCACGGACTACTGGATCGGCCGTGGCACCGACTTCTTCCTTTCCTTCCCGCAACAGCTCTTCTTCATCGCCTTCATGCCCGTCGTGACCTCGTTCTTCGTGGATCCCCGCGAGGCGACACCGACCTACTTCCGCGCCCTGGCCATGCTGATCGTGCTGTGGCTGCTGGGCTGGATGGGCATGGCCCGGCTGGTGCGGTCGACCGTACTGTCCCTGCGCGAAAGGGAGTTCGTGGAGGCGGCCAAGGTCTCCGGGGCCTCGCCGTGGCGGATCGTACGCAAGGAGATCCTGCCCAACGTCGTCACCCCGATCCTGGTGCAGTTCACGTACCAACTGCCCAGCACCATCCTCAGCATCGCCTTCCTGTCCTTCGCGGGCGTCGGGTTCGTCGAGCCGACACCCGACTGGGGACGTCTCTTCGCCGCCGGCGCGCGGTACGCCGAGCAGGACCCGGCGTTCATGTTCTTCCCGGGGGTGGCGCTGGTGATCTTCGTCCTGTGCTTCAACCTCCTCGGGGACTCCGTACGGGACGCGTTCGACCCCAAGTCCGGGCGATAGGTCGTCCGTTGGGTGGGGGGTGGCTGCCGCCCCCGTCGGCCCCAGCCGGCCGGCGCCCGGCAGATCTCACGGATAACAACGACAGGTAGGTGGATTCGCCACATGATGTCTCATCGCGCCCGCGGAGCGCGTGCCGTCGTGATCGCCATTACGGCCGGCTCCCTCGCTCTCACGGCCTGCTCCAAGAACGAGGGCGGAAAGTCCGGCAAGGACTCCAGGAAGGACCAGAAGGAGGCGGCGGTCCAGTCGAAGGCGGTCACCTACGCCGACGCGGCCGGATCGACCGGCCCGGCCAAGGAGGTGCCCGGCGCCAAACCCGGCGGCACGATCACGGTGTACCAGGAAGCGGGCCTGTCCCACCTGGACCCCGGCCAGATCTACGTCTCCGACGCCGGCCAGGTCGCCAACCTGCTCTTCCGCCGCCTGACCCAGTTCCAGGAGGACGACAAGGGCGACGTGTCCGTCGCCGGTGACCTCGCCACCGACTCCGGCAAGGCCACCGACGGCGGCAAGACCTGGACGTTCACGCTGAAGGACGGGATCAAGGACGAGAACGGCAACCCCATCACGTCGTCCGACGTCCGGCACAGCATCGAGCGCCTCTACGCGAAGTTCATCTTCGACGGTCCGACCTACCTCCAGACCTGGCTGAGCGGCGCCGACTACCGCAAGGACCTGCCCGGCGGCGGCTTCGACGGCAAGCACCTGCCGGCCTCGGTGCTGGACACCCCGGACGACAAGACCGTCGTCTTCCACTTCGACCAGCCGCGCCCCGACCTGCCGCAGACCCTCGCCATGGCCGGCTACGCCGTGGTCCCGGCGAAGGGCGACACCAAGGAGCGGTACGAGAAGAAGCCGGTCGCCACCGGCCCGTACAAGATCGCAGAGAACAAGGCCGGCAAGATCCTGAAGCTGGTGAAGAACACCAACTGGGACCCGAAGACCGACTCCGTGCGCCACCAGTACGTCGACGGCTTCACCATCCAGTTCGGCGTCACCGAGTCCACCCAGACCAAGCGCCTGATCGCCGACGAGGGCGACAACAAGAACGCCATCCAGCTCACCAACGGCGTCGAGGCCACCCAGATCCAGGACGTCATCAACAACCCCGACGCCAGCAAGCGCACGGTCAAGGGGTACCAGCCCTACGTCATGACGCTGACCTTCAACCTCGACCGGGTCAAGGACAAGAAGGTCCGCGAGGCCGTCACCTACGCGGTCAACTCCAAGTCCCTCATCGCCGGCGAGGGCGGCGCCTACGGCGGTGACGTCGCCCCGAACTACTTCGCGCCGACGCTCCCCGGCTACGAGGCGGGCTACGACCCCTACGGCCGGCTGAAGACCCCGCAGGGCAACGTCGCCAAGGCCAAGGAGATCCTCGGCGGTGTCCCGGCCGGCGCGAAGAAGCTCGTCTTCGCCTACCCCAACAGCGAGGCCGGCCAGAAGCGCAAGGTCGCCATCGAGGACGCGCTGGAGAAGGTCGGCTTCGACGTCGTGGCCAAGGAGGTCGACTCGGCGAGCTACTACGAGCAGATCGGCAAGCTGAAGAACCCGTACGACATCTACATCACCGGCTGGGGCCAGGACTGGCCGTCCCCTGGCACGGTCGTCACACCGATCTACGACGGCTCGCAGGTCGCCGACGGCTCCTCGAACTACTCGCACGTCAAGGACGACAAGGTCGACGCCCTCATCAAGAAGGCGCTGACCCAGCAGCCGACCGAGGCCGCCAAGACCTGGAAGGAAGCCCAGCACTACCTGCTGGAGAACGTGATCCCGGCGGCTCCGCTGTGGTACACGAAGCAGTTCCAGATCTCCGGCTCCCACGTGGGCGGTGCCCGCTACGGCTCGGTGTCCAGCCTCATCGACATCAACAGGCTGTACCTGAAGTCGTCGTGATCCGCGGCTGACGACGGGGGTGCGCCCGAAAGCGGGCGCGCCCCCGCTCCGAGCGCACTCCACCCACCGTCTGTCGCAGAGAGCAGCCAGCCCGCCATGCTTCAGTTCATCCTCCGGCGCGCGGTCGGCGCCTTCGTCACGCTCTTCCTCATCGGTGCGGCGACCTTCTTCCTCTTCGTGGCCGCGCCCTCCGACTACGCCTCCCTGGCCTGCGGCAAGGACTGTTCGCCCCAGCGGCTGGCGGACATCCGCGAGGCCCTCGGGCTCAACCTGCCCCTGGCCCAGCAGTTCTGGGACTTCATGTCCGGCATCGTGACAGGCCGCGACTTCCCGACCGGACACTGCTCGGCGCCCTGCCTCGGGGTGTCCTTCTACTCGGGGGACATGGTCTGGAGCACCATCATGGACCGGTTCCCGCTCACCCTCACCCTGACCGCCGGCGGTGCGATCGTCTTCCTCCTGATCGGCGTCGGCACGGGCATGATCGCCGCCTACCGGCGCGGCACGATGGTCGACAAGGTGGCCACCGGCGCGTCCATGGTGCTCAGTTCCTTCCAGATCTACTTCCTCGGCCCGGTCGTGCTGACCATCCTCGTCTACAGCACTGGCTGGATGGAGGACCCCAAGTACGTCCCCTTCACCCAGGACCCGGTCGGCTGGTTCGTCGGCATGTCCATCCCGGTGTGCGTGATGGCCACGATCTTCACCGCGCAGTACACCCGTATGGCGCGCTCCTCCATGATCGAACAGCTCGCCGAGGACCACGTCCGCACCGCACGGGCCAAGGGCATGTCGCGCAAGTACGTCTTCCTGCGCTACGCCTGGCGCGGCTCGCTCATCCCGATCGTCACCGTGCTCGGCATCGACGTCAGCTCCATGCTGGGCGGCGCCGTCGTCACCGAACTGACCTTCTCCCTGCAGGGGATCGGCCGGCTCGCGGTGGACGGCGCGGTCAACAAGGACCTGCCGCTGACGATGGGGGTCATGCTCTTCGGCGCCTTCTTCATCCTCGCCATCAACATCCTGACCGACATCACCTACGCGTGGATCGACCCCCGCATCCGGCTCTCCTAGGAAGAACCAGCCACGTGACCACAGTGACCAAGGCCGAGGGCGCACCGGCCCCGACCGGGCCGGACGGATTCCTCTCGGTGCGCGATCTCCAGGTGACGTTCTCCACCGAGGACGGACCCGTCAAGGCCGTCGACGGGCTCTCCTTCGACCTGCACCGCGGGAAGACCCTCGGCATCGTCGGCGAGTCCGGCTCGGGCAAGTCGGTCACCAACCTGACGATCCTCGGGCTGCACGACCCGCTGTTCACCACGGTCGACGGGGAGATCGTCCTCGACGGCAAGGAACTCATCACCGCCACCGAGAAGGAGATGGAGAAGCTCCGCGGCAACCGGGTGGCGATGATCTTCCAGGACCCGCTCACCGCGCTGTCGCCCTTCTACACCATCGGCCGGCAGATCGCCGAGCCGTACATGAAGCACACCGGCGCCTCGAAGAAGACCGCCTGGGAACGGGCCGTGGAGATGCTCGCCAAGGTCGGCATCCCCCATCCCAAGGAGCGCGCCCGCGACTACCCGCACCAGTTCTCCGGCGGTATGCGCCAGCGCGCGATGATCGCCATGGCGCTGGTCTGCGACCCGGACCTGCTGATCGCCGACGAGCCGACCACGGCCCTCGACGTGACGGTCCAGGCCCAGATCCTGGACCTGCTCAAGGACCTCCAGCGGGAGTTCGGCACGGCGATCGTCTTCATCACCCACGACCTCGGCGTCATCGCCGACATGGCCGACGACATCATGGTGATGTACGCGGGCCGGGCGGTGGAGCGCGGCACGGTGGACGAGGTCCTGCGCTCACCGCAGCACCCGTACACGTGGGGGCTGTTGAACTCCATGCCGCGGCTGGACTCCGACCTCGGCACCCCGCTCTCCCCGATCCCGGGCGCCCCGCCCTCCCTGCTGACCCCGCCGTCCGGCTGCCGCTTCCACCCCCGGTGCACCTTCCGGGACCGCGTCGGCGGCGACCGCTGCGTCACCGAACGGCCGCTCCTGGCACCGGCACCGGACCGTTCCTCGGCGTGCCATCTCGGCACGGAGCAGAAACGCACCATCTTCGTCGAAGAGATCAGGCCCCGACTGGGCTAGGAGGACAACCGCCATGAAAGAGGACCTGGTCCTCCCCACCACTCAGGAGACCCCCGCGGACGCGGTACAGGAGCCGCTGCTCGCGGTCTCCGGCCTGGTCAAGCACTTCCCGGTCAAGGGCGGCTTCCCCATTCGCCGTACGGTCGGCGCGGTCCAGGCCGTCGACGGCCTCGACCTGACCGTGCACGCGGGGGAGAGCTTCGGCCTGGTCGGCGAGTCGGGCTGCGGCAAGTCGACCACCGGCCGGCTCATCACCCGTCTGCTGGAGCCCACCAGCGGCACGATCACCTACCGCGGCCAGGACATCAGCCACGCGAACCGCAGGCAACTCGCCCCGATCCGCTCCGAGATCCAGATGATCTTCCAGGACCCGTACTCGTCGCTGAACCCGCGGCAGACGGTCGGCAAGATCATCGCGGGTCCGATGGAGATCAACGGCATCAACCCGCCCGGCGGCCACGAGAAGCGCGTACGCGAACTCCTGGAGACCGTGGGTCTGAACCCGGAGCACTACAACCGCTTCCCGCACGAGTTCTCCGGCGGCCAGCGCCAGCGCATCGGCGTGGCCCGCGCCCTGGCGCTGGAGCCGAAGCTGATCGTGGCGGACGAGCCGGTCTCGGCTCTGGACGTCTCGATCCAGGCGCAGGTGGTCAACCTGCTCCAGCAGGTCCAGAAGGACCTGGGCATCGCGTTCGTCTTCATCGCCCACGACCTGGCGATCGTGCGCCACTTCTCCCAGCGCGTGGCCGTCATGTACCTGGGAAAGATCATCGAGGTGGGCGACCGCGACTCCATCTACACCCGCCCGCGCCACCCCTACACCCACGCCCTGCTGTCCGCCGTCCCCGAGGTGACCCTGACGGAGGGGGAGACGGCCGGGCGCGAGCGCATCCGCCTCGCCGGCGACGTACCGTCCCCCATCTCCCCACCCTCCGGCTGCCGCTTCCGCACCCGCTGCTGGAAGGCCCAGGAGAGGTGCGCGACCGAGGAACCGCCGCTGGTACAGCTCTCCGGCAACCGCACCGCCCACCTGACGGCCTGCCACTTCCCGGAGGACCCGACGACGGAGGCCCGGGAGGAGGACATCGTGCTGGATCCGGCGTTGTCGGCGTTGGAGGAGGGCCAGGCCGACCGGGGCTAGTGTGTGCGGCACCTTCCTTCCTGATTGGAGTAGTAGATGGCCGTTCGCCGTGTCGTGCCCAACATCCGGTCGGAAGCCGCCAGGGAGAGCCGGGAGTTCTACGGCCTGCTGGGTTTCGAGGAGGTCATGAACCACGGTTGGATCATGACGCTTGCGTCCCCGTCCAGCCCGGGAGCGCAGATCAGCGTGATGACGAGCGACAAGACTGCGTCTGTCACCCCCGACCTGAGCGTCGAGGTGGACGACGTGGACGCGGCTTACGCGGTCATGCGGGCGAGCGGTGCGGAGATCATCCACCCCTTGCAGGACGAGGAGTGGGGCGTGCGCCGGTTCTTCGTCCGCGATCCCAGCGGGCGGGTGGTCAACGTACTGGGGCACAGCTGACGGCCCATCCCCGTGACTCCGGTCAGGAACGCGTCAGGAGGTCGCTCGGCACGGGGATGCCGCCTGGCGGACCTGACGGTCAGGCCCGCCCGGCCACCGTGATGATCTCCGGGGACGCCGGAGTCAGCGGACCCCGCGCCCAGTCACCGTACTGCTCGGACACCGTCAGGCCCGCCTCCGTCAGGAAGGTGTTCAGGGCGGCGGCGTCCAGGAAGCGGAGGGTGCTGTGGTGGACCTGGGGGGTGGGCCAGCGGGGGCCGGCGTAGGTCTCGGTGAAGTGCACGCGGTCCGGGGCGGGGGCGTCGGGCTGGACCTCGTGCCACACCCGCACCGGTGTGCCGTCGGCGGCGGTGATGTCGTGTACGCGGTCCGGTGTCCAGCGCTCCCACGGGCGGGCGGCGGGGTTGCGGGTCTCGAAGACGAAGCGGCCGCCGTCGCGGAGGGCGGAGCGGACGGCGTGCAGACAGGTCCGGATGTCGTCGTCCGTCAGCAGTTCCTGGAAGGCGTGCCCGGTCATGACGACGAGGTCGAAGTCCTGCTCCCACCGCCGCACCCGCACATCACCGAGGACCCACTCGATGTCCGGTCGGGCCCGGCGTGCCTGGACGAGCATCGCGGCGGCCGGATCGAGTCCCATCAGCCGCCCCCGGTGCCCCTCGGCCCGGGCCCGCCGCAGTAACCGACCGGTGCCGCAGCCGATGTCCAGCACGGACCCGGCCTCCCGCAGCAGACCGAGGTAGAAGTCGTCCCCCGGTCCCCAGGGGTTGAGGCGGTCGTAGAGCGCGGCGAGCGAGAGGTCGGCAAAGACGTGATCCACCACCGCGGCAGTCTGACACAGGTTGCTGAACGGTGTGTCAGGAAAGCGGGACCCCGTACACAGAAAAAAGAGGGCCCGTGCCTTGGGGAGGCGCGGGCCCTCGTCCCCGGGACCGGACGTTCATGGGCTCGGGTCAATGGGCCGGTGAAAGTCCGCTCCGCAAGGGGGCGGCTGACGGAAAGGGGTGTGTCAGGCCGCCGCCTCGGGGTTCTTGGTGAGACCGTCCTTGGAGAGGCGCGGAGCGGGGACGGTGTCCGTCGTCTCGGGGTAGTGGCACGCCGTGAGGTGGCCCGGCTTGTTGCCCGCCGCCTCCACCAGAGGCGGCGCCTCCGTCGCGCACTTCTCGGTCGCCTTCCAACACCGCGTGCGGAAACGGCAGCCGGACGGCGGGTTGATCGGAGACGGCACGTCACCGTTCAGCCGGATGCGCTCCCTCGGCTCCTCGTCCACCGTCGCCTCGGGGACGGCGGACAGCAGGGCCCGCGTGTAGGGGTGGCGCGGGTTGTTGTACAGGTCGTCGCGGTCGGCGATCTCCACGATCTTGCCCAGGTACATCACCGCGACGCGCTGGGAGAAGTGGCGCACGATCGCCAGGTCGTGGGCGATGAAGACGAACGCGATGCCCAGGTCCTTCTGCACCTGCTGGAGCAGGTTGACCACCTGCGCCTGGATCGAGACGTCCAGAGCCGAGACCGGCTCGTCCGCCACGATCAGCTTCGGTTCCAGGGCGAGCGCCCGGGCGACGCCGATGCGCTGGCGCTGGCCGCCGGAGAACTCGTGCGGGAAGCGGTTGTAGTGCTCCGGGTTCAGACCCACGGTCTCCAGGAGTTCGCGCACGCGCTTCTCGTGGCCGCCGGGCGGGGTGATGCCGTTGATCTCCATCGGGCCCGCGATGATTTTGCCGACCGTCTGCCGCGGGTTCAGCGAGGCGTACGGGTCCTGGAAGATCATCTGGATCTCGGAGCGGATCGGCGCCAGCTGCTTGCGGCCGGCATGCGTGATGTCCTGGCCGCGGTAGGTGATCCGGCCGCCGGTCGGCTCCAGCAGGCGCGTGATCAGCCGGCCGGTGGTCGACTTGCCGCAGCCCGACTCGCCGACGAGGCCCAGGCTCTCGCCCTCGGCGACCTGGAAGTCCAGGCCGTCGACGGCCTGCACGGCGCCGACCGTCCGCTTGATGGGGAAGCCGCCCTTGATCGGGAAGTGCTTGGTGAGCCCGGAGACGTCCAGGAGGGGGGTGGTGCTGCTCATGGTGGTGAAGTCCCGTCTGAAATCCGTCAGTGGGTGCGGCCGGCGGCGTAGTCGGTGAACAACTCGCGCTTCTGCTCCGGCGTCAGGTGGCAGGCCGCACCCCGGCCGTCCGTGACCTCCAGCGCGGGGCGCTCGCTGGAGCAGCGCCCGCCGGACACCTTGTCGGCGAACGCGCAGCGGGGGTGGAAGCGGCAGCCGGACGGCGGGTTGAGCAGCGAGGGCGGCGAGCCGGGGATCGGCGACAGCGGTACGTCGACCGGTCCGTCCAGTGCCGGCATCGAACCGAGCAGCCCCAGCGTGTACGGGTGCTGCGGGTCGCTCAGGACTTCCTTCTTCGTCCCGCGCTCCACGCACCGGCCGCCGTACATCACCAGCACGTCGTCCGCGATGTCCGCGATGACGCCCAGGTCGTGCGTGATGAAGATGATCGCGGTGCCGAACTCCTGCTGGAGGTCCTTCAGCAGGTCCATGATCTGCGCCTGGACCGTCACGTCGAGGGCCGTGGTCGGCTCGTCGGCGATGAGCAGCTCGGGGTCGCAGACCAGCGCCATGGCGATCATCGCGCGCTGGCGCATACCGCCGGAGAACTGGTGCGGGTAGTCGTCCACCCGGGTGTCCGGCTGCGGGATGCCGACCCGGCGCAGCATCTCGATGGCGCGGACCCGGGCCTCGCGCTTGGTGCAGCCGGTGTGCTTCCGGTACGTCTCGCCGATCTGCGCGCCGATCGTGTGGTACGGCGACAGGGAGGCCAGCGCGTCCTGGAAGATCATCGACATCTTGTTGCCGCGGAGCCGCTCCATCTCCTTCTCGGTGGCGGTGATCAGCTCCTTGTCGTCGAGCAGGATCTCGCCGTCGAGGGCGGTGTTGCGCGGGTCGTGCAGGCCCATGATCGCCATGTTGGTGACGGACTTGCCGGAGCCGGACTCGCCGACGATGCCGAGGGTCTTGCCCTTCTCCAGGTCGAAGGAGAGCCCGTCGACGGCCTTGACGATGCCGTCCTCGGTGGAGAAGTGCACCTTGAGGTCGCGGACGGAGAGGAAGGGGGTGCTCATGGGTCTCTCCTTAAGCGAGGCGCACGCGCGGGTCGATCAGGGCGTAGACGGTGTCCACGATGATGTTGAAGACGACGATCGCGCCGGCGGCGACCAGCACGACGCCGAGCAGCACCGGCAGGTCGTTGTTCTGGACCGCCTTCACCGAGAGCATGCCGAGGCCCTGGAGGCTGAAGGTCGACTCGGTGATGATCGCGCCGCCGAGCAGCACACCGAGGTCGAGGCCGAAGATGGTGACGATCGGGCCCATGGCGCCGCGCCAGGCGAACCGGAAGAACACCCTGCGGCGGGACAGGCCCTTGGCGCGGGCGGTGCGGACGTAGTCCTGGCTGAGCGACTCGACCATCTGGGAGCGCGTCATACGCGTGTAGTTGGCGGTGAAGATCAGCGACAGCACCAGCCACGGCACCAGCAGGCCGGAGAACCACTTGCCCGGATTGTCCGTGAACGGCGTGTAGTTGGCCCGGTCGAGCAGGTGCATTTGGTCGACCAGGAGGTAGGTGGCGAAGACACCGACGACGTAGATCTGCATCGAGGACGCGACCAGCGAGGCGGAGCTGGCGATCTTGTCCAGGGGCTTGCCCTGCTTGACGGCGGCCAGCATGCCGGTGCCGACGCCGAAGATCAGGAAGACGACAGCGGCACCCAGGGACAGGGAGACGGTGGTGGGGAAGCGGTCCAGGATGGTGTCCAGCACCGGCTCGCGGCTCTGGAAGGAGAAGCCCAGGCAGGGAGCGTCGCAGTGTCCGAACGAGCTGTAGTCCCGCCCCACGAACAGGCCCTTGAGCCATTCCCAATACTGCAACGGGAGCGGGTCGGAGATCGCCAGGTTCTTCCGCACCAGGGCCAGGGTCTCAGGGGTGCAGACCTTGCCGCACGCGATGCGGGCGGGGTCGCGCGGAGCGGCGTAGAACAGGACGAACACCAGGGCACTGATGATCAGCAGGATCACCGCGGCGCCGAGGATCCGGCGAACGAGGAAGCGGAACATGGCAGTTGGGATTTCCTGACGGATGCCGTAGGGGGGTGAGACGGCGGGGCGGCACCTGTGCCGCCCCGCCTAGGGGGCCGTACGTCAGGCCTTGACGAAGGTCTTGTACAGCAGGGTCGCGGAGAAGTTCGGGTCGAACTGGGCGCCGCCGACCTTGTTGCCGTAGACGTAGAAGCGACGCTGGAACGTCTCGGGAATCATCGGAGCGACCTCCTCCATGATCCTCTTGTCCAGGGCGGCCCAGGCCTTGCCGGCCTCCTGCTGGTCCGGGATGACGGCGTTCTTCTTGATGGCCTCGTTGATCCAGTCGACGTCGGTCTGCGACACGTTGTTCTTGCCGTTGCCGATCGCGTCGCCGTCGAACAGGGGCTGGACCATGGTGTACGCGGTGGGCCAGTCCGGGGACCAGCCGCCCCACATCACGTCGTAGCTGTTGTCGATCTGCTGGATCTGGTCGTAGTACGCCGTGGACTCCAGCGGCTTGATGACCGGGGTGAAGCCCGCTGCCTTCAGGGCGTTCTCGATGACGACCTTCGTCTTGTTGTAGGTCGGGTCGTTCGGGAAGGCGTAGACGATCTTCTGGCCTTCCTTGCCGGCCTCCTTCAGCAGCTTCTTCGCGGCCTCCGGGTCGCCCTGCGGCTTCTTCAGCTTGTTGTACACATCGGTCTTCTCGTAGCCGATGATGTCGGGGCTGAGGATCGAGGTCGCGAAGTCACCGGCGGACGGGCCGCCGTAGACCTGCCGGATCTGCTGCAGCGGCCAGGCGTGGATGAGGGCCTGGCGGACCTTGAGGTCCGTGACGCGCTTGGTGTTGATCCAGTAGAAGTAGGTGCCGGTGATCAGACCGTTGAAGGTGCGCTTCTTCAGGTCCGGGTCGGTGAGGACCTTCTGGATGCGCTCGGCGGGCACACCCTTGTAGATGGAGACGCCGTAGGCGTCGTCGCCCTGGGAGGCGATGAGGCGGTCCACGCCGTCCAGCGTCTCGACACCGAAGCGGAACTCGAAGCCGTCCGGGTAGGCGTTGCGGATCGAGTCGGTCTTCGGGTCCCAGTGCTTGTTGCGGATCAGCACCATCGACTTGTCGGTGGTGTGGGCCTTGATCTTGTACGGACCGGCGGCGACCGGCTTCTTGTCGTACTTCTCCTTGGTGTCCAGCTTCACCGGCACCGCGGCGTAGGAGTGCATGGCCAGGGTGAAGTTGAAGTCGGGCTTGGACTCGGCCAGCTTGAAGGTGATGGTCCGCTTGGCCTTGTCGGTGACGATCGAGTCGAGGTGCTTGCCCTTGTACGGGCCCTCGTACGCATCACGCCACTTGCCGCCCTTGCCGGTCAGCGCACGCTGGGCGTAGTCGGCGCCCTCGGTGACGAACGGCGCCCAGGCACGCTCGAAGCCGTGGCGGACGTCCTCGACGGTCAGCTCGCTGCCGTCCTCCCACTTCAGACCCTCCTTCAGCGTGAAGGTCCAGGTCTTGTTGTCGTCGGAGGCCTTGCCGGTGTCGGTGGCCAGGTCGCCGACCAGCTTCTGCTTGCCCGACGCGTCGATCTTGTAGCCGGTCAGGCAGCGGTGCAGCAGCAGCGCGACGGTGGAGTTGTACGCGTAGTAGATGCGCTGCGGGTCCAGGTGCGAGAAGTCGTCCGGGGCCAGGCCGTGGATCGTGCCGCCCGTCTTCGCGCCGGGGATCTCCGGGGCCGGGCCGGTGGAGTCGGCCGCGGTGCCGACGGTGACCTTGGCACCGGTGTACTCCGTGGCGCCGGCACTCGGGGTGCCGCTGCCGCCCGCGTCACCGCTGCTGCACGCGGACAGCACCGTGCTGCCCGCGGCCGCGACAGAGGTGGCGATCAGGAAGTTTCTGCGGGAAAAGGACATGGCTGGCCTGTTCTGCTGAAGGAACGAAGTGGTGCTGGACCCCGGCCGGGCCCCGTCGCCGTGGCCGGGGATGACGCGTCAGCGCTTGGTCTTGGGGTCCAGGGCGTCGCGGACCGAGTCGCCGAGCAGGTTGAAGGCGACCACGAAGATCACCATCGACAGACCCGGGAAGAGCATGAAGGTGATGTCGTCCTGGTAGTACTTGGCACCGTTCTGGATCATCACGCCCCAGTCGGGGGTGGGGTCCGAGAGGCCGACGCCGACGAAGGCGAGGCCCGCTTCCGCCGTGACGTACGTGGGGAGCAGGAGCGTGGACTGGATCAGGATCGGCGTCCACAGGTTGGGCAGCAGTTCCTTGAAGATGATGCGGGCCGGGGAGGCGCCGGTGACCTTGGCCGCCTCGACGAACTCCCGCTCGCGCAGGGCGAGGACCTCGCCGCGCAGCAGTCGGGCGATGGAGGCCCAGCCGAAGGCCGTCATCACCAGGATGAGGCTGGTGACGATCAGCCAGACCGGCGTGTTCTCCTCCGGCGACACGAAGATCGCCATGACCACGGGCCAGAAGGCGATGAAGAACAGTGTCTGCGGGAACGCCAGCAGGATGTCGATCACGCGGCTGACGAGGTAGTCCGTCTTGCCGCCCAGGTAGCCGGCGGTGATGCCGATGACGACGCCGAGCAGGGTCGTCAGAAGTGCGGCGACCGCCGCGATCAGCAGCGAGTTGCGGATGCCGTAGAGCAGGAAGGTGAAGACGTCCCGGCCGAGCACTGGCTCGACACCGAACCAGAAGTCGGAGCTGATGCCGCCGTTGGGCTTGATGGGGAAGTTGAACTCGTTCAGCAGGCCCGGGGTGTTCATGCCGTAGGTCGTGTACGGGTCCTTGCCGTACAGCTTGGCTATGAGCGGCGCGAGGATGCCGATGGCGAAGAAGAAGATCACCACAAAGGCGGATATGACGCCCGTCCGGTCCCGCTTGAAGCGGGTCCAGGCCAGCCGTCCCGGAGAGCGGCTTTCGCTGCCCTTGGGGGTGCCGAGCTTCGCCGGTGCGGCGCTGTCCTCGTCGGCCACCTCAAGTGGGGCGGCCGGGGAAGGGGTTGCGGGGGTCATGATGCTCCGTGCCTTGTGGGTCAAGGCTCCGCAGGGCGCTCCCCTACGGGCTACGCCGGACTTTTTCAACGCAATTCATTCAAGGTCAATAAATTCTCGACCGCCTTGGTTTTCTCTTTACCTTCTTTGCTCTCCCTTGATCGTTCCGTAGCTACGCGGGTAGCACGCCGTAATCAATCCGTGCTTCACATCGGGCCAATGGGGCTAAACGGGCAAGGAGTTCGATATGCGGACGGTGGAGTATCGAAATGCGTACATCGCCGCGTCTCAATCCAACGTTTCAGCATCGTTGCGTGAAGATCTATTGCGCCCGGCGCCCAAGATCATCAGTGCGACGGGCGGGTCGTGCCTGCATTCGGATGACCTGCCCCTCTGAAGATGGCTCAATCAGGCGGTGTGCATGAAATATGCACGGTATGTGTCTATATGACCGATAGTCGGTCTCCGCTCAGGGGCGGAAGTCGGTCCCGGCTCAGGGAGGAGGCACGCCATGCGGGGCAGCGCGCACGTCCGATGGGCCGTCGGCGCGGTGGTGACGGCGCTCGCGGCCACCGCCTGCGGGGGCGCGGGCTGGAGCGGGGGCGGGAACGGCGGGGCCGTGCTCACCTCCTCCTGGGGGGATCCGCAGAACCCGCTGGAGCCGGCCAACACCAACGAGGTCCAGGGCGGCAAGGTCCTCGACATGATCTTCCGCGGGCTGAAGAAGTACGACCCGAGGACCGGCCGGGCCCAGGACTGGCTCGCCCGGTCCATCGAGACCCGGGACTCGCGGAACTTCACCATCCGGATCAAGCGGGGCTGGACCTTCTCCAACGGCGAGCAGGTGACCGCCCGGTCCTTCGTGGACGCCTGGAACTACGGGGCGAGTCTGCGCAACAACCAGAAGAACGCCTACTTCTTCGGCTACATCGACGGGTACGACCAGGTCCACCCCGACAGCGGCGGGCAGCGCGCCGACACGCTCTCCGGACTGAGGGTCGTCGACGACCACACCTTCACCGTCCGGCTCAACCAGAAGTTCTCGGGCTTCCCCGACACCCTCGGCTACGCCGCCTTCGCCCCGCTGCCCCGGCTGTTCTTCACCGACCACGCGGCCTGGGTGAACAAGCCGGTCGGCAACGGGCCGTACGCGATCGCGTCCTACACGAAGGGCGCCCAGATGTACCTGAGGAGATGGGACGGCTACCCGGGCCCCGACAAGGCGCGGAACGACGGCGTGACCCTCCTCGTCTACACCGACAGCAACACCGCCTACACCGACCTCCTGGCCGGCAACCTCGACCTCGTGGACGACATCCCCGCCGCCCAGCTGAAGAACGTCAAGGGGGACCTCGGCGACCGCTACATCAACACGCCGGCCGGCATCATCCAGACCCTCGCCTTCCCCTACTACGACAAGGCCTGGAACCGGCCGGGCATGGAGAAGGTCCGCACCGGTCTGTCCATGGCGATCAACCGCAGGCAGATCACCGACACGATCTTCCGCGGGACGCGGACCCCGGCCACCGACTGGACCTCCCCGGTGCTCGGCACGGCCGGCGGCTACAAGGCGGGGCTGTGCGGCACGGCCTGCGACTACGACCCCGCCCGGGCGAAGAAGCTGATCAAGGAGGGGGGTGGGATCCCCGGCGGCCGGCTCAGCCTCACCTACAACGCGGACACCGGCTCGCACAGGGAGTGGATCGACGCGGTGTGCAACTCCGTCAACAACGCGCTGGGCGACGACAAGGCCTGCGTCGGCAATCCCGTCGGCACCTTCGCCGACTTCCGCAACCAGCTCGGGCGGCACAAGATGACCGGTCCGTTCCGCGCGGGCTGGCAGATGGACTACCCGCTCATCCAGAACTTCCTCCAGCCGCTCTACTACACGGGCGCGTCCTCCAACGACGGCAAGTGGTCGGACGAGGAGTTCGACCGGCGGGTGAACCAGGCCAACGCCGAGACGGACAGCGCCAAGGCGGTCGTCCTCTTCCAGAAGGCCGAGGAGGTGGTGCGCGACTCCATGGCCGCCATCCCGCTCTGGTACCAGAACGGCAGCGCCGGCTACTCCGACCGGCTGTCCCACGTGGCGCTCAACCCCTTCAGCGTGCCCGTCTACAACGAGATCAAGGTCGGCTGAGCCGCGATGGGACGCTATGTCGCCCGGCGGCTGCTCCAGATGGTCCCGGTGTTCGTCGGGGCCACGCTGCTGATCTTCCTGATGGTGAACGTGATGGGCGACCCCGTCGCCGGGCTGTGCGGGGAGCGGGCCTGCGACCCGGCGACGGCCGCCCAGCTGCGGAGGGAGTTCGGCCTCGACAAGCCGCTGTGGCAGCAGTACGTCACCTACATGGGGAACGTCTTCACCGGAGACTTCGGTACGGCGTTCAACGGACAGCCGGTCACCGAGCTGATGGCGACGGCGTTCCCGGTCACCGTCCGGCTGACGGTGGTGGCCGTCCTCTTCGAGATCGTCGTCGGCATCACGCTGGGCGTCGTGACCGGGCTCCGGCGCGGCCGGCCGGTCGACACCGGGGTGCTGCTGGCGACCCTGGTCGTGATCTCCGTACCGACCTTCGTCACCGGTCTGCTGCTCCAGCTGCTGCTGGGGATCAGATGGCAGTGGATCAGGCCGTCGGTGCGCAGCGGCACCCTCGACGAGCTGATCGTGCCCGGCCTGGTCCTCGCCTCCGTCTCGCTCGCCTACGTCACCCGGCTGACCCGCACCTCCATCGCCGAGAACAAGCGGTCCGACTACGTCCGCACGGCCGTCGCCAAGGGCCTGCCCCGGCGCCGGGTCGTCACCCGGCACCTGCTGCGCAACTCCCTCATCCCCGTGGTCACCTTCATCGGCACCGACATCGGCGCGCTGATGGGCGGCGCGATCGTCACCGAGCGGATCTTCAACATCCACGGCGTCGGCTACCAGCTCTACCAGGGCATCCTGCGCCAGAACACCCAGACGGTCGTCGGCTTCGTGACCGTGCTCGTCCTCGTCTTCCTGGTCGCCAACCTGCTCGTGGACCTGCTGTACGCCGTACTCGACCCGAGGATCCGCTATGCCTGAGCAGCCGTACGAGCCCGAGCGCGCGATCGCCGGCACCGGCATGGGCGGCGCGATGGACCTCGCGGCGAGCGAGGCGACCACGCTGGAGGGGGCACCGGGCCAACCGGAGGGCGCCGGGCCGGCCGCCTCCGGCGAACGGGCGCGCTCGCTGTGGTCCGACGCCTGGCGGGACCTGCGCCGCAACCCGGTGTTCCTCCTCTCCGCCCTGGTCATCCTCTTCCTCGTCCTCATCTCCCTGTGGCCCTCGGCGATCGCCTCCGGCAGCCCCCTGACCTGCGACCTGGCGAAGGCCCAGGACGGCCCGGGCCCCGGCGCGCCCTTCGGGTACGACGGACAGGGCTGCAACGTCTACACACGGACCGTCTACGGCGCCCGTACGTCCGTCACGGTCGGCCTGTGCGCCACGCTCGGTGTGGCCCTGTTCGGGTCGGTGCTCGGCGGCCTGGCGGGCTACTTCGGCGGCGTCTGGGACGCGGTGCTGTCCCGGCTCACCGACATCGTCTTCGCCATCCCGGTCGTCCTCGGCGGTCTCGTCCTCCTCTCCGTGGTGACCTCCACTACGGTCTGGCCGGTCATCGGGTTCATGGTGCTGCTCGGCTGGCCCCAGATCTCCCGCATCGCGCGCGGCTCGGTCATCACCGCCAAGCAGCACGACTACGTCCAGGCCGCCCGCGCCCTCGGCGCCTCCGACACCCGCATTCTGCTGCGGCACATCGCCCCGAACGCCGTGGCCCCCGTCATCGTCGTCGCGACCATCGCGCTCGGCACCTACATCGCCCTGGAGGCGACCCTGTCCTACCTCGGCGTCGGCCTCAAACCGCCCAGCGTCTCCTGGGGCATCGACATCTCCGCCGCCTCCCCGTACATCCGCAACGCCCCGCACGCCCTGCTGTGGCCCTCCGGCGCCCTCGCGGTGACCGTGCTGGCCTTCATCATGCTCGGCGACGCGGTCCGCGACGCCCTCGACCCGAAGCTGAGGTGACGGCGCGGATGCTGCGGGAAGAGCGAAGCACGTGCGGCGAATCCGGGGCCGGGGGCGGTGGTGCGGGCAGGCACCCGGCTGTGCTCCCCGGGCGCGTCGGTGTCGGTGTCGGTGCCGGCTCCGGTGGTGCGTCCGGTCACGTGGTCCGTGCCGGTTTCCGCGCGGAGGCGAGGTGATGGCGGGCATGCTGCTCGACGTGCGGGACCTGCGGGTGGAGTTCCGGACCCGGGACGGCGTCACGCGCGCCGTCGACGGGGTCGGCTTCGGGGTGGACGCGGGGGAGACGCTGGCCGTGCTCGGGGAGTCCGGGTCGGGGAAATCCGTCACCGCGCAGGCCGTGATGGGCATCCTGGACACCCCTCCGGCGCGGATCACGGGCGGGCGGATCCTGTTCCAGGGGCGGGACCTGCTGACGCTGAAGGAGGAGGAGCGGCGGAGGATCCGGGGCGCCGGGATGGCGATGATCTTCCAGGACGCGCTGTCCGCCCTCAACCCCGTCATGACCGTCGGCGACCAGCTGGGCGAGATGTTCGTCGTCCACCGGGGCATGTCGCGCAAGGACGCCCGGGCCAGGGCGGTGGAGCTGATGGAGCGGGTGCGCATCCCGGCCGCCGCGCAGCGGGTGCGGGACTACCCCCACCAGTTCTCCGGCGGCATGCGCCAACGCATCATGATCGCCATGGCGCTGGCCCTGGAACCCGCGCTCGTCATCGCCGACGAGCCGACCACCGCCCTCGACGTCACGGTCCAGGCCCAGGTCATGGACCTGCTGGCGGAACTGCAGCGCGAGTACCGCATGGGGCTGATCCTCATCACCCACGACCTCGGCGTCGTCGCGGACGTCGCCGACCGGATCGCGGTGATGTACGCGGGCAGGATCGTCGAGTCCGCCCCCGTCCACGACATCTACAAGGCCCCGGCCCACCCCTACACCCGCGGCCTGCTGGACTCCGTCCCCCGGCTGGACCAGAAGGGACAGCAGCTCTACGCCATCAAGGGCCTCCCGCCGAACCTGGCGCACGTCCCGCCCGGCTGCTCCTTCCACCCCCGCTGCCCGCTCGCCCGGGACGTGTGCCGCACCGACGAGCCCCCGCTGTACGCGGTGGACGAGAGCCGGGGCAGCGCCTGCCACTTCTGGAGGGAGTGCCTGCATGACCACGACCACTGAGCCGATCCTGGAGGTCAGCGGCCTGGTCAAGCACTACCCCCTGACCCGGGGCGTCCTCTTCGGGAAGCAGATCGGCGCGGTGAAGGCCGTGGACGGCGTCGACTTCACGCTCGGCCGGGGGGAGACCCTGGGCGTGGTCGGCGAGTCGGGCTGCGGCAAGTCGACGGTGGCGAGGCTGCTGTGCCACCTGGAGCGTCCGACGGCCGGCTCCATCCGGTTCAAGGGCGAGGACATCACCCGGCTGTCCGGCCGCGCCCTGAAGGCCGTACGACGGAACATCCAGATGGTCTTCCAGGACCCGTACACCTCGCTCAACCCGCGCATGACGGTGGGCGACATCGTCGGCGAGCCCTACGACATCCACCCGGAAGCCGCCCCCAAGGGCGACCGGCGCCGCCGGGTGCGGGAGCTGCTGGACGTGGTCGGCCTCGACCCGGAGTACGTCAACCGCTACCCGCACCAGTTCTCCGGCGGCCAGCGCCAGCGCATCGGCATCGCCCGGGGCCTCGCGCTGCGTCCCGAGATCATCGTCGCCGACGAACCGGTCTCCGCGCTGGACGTCTCGGTCCAGGCCCAGGTGGTCAACCTGCTCGCCCGGCTCCAGTCGGAGTTCGAGCTGTCGTACGTCTTCATCGCGCACGACCTGTCGATCGTTCGGCACATCTCGGACCGGGTCGCGGTGATGTACCTGGGCCGGATCGTGGAGACCGGCCGCGACAGCGAGATCTACGACCATCCGACCCACCCCTACACCCAGGCCCTGCTCTCCGCCGTGCCGGTTCCCGACCCGGAGGTCCGTGACCGCCGGGAGCGCATCATCCTCACCGGTGACGTGCCCTCCCCGGCGGCCGTCCCCTCCGGCTGCCGCTTCCGCACCCGGTGCTGGAAGGCGCGCGAGCGCTGTGCCCGGGAGGTCCCGGCGCTGGCCGTCCCGGAGGCCTTCCGCGACACCTCCGGCCCGGCGGCGCACGCCTCGGCGTGCCACTTCGCCGAGGAGCGGCGGGTGGTCCCGCCGGAGGAGCCGCGGCCGAACGGCAACGGGCCGGGGTGACATGGTGCACCCCGGCCCGTACACGGCACCCGCACGGCCGTACGCTGACCAGCCTCGCGTGTCCGTATATCGGTACGGCTTCCGTGAAGTTGCCTGCGTGTTAACGCGGTTGTGCGGTGGCGCGGTTCACGCCCGGCCGCCCGGCCGGGGCAGGGAGCGCCGGAGGAAGTCCAGCTGGAGCAGGAGCAGGTTCTCCGCGACCGTCTCCTGCGGGGTCATGTGGGTCACCCCGGACAGGGGCAGCACCTCGTGCGGGCGGCCGGCGGCCAGCAGGGCGGAGGACAGGCGCAGCGAGTGGGCGACGACCACGTTGTCGTCCGCCAGCCCGTGGATGATCATCATCGGGCGGTGCGGCTCGGCCGGGTCGACCAGCCCCGCGTCGTCGATCACCGAGTTCCGGCGGTAGACCTCCGGCTGCTCGTTCGGGTCGCCGAGGTAGCGCTCCTGGTAGTGGGTGTCGTACAGCCGGAGGTCGGTGACCGGCGCGCCGACCACGGCGGTGTGGAAGACATCCGGGCGGCGCAGCACCGCCAGTGCCGCCAGGTAGCCGCCGAAGGACCAGCCCCGGACGGCCACCCGGTCGAGGTCCAGCGGGTACCGCTCGGCGAGCGCGTGCAGGGCGTCGACCTGGTCCTGGAGGACGACGTCCGCCAGGTCGTCCCGGACCGCCTTCTCCCACGCCGGCGAGCGGCCCGGGGTGCCCCGGCCGTCGGCGACGACCACCGCGAAGCCCTGGTCGGCGAACCACTGCGAGGTCAGGTGGGCGTTGTGCGCGGCGGCCACCCGCTGGCCGTGCGGGCCGCCGTAGGGGTCCATGAGGACCGGCAGGGGAGTGTCATCGGGGTAGTCCCGTGGCATAAGCACGGCGCATGGAATTCGGCGTGCGCCCCCCTGGATCAGGGTCACCCTCGGGGACAAACCCGGATCTTCGGCGTACGACCGGACAGTCGTCGTCGCTTTCCCGTCACACAGCACCTGCGCCCGCGCCCCCGGCCGGTCCAGTGCGGCGGACACCAGGACGGTCACGTTCCCGGAGCGCACCGCCGAGTGCACGCCGGGCTCCTGCGACAGGCGCTCCACGCCCAGTTCGTTCACCCGGTACACATGGACTTCGCCAATCTCCGGCGCCTCGGCCTCCGGACCGGAGGAGGCGGAAACCAGTACGTCCTCCGGGCCCACGTCCAGAACGGCCCGAATGTGCAACTGGCCGCTGGTCAAAGGCCGTTCGCCGACCGTCAGCACCCGTGCGCCGGCCTCGTCCGCGATGCGGACCAGCTGCCCGGAGGGGCTCCAGCAGGGCACACCAGCGAAAAGTTCCAGCCAAGTTGGATCTTCGTCGGCGTGCACCATCCGGGTGGCCCCGGACTCCGGGTCCACGGCCAGGAAGAGCTGGCTGCGCTGATCCCGCGCCTGCACCAGCAGCAGCGGCGCCCCCGCCTCTGACCAGTGCACACGCGCCAGATACGGATAGCGCGTACGGTCCCAGACCACCTCGGTGCGGGTCCCGTCCAGTCCTTGTACGTACAGACGCACGTCCGCGTTCGGAGTGCCCGCCGCGGGGTACCGGATGTTGAGTGGCTCACGCTCCGGGTGGGCCGGATCCGCGATCCACCACCGCCGCACCGGCGTGTCGTCCACGCGCGCCACGAGCAGCCGGTCCGACCCCGGCGCCCACCAGAAGCCCCGCGAGCGCCCCATCTCCTCGGCCGCCACGAACTCCGCGAGGCCGTAGGAGACGTCCGCCGACTCCGGCTTTGCCAGCGCCCGGTCGCCGTCCCCCTCGGCGCCCACCACCCTCAGCGCACCCCCCGCCACATACGCGACGTGCCGCCCGTCGGGAGACGGACGCGGGTCGATCACCGGTCCGGGGACGCGGAGTTCACGCGCCGTACCGGCCCGCAGCTCCGCTGTGAAAAGCCGCCCTGACAAGGCGAAAGACGCCAACTCCACGGCACCGTCGGTGGCGAGGCCGACGATGCCCGCCCCGCCCTCGCGACTGCGCTCGCGGCGCGCCCGCTCCTCGGCCGAGAGCTCTTCGGAGGCGCCCTGGAGCAGCACGCGCGGGTCGGCCGCGAGCCGCTCCGTGCCCTCCGGGAGATCCAGTACCCACAGGGAGTTGGCCCGGTCGGTGCCGGAGCCGGAACGCAGGAACGCGACACGCGAACCGTCGGGCGCCACGGTGAACGCACGCGGCGCGCCGAGCGTGAACCGCTGGGTCCGGGCGTACCGACGGGGGAAGGAGTCAGCCTCGGTCGTCATACCCCCGACCATATTGGCCATGCGCCCCCTTGTGCGGCTGTGCGCCGACCGATGCGCGAGTACGGATAGTTATGATCACTACCGCAGAGTGGGTATGAACCTGCTGGCGTCTGCATGGATTTGCTCAACTGATCTAGAACCCGCGTCCCTGGGATCTTTGGAGGTGAGCCGCCGTGGCACTCTCGATTTCGGCGGTTGTGCTGCTGGCGATCATCGTCTTCCTGCTGATCAAGAAGTCGGGGCTGAAGGGCGGCCACGCGGTCGTCTGCATGCTGCTCGGCTTCTATCTCGCCTCCTCGACGGTCGCTCCCACGATCAGCGAGCTGACGACCAACGTCGCCAGCATGATCGGCAGCATCAAGTTCTGACGGCCGCCGTCCGGGCCGCCGTCCCGGGGACCGGCACGGGGACCTCGTAGGGTGGTCCCCATGACGGAACTGTCCTCCCGGCGCCTTCTCCTGGTGCACGCGCACCCGGACGACGAGTCGATCAACAACGGCGCGACCATGGCCAGGTACGCGGCCGAGGGTGCCCGGGTGACGCTGGTCACCTGCACCCTGGGGGAGCGGGGCGAGGTCATCCCGCCGGAGCTGCGGCACCTGACGGGCCCGGCGCTGGGCGCCCACCGGCGCGGCGAGCTGGCCGCGGCCGCCGCCGCGCTCGGCGTCGGGGACGTCCGGCTGCTCGGCGGCGCCGGGCGGTACGGCGACTCCGGGATGATGGGCCTGGCCGACAACGACGACCCCGACTGCTTCTGGCAGGCCGACCTCGACGAGGCCGCCGGCCTGCTCGCCGAGGTGATCCTGGAGGTCCGCCCGCAGGTCCTCGTCACCTACGACGACCACGGCGGCTACGGCCACCCGGACCACATCCAGGCCCACCGCGTCGCCATGCGCGCGGTCGACCTCGCGGCCGAACGCGGCCACCCGGTCGCCAAGGTGTACTGGAACCGCGTCCCGCGCTCCGTCGCCGAGGCCGCGTTCGCCCGCCTCCGGGACGAGCTGCCCGCTCTGCCGTTCGACAAGGGCGCCGACCTGGACGACGTACCCGGCGTGGTGGACGACGAGCGGATCACCGCCGCGGTCGACGGCACCGCCCACGCCGCCGCCAAGGCCGCCGCGATGCGCGCCCACGCCACCCAGATCGAGGTGGCCGAACCGTACTTCGCGCTCTCCAACGCACTCGCCCAGCCCCTGTTCACCACCGAGTACTACGAGTTGGTGCGCGGCCCGGGGCAGCGCGGGGAGACCGACCTGTTCGCCGGCCTGGACCTCGGCCCCGGGGAGGCGTCGTGAGCGGCGGCGGAAACGGCTCCCTGCTCGCCCAGCCGCTCCGCCCGCCCTCCGCCGGCCGGGCCCTCGCCCACCTCGGCCTGCTCCTGCTCGGCGCGGTCACGGGCCTCGCCGGGGCCCTGGTGCAGGCCGCCTGGTTCCCCGGCGGGCTGCTGCTCGCCCTCGCGGGCGCCGCCGGACTGTTCCTCGGCGGGGGGTACGCGACCGCGAGCCGGGGCGGGGCGGTCGCGCCGGCGGCGGGCTGGATCGTCGCCGTCATCCTGCTCACCACCACGCGCCCGGAGGGCGACTTCCTGTTCGGCGCGGGCGGCGGCTCCTACCTCTTCCTGCTCGGCGGCATGGCCCTCGCTGTGATCTGCGCCACCATCGGCGCCGTACGGCAACCTCGCGGCGACTGAGCCCGACTTGGCAAGTGACGTACCACTTCGCCGTGCGGCGCACGTGCGAGTCCAGTGTGGGTTTCCTCGGCGGTCATGGGATAAGCGCCATAAGTGGCCAGTATGGTGGTGCGCGCCGCCGAGCTGCCCGCGTGAGGTCGTGACGGGCGGCGGAGCCAACCGGGAGAACCTGCCTTGAGTCGTGAAACTGACACTCCGTCCTCCGGGCCCAACGGGCGCGGCGGAGCCGCATACCCCTCCGGCACGCCGCCGTACGGGACCCCCTTGGCTTCCGACGACGGTACGGGCGCGGGCCGTTCGGGCACGCGCCCGGAGGAGAAGAAGACCGAGACCACGCTGACGACCCGGATCCGGATCAACATCCCCGGGTCCCGGCCCATCCCGCCGGTCGTCATGCGCAAGCCCGTCGGGGACGGCGAGGGCTCCGCGGACGAGGCGCCCGCCGCCGAGCCGCGGCCCGCGGCCGACCGGACGCCCGCCGCTGCCGCCCCCGAGGCCCCGGCGGAGTCCGGCGCCCAGGCGGAGGAGAAGACCAGCGACTGGTTCGCGCCCCGCAAGTCCTCGGCCCCCAAGGGCGGTCCGGGCGGTGGCGGCACGAACGGCGCCGGGATCCCCGGGGGTTCCGCCGCGTCCGCCGCGCCCGCGGGATCCACCGCGCCCTCGGGATCCGCCGGATCCGCCGCGCCGTCCGGTGTGCCGGGCGGCCGTCCGGGTGGTCCGGGAGCCTCCGGCGCCGCCGGTACCACCGGCGCGCGCCCCGGCGGTGGCCGTCCCGGCGGTGTGGTCGGCTCCATGAGCGTGCCGGGCGGCCCCCGCTCCGGCGCTTCGAACGGCAAGGGCCTGCCCGGCGCCACCGGCGGCCCCGTCGCCCCGGGACACGGCGGCGGCACGGGCTCCTTCGACGTGACCGAGGCGCTGACCGCGGGCCCGCTGTCCGGCGGCTCCCGCCCGGGCCCCGCGGGCTCCGGCGAGCCCCGCCGGGACGGCCTGCCGTACTTCGCGGAAGGCCACCCGGACGGTGCCGGCCAGGACGGCTTCGGCGCCGGTGCGTCGGGTGCCGCCGGTCAGGACGGCTTCGGTGGCGGTGCGGCCGGCGCGCACGGGCGCGACGGCTTCGCCGGTGCCACGGGCGGTGCCCACGGGCACGGCGGCCCCGGCGGCGCCAGCGGCTTCAACGGACCCGGCGGCCACGGCGGCACCGGCGGCCCGCAGGGTCCGGCCGGTCCCACCGGCGGCCCGGTCACCGGCGACGGCACCCTCGTCCCGCCGGCCGCCGGCGGCGGCCCCGGCAGGGGGCCGGGCGAGCCCTTCGACGGCCCGGCGGTCGCCGGCTTCCCCGGCCGGAGCACCCCGCCGGCCCGCAGCGCCCTCACCGACATCGCCGACCTCGACGGCCCGGCCGGCGGTCCCGGCGGCCGGGGCGGACCCGGCGCCGGTCCGGCGGGCCGCGGCCCCGGGGGCGGGTTCGGCGACGACACCGCGATCCTCACCCCGCAGAAGCCGGCCCCGGAGCCCGGCACGCCCGGCTACCGCTCCCCGGCCGCCGACAACGTCTCCGGGCACACCGTCACCAGCGGCATCCCGGTCGTCCCGAACGCGGGCAAGCCCCCCTTCGGCACCCAGCCCGGCGGCCCGGCCGCGCCCGCCGCGCCGCGGCCGGAGCAGGCCGCCGCGCCCAAGAAGGCGGCCAAGCCCAAGAAGAAGGGCCGCAGCAAGCTGATGCTGCTCGCCGTCGGCGTGGTCGTCCTCGCGGGCGGTGCCTACGGCGCCGGGCTGCTGATGAACCGCACCGACGTGCCCAAGGGCACCACCGTGCTCGGTGTCGACATCGGCGGCGGCACCCGTGACGACGCCGTCAAGAAGCTGGACGACGCCTTCGGCAGCCGGGTGAACAAGCCGCTGAAGCTGTCCGTGGGCGGCAGGACGGTCAGCCTCGCGCCGGGGAACGCGGGCCTCCAGTTCGACTACCAGGCCACGGTGAGCGAGGCCGCCAAGAGCGACTACAACCCGGTCCACGTCGTCGGCTCGCTCTTCGGGCAGAAGCGCGTGGTCGAGCCGGCCATGCCGGTGGACGAGGAGAAGCTGCAGGCGGCCCTGCAGCAGGCCGGCGGCGGCTCCGGCTCGGTCACCGACGGCACCATCACGTTCCGCTCCGGCAAGGCCGTGGCCGTCTACGGCAAGGCGGGCCAGGCCATCGACGCCGGCCGCGCGACCGACGCGGTCGAACAGGCCTACCGCAGGCTGGTGGAGACGGACACCGCGGCCCCGGTCACCGTGCCGACCACCACCAAGCAGCCCACGGTGTCGAACGCCGAGGTCGACCGGGTGATGAACGACTTCGCGAAGCCCGCGATGTCCGGCCTCGTCCGGGTGCAGACCGACGCGGTGCACAGCATCCCGTTCGGCCCGCTGTCCCTGCCGAAGATCATCAGCTTCAAGGCGGTCGACGGCAAACTCGTGGACACGTACGACCTGAAGGCGCTCAAGGCGGCCTACGGCAGCACCTTCGACGGCGTACGGATCCAGACCGCGACCGGGAAGCGGGGTGTGCTGCCGCAGGACGTGGTCGCCGCCCTGCGCAAGGCGCTGCGCGGCAAGACGGCGGCCGAGCGGGTCGGGGTCATCGACACCAACCCCGGCTAGCCGCCTGTTTCGAGGGGCGCCCTCCCCGGGGGCGCCCCCTCGGCACGTCCGTCACCCCGGCCGCATGACATCTGTCATCCGGCACGGAGGACCCCCGACACTGCCGCGCCCCGGGCCCTCCCGGCCAGCATGGACCCATGACGACGACAGCGGCACCGGCCACCACCACCCCGGTGGTCGGGTTCGACCAGGTGACCAAGACGTACGGAAGCGTGCGGGCCGTCGACGGCCTCTCGCTCCGGCTGTACCCGGGCGAGACCGTCGCCCTCCTCGGCCCGAACGGAGCGGGCAAGTCCACCACCCTGGACCTGCTCCTAGGGCTCAAGCACGCCGACAGCGGCTCGGTGAGCCTGTTCGGCACCGGCCCGCGCGAGGCGATCGTCGCCGGCCGGGTCGGCGCCATGCTGCAGAGCGGCGGGCTGATGGACGGGGTCACCGTCGCCGAACTGGTCAAGCTGGCCTGCTCGCTGCACCCGCGGCCGTACCCGGTGTCCGAGGTGCTGGCCCGCGCGGGCATCGCCCAGATCGCCGACCGCAAGGTGGACAAGCTCTCCGGCGGCCAGGCCCAGCGGGTCCGGTTCGCCCTGGCCACCGCCGGCGACAGCGACCTGATCATCCTGGACGAGCCGACCACCGGCATGGACGTCACCGCCCGCCAGGCCTTCTGGGCCACCATGCGGGAACAGGCCGACCAGGGCCGTACGGTGCTCTTCGCCACCCACTACCTGGAGGAGGCCGACGCCATCGCCGACCGGGTGCTGGTGCTGCACCGCGGGCGGCTCCTCGCCGACGGCACGGCCGCCGAGATCAAGGCGAAGGCGGGCGCGCGGCGGATCTCCTTCGACCTGGAGGGCGCCATCGACGAGGGCGCCCTGCGCGGACTGCCCTTCCTCACCTCGCTCGACGTGTCCGGCCAGACCGTGCGCGCCCAGTCCACCGACGCCGACGCGACCGTGCACGCCCTGTACGGCCTCGGTCTCTACCCCCGCAATCTCGAAGTCGCCGGGCTCGGTCTGGAGCAGGCCTTCGTCGCCATCACGGAGGCCGAGGAGGCCCGGCAGTCATGAACGCCCTCATCAAGCTCGAACTGGCCCGCGCCCTGCGGAACAAGAAGTTCCTGTTCTTCTCGGTGCTCTACCCCTCGATCATCTACCTGATCTTCTCCAGCAGCACCGGCCCGTCCGGGAAGGTCGACGGCACCGACTTGACCGTGGCCACCTACCTGATGGTCTCCATGGCCTCCTTCGGCGCCCTGACCGCCGTCCTGATGGGCAACAGCGAGCGCATCGCCAAGGAGCGCGAGAGCGGCTGGGTACGGCAGCTGCGGCTGACCCCGCTGCCCGGGCGCGGCTACGTCCTCGCCAAGACCGCGAGCGCCGCCGTGGTGAGCCTGCCGGCCATCGTCGTGGTGTTCGCCGTCGCCGCCGGGATCAAGGACGTACGCCTGGACGCCTGGCAGTGGCTCGCGCTCACCGGGGTCATCTGGGCCGGCAGCCTCGTCTTCGCCGCGCTCGGCGTCGCCATCGGCTACCTCGCCTCCGGGGACGCGGTGCGCCCGATCACGATGATCGTGTACTTCGGCCTGTCGCTCCTCGGCGGCCTGTGGATGCCGTCCACGGGCTTCCCGCAGTGGCTCCAGGACATCGCCCGGTGGCTGCCCACCCACGCGTACGCTGCCCTGGGACGCGCGATCGAACAGAGCCAGGCACCGCACGCGCAGGACATCGCCGTCCTCGCCGTCTCCTTCGTCCTCTTCGCGGGCGGCGCGGCCTGGCTGTACCGGAAGGACACGCTGAAGGCGTGAGCACGATGAGGGAAGACCCGCACACCGGGATGCCGAACCACGCGCCCGTGGGCTGGCCGCCCCGCAACCGGCGCGAGCTGCTCGTCAAGACGCTGTGGATCGGGGTCTGGCTGGTCTTCCTCAGCTCACCGGTCGGGGACCTGGTGAGCGGCGGGCACTCCACCGGCGCCACCGTGGCCGGGGCGGCCGGTCTCACCGTCTTCGTCGGGGTCTATCTGACGCTGGTCTACCGCAACATGGGCCGGCCGTTGGCCCCGCGTGTGGTGCTCACCCTGGGCGGCATCCTCGGGGTGCTCGCCCCCGTCCTGGCGTACACCCTCGGCGGCGCCTGGCTGGGCCTGTTCGTCTACCTGTCGGTCGCGTGGGGGGCCACCCTGCCGCTGCGGGCGGCGTACTGGGCCATCCCGGCCTCCGCCGTGGCGATGTACCTGATCGGCCTGCGCCTCGGCGAGAACAAGGAGGCGCGGGGCCTGGTCGTGCTGGTGCTCCTCATCGGGTTCGCGATGACGGGCGTCGGCCAACTCGTGCGCACCACCATCGCGTTGCGCAAGGCGCGGGCCACCGTCGCCCAGCTGGCCGCCAACGAGGAACGCCTCCGTCTCGCCCGCGACCTGCACGATCTACTCGGCCACTCGCTGTCGCTGATCACGCTGAAGAGCGAGCTGGCCGGCCGGATGCTGCCCGACCACCCCGACAAGGCGGCCCGGCAGGTCGCCGACATCGAACAGGTCAGCCGGCAGGCCCTGGTCGACGTCCGGGAGGCCGTCACCGGCTACCGGCGGCCCCGGCTCGCCGCCGAACTCGCCGGCGCCCAGGTCGCCCTGACCGCCGCCGGAGTCGTCGCGGACACACCCGCAGAAGTCGACCTCGACGGCGTCGGGGAGGACGCCGAGTCCGCGCTCGCCTGGGCGCTGCGCGAGGCGATCACCAACGTGGTCCGGCACAGCGGCGCCGACCGCTGCGCCATCCGGCTGCTGCGCCGCCAGACCCTGGACGGTCCGGTGCTCGAACTCTGCGTCGAGGACAACGGATCCGGTGGTTCCGGTACGGGTCCCGGCAACGGCCTGACCGGGCTGACCGAGCGGCTGGAGAAGGCCGGCGGCACCCTGGAGGCGGGCCGGTCCAGGCACGGGTTCCGGCTGCTCGCCCGCGTCCCCACGGACTCCGCGGCCGACGTAGGATCCGGGGCATGACGAGCACGATCAAGGTCCTTCTCGCCGAGGACCAGTCGATGGTCCGCGAGGCGCTGGCCGCGCTGCTCGGCCTGGAGGACGACATCGAGGTCGTCGCCCAGGTCGCGCGCGGCGACGAGGTGCTCGCGGCCGTCGGCGCGCACGGCGTGGACGTCGCGCTGCTCGACATCGAGATGCCCGGCTGCACCGGCATCGAGGCCTGCGCCCGGGTGCACCGGGAGTACCCGCGGGTCAAGCTGGTCGTCCTCACCACCTTCGGCCGGCCCGGCTACCTGCGCAGCGCCATGGAGGCGGGCGCCGACGCCTTCCTCGTCAAGGACGCGCCGGCCGCCCAGCTCGCCGAGGCGATCCGCAAGGTGCTGACCGGCGAGCGGGTCATCGACCCCACGCTGGCCGCCGCCGCGCTCGCCGAGGGCGCGAACCCGCTCACCGAGCGCGAACGCGAGGTGCTCCGGGCGGCGGCCGACGGCTCCACCAACGCCGAACTGGCCCGCGCCCTCCACCTCTCCCAGGGCACGGTCCGCAACTACCTGTCGACCGCCATCCAGAAACTGGCGGTACGCAACCGGGCGGAGGCGGTACGGATCGCCCGGGACAAGGGATGGCTCTGAGGGATCCGCTCAGTTGAGCTTCGCCCGCGCCGTCCCCGCCTCCTGCCGCACCTTCCGCGCCGCCGACTCGTCCACCACCTCGATCAGGTCGGCGTAGTACTCCATCTCCTCGGCGCCCGCCACGAACTGTCCGCGCTGTACGAGCAGTTGCCCGTGTTCATAGCGCAGCCGGGCCGGATGGGAGGGGATGAGCAGCGCCAACTCCACGGCCCGCAGCGCGACGTCCGACCGCTCCGGCCGCGCCGCCGCCCAGGCCCGGATGTTGTTCAGGACGCGCTGGACGACCTCCAGCGGGGGTGCCGGCTCCAGCATCGAGGGGTGCAGCGGCGCGCCCGTGGCACCCACCACCAGCAACTCGGCGTCCGTCCCGGTCAGCACCCGGCCCGCGTCGAACGGGTCGGCCAGCACCTGCTCGGCCGCCGTGCCGAACCCGACCACGAAGTGCCCGGGCAGCGCGACCCCGTACACCGGGGCCCCCGCGCGGCGCGCGACCTCCAGCCACACCACCGACAGCAGGATCGGCAGCCCGCGCCGCCGCCGCAGCACCTCGTGCAGCAGGGAGGACTCCAGGCGCTGGTAGTCGCCCGGTGTGCCGTGGAACCCGTGGCGGGTGCCGAGCAGCCGGCTCACGGCCTCCGCCCACGCGCGCGGCCCGCCCGGCCGGTACGGCAGCTCGCCCGCCAGCCGGTCCAGCTCCGCCTGCGCGGTGTCGATGCCGGCCTCGTCCAGCGAGCCGTCCGTCTCCGCGCCGATCAGCAGGCACAGCGCCGACAGGTCCGGCCGCTCGGACCGGGCCTCCTCGGCGAAGCGCCGCCGCAGCTCGGCGGAGCGCTCCGGCGGGGGCGGATACGGGGGCGGCAGATGGGGGTGACGCATGCCAGGCTCATGCCCTTCCACGGCGGGTTCTACGGGCGTGCGGGGCCGGCGGTCGCCTCCGGCCCCCGCGCTGCCCCGGGCTGACGGCCGGACCCGGGCTCCTCGGGCGCCCGGTAGTGGTGGTAGGCGTGGTGCGGCAGGAAGCCGAGCGCCCGGTACAGCGCCCGGCCGCCCTCGTTGTCCGTCTCCACCTGGAGCCAGGCCGCCGAGGCGCCCTCGTCCAGGGCGCGCCGGGCCAGCGCGGCCATCACCTCGCCGGCCAGCCCCCGCCGGCGCCGGCCGGGGTCCACCTCGACGGCGGCGAACCCGGCCCAGCGCCCGTCCACGACACACCGCCCGATCGCCGCCGGAGGCTCGCCCTCCGCCGCACCGGGCACGGAGGCGAACCACACCGACGGCCCGGACCCGAGCACCCGCAGGGCCACCTCGCTCGCCCCCTTGCGCCGGTACCGCGCGAGCCATGCCTCGTCCGCCGTCCGGGACAGGACCACCCCCGTGCCCGCGGCCCGGTCCGCGACCGGCGCCAGGGCCCCGGTCCACACCTCGGCGGTCACCTCCCGCACCCAGCCGCGCCGCTCCAGCTCCGCGCACAGCAGCTCCTGGGTGCCCTCGGCGCCGGTCGCGGTCTGCACGTAGGCGGGCAGGCCACGCGCGTCGTACCAGCGTCGTACGGCCGCCAGGGCCGCGTCGAGCGGAAGACCGGGATCACCGAGCGGCAGCACACTGTTGGCCCGCCGGGTGAAGCCCGCCCGGCGCCCGACCACCACCCCGGCCGGACCTGCTTCGCACGGCACCTCCTCGACGGCGGCCCGCAGTTCCCACTCCCCGAGCCGCTCGCTCTCCACCGGCCGCCACGCGCGCGCGGCGATGTGCGCGAGTTCCGGGTACGTGGCGGAGGGCCCCCTCCGCCGCGCCGGAGCCGCCGGCACCACCTTGCCCGCGACCAGCGTGGTTTCCGGAATCCGTACCCGTTCCCCGTCCCGCCGTGTGATCATGAGCACGCCACCGTCCCATGATGTGAGAACACCCACCGTGTCAGTGAACTTCTCCGATCCGGAACCGGTTTCGCCCAAGCGCCGTACAGAGACCCGTTTCCCCACGTCAGCAGGGGTGATTCGGACCTCCAGGCGTCCTTTCGCCGAGAATTCCACCGGTCAGTTCACCCCTCCTGTTCGGATCATGCTCCGGAACGGAGATACTAGGGGCGGGCATCGACGACGCCGCGCTCCCGCGCGCCAGGCGGCGGAGCCTGAGGAGGCCCGCCAGCGCCCTATCGAGGAGGAACGACAGCGTGACCTACGTCATCGCGCAGCCTTGTGTCGACGTCAAGGACAAGGCGTGCATCGAGGAGTGCCCGGTCGACTGCATCTACGAGGGCCAGCGGTCCTTGTACATCCACCCGGACGAATGCGTCGACTGTGGTGCCTGTGAGCCGGTCTGCCCGGTCGAGGCGATCTTCTACGAGGACGACGTCCCGGAGGAGTGGAAGGACTACTACAAGGCGAACGTCGAGTTCTTCGACGAGCTGGGCTCGCCCGGCGGTGCCAGCAAGCTGGGGCTGATCGAGCGCGACCACCCCTTCGTCGCCGCGCTGCCGCCGCAGGGCGAGTGACCGTCTAAGCGCCAGGCGGCCGCCCGCGAACGCGCCGCCTCGGTCCCGTACGGCCCCGATCACCCCGATCACCGCCGCACGGGACCGAGGCGTTTGCCGCACCGTACGAAAGTGAGCCCGATTCCCGTGTCCGCAGTCTCCGACCGGCTCCCCGCCTTCCCCTGGGACAAGCTGGCCCCGTACAAGAAGACGGCCGCGGCCCACCCGGACGGCATCGTCGACCTCTCCGTGGGCACCCCGGTCGACCCGGTCCCCGACCTGGTCCAGAAGGCCCTGATCGACGCGGCCGACTCCCCGGGCTACCCGACGGTCTGGGGCACCCCCGCCCTGCGCGACGCGATCACCGGCTGGCTGGAGCGCCGCCTCGGTGCCCGCGGGGTCACCCACCACCACGTCCTGCCGGTCGTCGGCTCCAAGGAACTGGTCGCCTGGCTGCCGACCCAGCTCGGCCTCGGCCCCGGCGACCGGGTCGCCTACCCGCGCCTGGCCTACCCCACCTACGAGGTCGGCGCCCGCCTGGCCCGCGCGGACCACGAGGTCTACGACGACCCGCGCGAGCTGGACCCGTCGAACCTGAAGCTGCTCTGGCTGAACTCCCCGTCCAACCCGACGGGCAAGGTGCTGTCGAAGCAGGAGCTGACCGACATCGTCGCCTGGGCCCGCGCCCACGGCGTCCTCGTCCTCTCCGACGAGTGCTACCTGGAGCTGGGCTGGGAGGCCGACCCGGTCTCCGTCCTGCACGCGAACGTCAACGGCGGCTCGTACGACGGCATCGTGGCCGTCCACTCCCTCTCCAAGCGCTCCAACCTGGCGGGCTACCGCGCGGCCTTCGCCGCCGGCGACCCGGCGGTCCTCGGCCCGCTGCTGGAGATCCGCAAGCACGGCGGCATGATGACCTCCGCGCCGACCCAGGCGGCGGTCGTGGCCGCGCTGTCCGACGACACCCACGTCCACGAGCAGCGCGAACGCTACGCGGCCCGCCGCGAGGCCCTGCGCGCGGCCCTCCTCGCCCGCGGCTTCCGCATCGAGCACAGCGAGGCCAGCCTCTACCTGTGGGCCACCCGGGACGAGTCCTGCTGGACCACGGTCGCCGACCTCGCCGAGCGGGGCATCCTGGTGGCACCGGGCGACTTCTACGGCACGGCCGGCGAGAACCACGTCCGCGTCGCCTTCACGGCGACGGACGAGCGCGTACGAGCAGCGGTCGCCCGCCTGACGGCGTGACGCGGCCGGGCGCCGCCGGCGCCCGCCGAGGCCGGCACCGCGTACACAAAGGCCGACGGGGCCCAGGAGACTGCCTGGGCCCCGTCGGCGTGTGCGGCGTGGGTCAGCCGCCCAGCGGCAGCCCCTTGGCCGACAGGGAGTCCGTCGGCAGGCCGCCCTTGGTGAGGGAGTCCGTCGGCAGCCCGCCCTTCGTCGCGCCGGAGGCGGTGTCCCCCAGGACACTCCCGGCCGTCCCGGCCGCGTCCCCCGCGGCCTTCTGCGCCACGGGCGTCGTCTTCTTCACGGCGCCGCCGCCGGTCTTGCCCGCGGCCGGCACGGTCTGCTCGACCGCCTTGCCGCCCGCGTGGCCCGCGAGCGAGGTGGCGCCCTGCGCGACACCGTCGACGGTGTTGCCGGCGTGCGCGGCGTCCAGGGCGGTCAGACCGCCCAGGTTCGGGGTGGCCGCCGGCAGATTCGTGGCCGCTCCGGCGGAGCCGGCCGCACCGACCCCGGCAGCCGCTCCCGCTGCGACGAGCAGCGCGGCACGGGCGATACGGCGGGTCAGAGGGAGGGACATGATGCTCCATTCGACGGGAGAGAACGGTCTGGGTGTCCGGGAACCGTGTCCGGCTCGGACGCCGTGACTACCGCTCGAAGCCCGCGAAGGTTGCGGACGCCTCAGGTAAAGAATGGATAACGCATCGCATTATCAGGTGTGGATAAAAACGGGCAAAGAACGTCCGGCCGCCCGCGTGCAGAATCCTTCCGGCCCTGCAATGCCAAGGGGTTCCGCGCCTCGTGCCGCACCCGCCCGGACGGCCGGGCGCCGCCGCGCCGCGCAACCCGCCGGAGTGAGCGGCCGTACTCCTGTCCGGTCTCCTGTCCGGTCTACTGCCGGGTCACGATCCGCACCGACCCCAGGGACTGCTCCGCCCCGCCGGCCCCCTCGGAACCGGCCGCCCGCCACGCGTCGCTCTCGCTCCCCGCGGTCCACACCCGCCCCGCGTACGACACCCGCTCGATGTGCAGCGCCGAGGAGTTGGCGACCGCCCACTCGGCCAGCTGCCAGCCCCGCGCCCTCTCGCCACGCTCGGTCGTGGCCGTCCTCCCGCCGCCCTGGCGCACCGGAACCGTCACCGTCCGCCCGTGCGCGGTCGCGGTCACGCTCGGCGACGGGGACGGCGACGGCACGGGCGTCCCGCCCACCACCGCGCCGGTCTCCTGCAGCGCGTCCCGCCCGAAGTCGCGTACCAGCGCGTCCCGTACCGCGTCGGGACCGGTCGCCGAGGCGGTGCGCTCCGGGCGTCCGTCGCAGGTCAGCGTGGCCGCGGCCTGTCCGGTCAGGGCCGCCGCGAGCAGCGTGGCGTCCCGCTCGTGCTTGGCGTACGCCTCCGGGTAACCGCTGCGCTGCACCCGCTGCGCGGCCACCGTCAGCGGCAGAGCGGTGTAGTCCGGCACCTTGGCCAGATGCGCGTAGAAGATGCCCGCCGCGTACGACGGGTCCATGATCTGCTCGTCGGTGCCCCAGCCCTGCGAGGGGCGCTGCTGGAACAGGCCCAGCGAGTCCCGGTCGCCGTGCTCGATGTTGCGCAGCCCCGACTCCTGCAGGGCGGTCGCCAGCGCGATCGTCACGGCCCGCTCGGGCATCCCGCGTCCGGTGCCCACGGCGGCGATCGTCGCCGCGTTCACCGCCTGCTCGGGCGTGAACTCGTACGACGCCCCGTCGCCGGAGGCCGACACCACCTTGCAGCCGCGCGCTCCGCCACCTCCGGTGACGTACTGCACCACGAGGTACGCGGCGACACCGCACAGGACCAACAGGGCCGCGGAGACACGCAAGAGGCGACCGCGGCGCTTGGGACGGGTGGGGGACGGCTCTGACACGCGTACAAGGTACTGGAGCCCCGCCCACCCCTCGCGGGGGGTTCAGCGGCGCGCTGCGCCCCACCCTGCCCCCGTCAGGGGCGCGCTAGGGTCGAGGCCATGGCCGACACCACGCTTGACCTCACGCTGGACGCCGCCGCGCTCACCGCGCGGCTCGTGGACTTCCCCTCCGAGAGCGGCACCGAGAAGCCGCTCGCGGACGCCATCGAGACCGCCCTGCGCGCCCTGCCGCACCTGACCGTCGACCGCCACGGCAACAACGTGATCGCCCGCACGAACCTGGGCCGCGCCGAACGCGTGGTCCTGGCCGGTCACATCGACACCGTGCCCATCGCGGACAACGTGCCCTCGCGGCTCGACGCGGACGGCGTGCTGTGGGGCTGCGGCACCTGCGACATGAAGTCGGGCGTGGCGGTACAGCTGCGCATCGCGGCCACGGTCCCCGCCCCCAACCGGGACCTGACCTTCGTCTTCTACGACAACGAGGAGGTCGCCGCCCACCTCAACGGCCTGGGGCATGTCGCCGAGGCCCACCCCGAATGGCTGGCGGGCGACTTCGCGGTGCTGCTGGAGCCCTCCGACGGCGAGGTGGAGGGCGGCTGCCAGGGCACGCTGCGGGTGCTGCTGAAGACCAAGGGCGAGCGGGCCCACTCCGCGCGCGGCTGGATGGGCTCCAACGCGATCCACGCGGCCGCCCCCGTCCTGGCCCGCCTGGCCTCCTACGAGGCGCGCCGGCCGGTCATCGACGGCCTGGAGTACCGCGAGGGCCTGAACGCGGTGCGGATCGGCGGGGGAGTGGCCGGGAACGTCATCCCGGACGAGTGCGTGGTGACGGTCAACTTCCGCTACGCCCCCGACCGCACCGAGCAGGAGGCGATCCGGCATGTCCAGGAGGTGTTCGCGGACTGCGGTGTGGAGGAGTTCGTGGTGGACGACCACAGCCCCGGCGCGCTGCCCGGCCTCTCCCAGCCGGCCGCCGCGGCCTTCATCGAGGCGGTCGGCGGCACCCCGCGGCCCAAGTTCGGCTGGACGGACGTGTCCCGTTTCTCCGCGCTCGGCATCCCGGCGGTCAACTACGGCCCCGGCAACCCGCTCCTGGCGCACAAGCGGGACGAGCGCGTGGACACCGCGAAGATCCTCGCGGGCGAGGAGCGGCTGCGGAACTGGCTCACCGCGTGAGGCCCCGCCGGACGGCCCCGCCGCACGCCGGACATGCTCGGTTCCCCCCTCCGTGCCCCGGGTGGATCTAGTCTGAGATCGAACTACCGGCAAGCGGAGGGAGCGCACATGGCTACCGGCAACCCCGAGGGGAAGAAGCAGCCGCCGGACGAGCAGCGGCTCGGACCGGTCCTCCGACGGCGGGGCCAGGTGACGGCCAGCACGACCGACCAGCGCCTGCTGGACGAGCGCGCCCCCACCGACTGGGTGCACACCGACCCCTGGCGGGTCCTGCGCATCCAGTCGGAGTTCATCGAGGGCTTCGGCACGCTGGCCGAACTCCCGCCCGCCATCAGCGTCTTCGGTTCGGCGCGGACACCGGTGGACTCACCGGAGTACGACGCGGGGGTGCGGCTCGGGCGCGGGCTGGTGGAGGCCGGCTGGGCGGTCATCACCGGCGGCGGCCCGGGAGCCATGGAGGCGGCCAACAAGGGGGCGTGCGAGGCGGGCGGCACCTCGGTCGGCCTCGGCATCGAGCTGCCCTTCGAGCAGGGGCTCAACCCGTACGTCGACATCGGTCTCAACTTCCGGTACTTCTTCGTACGAAAAATGATGTTCGTCAAATACGCCCAGGGGTTCGTGGTCCTTCCCGGCGGCCTCGGCACCCTCGACGAACTCTTCGAGGCCCTGACCCTGGTCCAGACCCAGAAGGTCACCCGCTTCCCGATCGTCCTGTTCGGCACCGAGTACTGGGGCGGCCTGGTGGACTGGCTGCGGAACACGCTGGTGGCCCAGGGCAAGGCGGCGGAGAAGGATCTGCTGCTCTTCCACGTGACGGACGACGTGGCGGAGGCGGTGGCCCTGGTCTCCAAGGAGGCGGGCCGCTGACACGGCGCCTCACCCCCCGGGGGCCCGCCCCCCGGGGCTCGGCCCCGGGCGTCAGGCCAGACCCCGCCGCGCCACCGCGGGGGGCCGGTGACCGGCGATGGACGCCACCATGTCCAGCACCTGGCGGGTCTCCGCCACCTCGTGCACCCGGTACACCTGCGCCCCGAGCCACGCGGAGACCGCGGTCGTCGCCAACGTACCGATCAGCCGTTCCTTCACCGGCCGGTCCAGTGTCTCGCCGACGAAGTCCTTGTTGGACAGCGAGACCAGCACCGGCCAGCCCGTGGCCACCATCTCGTCCAGCCGCCGCGTCGCCTCCAGGCTGTGCCGGGTGTTCTTCCCGAAGTCGTGCCCGGGATCGATCAGCACGGACTCCCGCGGCACACCGAGCGCCACCGCCCGCTCGGCCAGCCCCACGGTCACATCGAGGACGTCGGCCATGATGTCGTCGTACGTCACCCGGTGCGGACGCGTCCGCGGCTCCACACCCCCGGCATGCGTGCACACCAGCCCCGCCCCGTACCGCGCCGCGACCTCCGCGAGCCCGGGGTCGACCCCGCCCCACGCGTCGTTCAGCAGATCCGCGCCGGCCTCGCACACCGCCTCGCCGACCTCGGCCCGCCAGGTGTCCACACTGATGACCACGTCGGGGAACCGGCGCCGTACCTCCGCGACGAAACCGACCGTCCGGCGCGCCTCCTCCTCGGCCGTGACCTCCTCGCCGGGCCCGGCCTTGACCCCGCCGATGTCGATGATCGCGGCACCCTCGGCCACCGCCTGCTCCACCCGGGCGAGGGCCGGCTCGTCGAGGAAGGTGGCTCCCCGGTCGTAGAAGGAGTCCGGCGTCCGGTTGACGATCGCCATGATCACCGGCTCGTGCGGGCCGAATTCCCGCCTGCCCAGCCTGAGCATCCGCTGTGACCTCTCCTAGTACGTTCCGCAGTACGGCCGCCTGTGACCCTAACTGTCGGAGTCGCATGGCACGATCGGACCCTGACAGATTCGGCATCCGGCACAGCGTCCGGTACGAGCGTGGGGACCCCGAGGCGATGATGATGTTCCTGTTCCTGGTCGTCGCGCTGGCCGTCGTGGTCGCCGCGGTGACCCTGGCCGTGGTGGGCGGCGGCGAGAGCGCCCCGCTCCCCGAGGCGGCACCGGAGCGCCTGCAGGACCCGCTGCCCGCCGACCGCCCGGTGGACGCCGCGGACGTGGAGAGCCTGCGGTTCGCGGTCGCCCCGCGCGGCTACCGCATGGCCGACGTGGACGACGCCCTCGGCCGGCTCGGCGCGGAACTGGCGGAGCGGGACGCCCGCATCGCCGACCTGGAGTCCGCGCTGGCCGGCGCCAGAGCCGCCGCCACGCACCCGCACCCCGCACCGCACGCCCAGCCGGAGACGGGCGAGGGCCCGGAGGACCGGCGATGAGCACCAGAGCGGCCGTCGCCGGGCCGGACGGGGCGCTGCGCTGCCCCTGGGCGCTGTCCACCGACGACTACGTGGCGTACCACGACGAGGAGTGGGGCCGACCGGTCCACGGCGACGACGCCCTGTTCGAGCGGCTCAGCCTGGAGGCCTTCCAGTCCGGCCTGTCCTGGATCACCATCCTGCGCCGCCGCCCGGGCTTCCGCGCGGCCTTCGCCGGATTCCGCATCGAGAAGGTCGCCGCCTTCACCGACACCGACCGCGAGCGCCTCCTGGCCGACCCGGGCATCATCCGCAACCGCGCCAAGATCGACGCCACCCTCGCCAACGCCCGCGTCCTCGCCGACTGGGCCGAGGGCGACCTGGACGAGCTGATCTGGTCCCACGCCCCCGACCCGGCGACCCGCCCGGCCCCCAGGACGCTCGCGGACGTCCCGGCGGTCACTCCGGAGTCGACCGCGCTCTCCACGGCCCTGAAGAAACGGGGCCTGAGATTCGTCGGCCCGACGACGGCGTACGCGCTGATGCAGGCGTGCGGGCTGGTCGACGACCACCTGGAGACCTGCGTGGCCCGCAACGCCCGGTGAGGGGGCGGTTCACCGCCCCAGGTACTTGGGCCGCTCCTTGTTCACGAACGCCTGCACGGCGATGGCGTGGTCCTCGGACCGCCCGGCCCGGGTCTGCAGCTCGTCCTCCTTCTCCAGCGTCTCCGTGAGCGAGTGCGTCAGCCCGTAGGCCACCGCCTCCTTGATCGCCGCGTACGCCACCGTCGGCCCCTCCGCCAGTGCCCGCGCCACCTTCTCCGCCTCGGCGCGCAGTTCCGCGGCGGGGACGACCCGGTTGGCGATGCCCAGCTCCAGCGCGTCCTGGGCGCTGATGCTGCGCGGGAAGAGCAGCAGGTCGGCGGCGCGGCTCGGGCCGATCACCCGGGGCAGCGTCCAGGAGATGCCGGAGTCGGCGGTGAGGGCCACCCCGGCGAACGACGTGTTGAAGGAGGCGGTGTCGGCGACGACGCGGTAGTCCGCGGTGAGCGCGAAGCCGAAGCCGGCCCCGGCCGCGACGCCGTTCACCGCCGCCACGACGGGCTTCGCCGCCCCGGCGAGGGCCCGCACGATCGGGTTGTAGTGCTCCCTGACCGTGCTCATCGTCTGCCCGGACCCGGTCTCCCGGTCCTGGGCGAGCAGCCCGATGTGCTCCTTGAGGTCCTGGCCCACGCAGAACGCCCGCTCCCCGGCGGCGGTCAGCAGAATCGCCCGTACGGCCGTGTCGGCGGCCGCCGATTCCGCCGCCTCGCGGAGGGCGACCTTGGTCGCGATGTTCAGCGCGTTCATCGCCTCCGGGCGGTTCAGCGTGATCGTCGCGAGTCCGTCGCTCACCTCGTAGAGCACGGTGTCGGCCATGGCGGATCCCCTCCGGTGCAGCGGCTGGTGGCGTACCGCTCGGTACGCCCATGTCTGAGGACAGCATGGCGGAGATCGCCGTCCAGGAGCCGGACCGGACGTGTGACCTGCGTCAAAGAAATCCGGAGCGGAACGCGTCGGCGGATCTTCGCGCGGTGGCGCAGTATCGCAGTCACATCGCCGAATTGGGTGGTTTTGCTCGCGCGCGTTGCCCAAGCGATGCCGACCGATGTTGGTCATCGGGTCGTGCGATGCGGGATAATGGCTGGGAAGCAATGTGTTCGATGCCGGTGTCGCGTGTCCGTTTCGGATGGCGGGTGCCCTTCCGGGGCCGTCGGCAGACGATGAGCTGGTTTCAGGAAGGGGAACGAGCATGGCGGCCATGAAGCCGCGGACGGGTGATGGCCCGCTCGAGGTGACCAAGGAGGGGCGGGGCATCGTCATGCGCGTTCCGCTCGAAGGCGGCGGTCGACTCGTCGTCGAGCTGACCCCTGACGAGGCCGAGGCGCTCGGAGACGCCCTCAAGAAGGTCGTCGTCTGACGTCCCAGCGATCAGTCCTTCCGGCTGCCCCGGCATCGCATACGGTGCCGGGGCAGCCGCGTTCGGACGCCCCGGCCGCGGGCCTCACCGTCGACCCTCACCGGTCGCCTGTCACGGTTCGCTGCCACGGTTCGCTGTCACCGTTCGCCCGTCTCGGTTCGCCCGTCTCGGTTCGCCTGTCGGCGTCTGACCGTCAGCGTTTGACGGCGCACAGCAGGCCGTCGCCCACCGGCAGCAGCGAGGAGACCAGCTCCTGGCTCTCCCGGACCGTGCGCAGCAGCTCGCGCAGCCGCAGCACCTCGGTCGGCTGCGGCCCCGAGTCGACCGTACGGCCGCCCGCGAAGACGCCCTCGAAGACCACCAGACCGCCCGGTCGGAGCAGCCGCAACGATTCACCGAGGTAGTCCGGGTACTCGAGGCGGTCCCCGTCGCAGAAGACGAGGTCGTAGCCGGCGTCCGCGAGACGCGGGAGCACGTCCAGGGCGCCGCCGGGGATGAACCGGGCCCGGTTGCTGGCGAAGCCGCAGAGGCGGAAGGCCTGCCGGGCGAACTGCTGGTGCTCCGGCTCCGGGTCCACCGTGGTGAGCACCCCGTCCGGCCGCATCCCGTGCAGCAGATGGATCCCGGAGACCCCGCAGCCCGTGCCGATCTCCGCGACCGCCTTCGCGTCCACGGAGGCGGCGAGCAGGCGCAGCGCGGCGCCCGTGCTGGGCGACACCGAGCGCAGCCCTGCCTCGCGGGCCCGGTCGCGGGCCCAGTGCAGCGCTTCGTCCTCGGCGACAAAGGCGTCGGCGAACGCCCAGCTCGTCTGCCGGTTGCCGGTAATGACCCTCTCCTGTCCCCGTGGTTGCCTGGGCGTGACTGTATCCGTTGCCGACGGGAACCCGCAGATGGGACCGGGCGTTTAAGGGGAAGAGCCGGTGGTCGGGGACGCGACGGGGGGCGAGAGGTGGATCGGGGCGCCGAGCAACTGCTGACGCAGCGGCATGAGCCGTATCAGCGAGTATCAAATTCTCGTAAAACCGCTTATCCGGAGCTAACGGGCGAGGTGGCTATGGTAGGGGCTCCACTGGACACCACCAGAGCCGACAGGGGAGGTGCGGCTGCGCCCGGGGACCGGGGCGGAGTGCTGCGGCGCTTCCTCGGGTCGGCGGGCAGGCCGAAATCCGTGACCGACACCGCTGCTGACAGCCACGCCGCCGGTCTCGCCGCAGGCGAGACCCAGACCGCGACCTTCGCCACCGACGCGGACGGCCAGGCGTGGACTCCGCCCACGTGGGACGAGATCGTCAGCACGCACAGCGGCCGTGTCTACCGGCTCGCCTACCGCCTGACGGGCAACCAGCACGACGCCGAGGACCTCACCCAGGAGGTCTTCGTCCGCGTCTTCCGTTCCCTGTCCACGTACTCGCCGGGCACCTTCGAGGGCTGGCTGCACCGCATCACCACGAACCTCTTCCTGGACATGGTCCGGCGCAAGCAGCGCATCCGCTTCGACGCCCTCGGCGAGGACGCGGCCGAGCGCCTGCCCAGCCGCGAGCCCACCCCGCAACAGCTGTTCAACGACGCCCACTTCGACGCCGACGTCCAGCAGGCCCTCGACACCCTCGCGCCCGAGTTCCGCGCCGCCGTCGTCCTCTGCGACATCGAAGGACTGTCGTACGAGGAGATCGCCGCGACCCTCGGCGTGAAGCTCGGCACCGTCCGCTCCCGTATCCACCGCGGCCGGTCCCAGCTCCGCAAGGCCCTCGCGCACCGCTCCCCGGAGGCCCGCGCGGCCGAGCGGCGCTCCTTCCTGGCCCGGGTCCCCGCTCTGGGGGGAGGGGGCGCGACCGCGTGAGTGGATCTCGGCCGAAACCTGTCGAGGCACGCCTCGCAGAGCAGCACCTGGGAGACCGGCTCTCCGCCCTGGTGGACGGAGAGCTGGGTCACGAGACGCGTGAGCGTGTCCTCGCGCACCTGGCCACCTGCGCCCGGTGCAAGGCGGAGGCGGACGCCCAGCGCGCGCTGAAGAACGTCTTCGCGGAGGCGGCCCCGCCGCCGCCCTCGGCGAACTTCCTGGCCCGCCTCCAGGGTCTCCCCGGGGGAGGTGACCTGGACGGCGGCGGCGCGCCGTCACCCGGGGGCGGACTCCTCGGCGGAGGCCACGGCACCGGACCCGCCGGAGCAACCGGACCGTCGGGATCCCCCCGATCCTCCGGATCCCCCGGGACTTTCGGGGTGAGGCGCGGCGAGCGCCTTCCCTTCGGCTACGCCGCCGCCCGTCCCCACGGCTTCGCCCCGTCCGACGCGGACCGTCCGGCCGCCCCGGACGACCGCGGCTTCCGCATCCATCCCGTCGGACGACCGGACGACGGCCGCTCGGGCTCGCGCGGGCTGCGCTTCGCGTTCGCCGCCGCCGGCGCGGTGTCCCTGGCCGCGGTCGCCCTCGGCGGCGTGACCACCGTCCTCCCCGGCGACCTGACCACCGATGCCCGGAGCGGTTCCGGCGCGGGCAGCAATGTGGTTCCGGCCCGCTCGGCGGGCACCGGCTCCGGCGGGGGCGTGGCCACACCGGACAGCCAGCGCCGCCGCCCGGTGGGACCGCTGCTGGCCCAGGGCGGCATGCTCGCCGGCCCGGCCCCGGTGGTACCGACCACCCTGTCCGCGCCGCTGCTGCCCGGGGTGCCGGACCCCGCCGCCGGGCAGGGCCGCACCGAGGCGGTGCGCGGCCTGACCGCGCCGCTGCTGGCCGGTGCGGCGGCCGTCGCCCCGCTGATACGCCGGCTCGACGAGGCCGTGGCCCTTCCGCTCAGCGACTGGTCCACCGCTCCCGGAGTCACCGGCTCCGGCCTGCTGTCCGCCCCCGTCCCCGACACCACCCCCGCTCCCTCGGCCTCGCCGGCCGCTCCCGCCACGCCCCGGCAGTCGCCCTGACCGGACACTGCGCCACGGCCCGCGAACCTGGTTGAATCCTGGGAGGCCGTGCCCGCGGCGACGACCCGGGCCGGCAGTCGATGTGCCATGGCCGCGGCAGCGCGCGGTCACGGCCCAGCCGTGGGGAGAGCATGAACGAGGGGAACCGTGTCCCGCCGGTGGACGGACCGGAGGGAGCGGCGGGGGTGACACCGGCCTACCGGACCGTGGGCGGGGCGGGCGCCGGGGGCGCCGTACCGCAGGCCGCGGAAACCGACGGCGACTTCGAACTGGCCGAGCCCACACCGCTGCCACCGGCCGGCGCCTACGCGGAGGACACCGGGGCGGCCGGGGGGCCCGCGCTGGCCGGGGACAACGCGGTGGCCGGGGAGTCCGCCTGGTCGGCTCCGGCCGAGCGGCCCAGGCCGCTGCACGACCCCGACCCGTACAGCACCCCGCCCTACGGCGAGCCCGGCCCCTGGGCGCCCGCGCCCCCGGTCCAGCGCCCGGCGGCCACTCCGGCCCACGGCACGACCGCACCGGCGCTCGCGGCCCCGCCGGCACTCGCGCCCACGGTCCCCGCACCAGCGCCCGCGCCCGGGGTCCCCGTGCCGGGCGTCCCGGCGGCCGGCACGGGGTCGCAGACCGGCGACTCCGTGCCGCACACCGCCGACTCCGTGCCGCAGGGCGGCGGCTCCGGGGCGCGGGAGGCCGGCCCCTGGGGCCGTTACGACCCCTGGGCCGCCGGTTCCGCCGCGGAGCAAGCGCCGGCCCGGGCGCCGCTGCAGCAGACCGGCGCCGCGGTGCCGACACAGCAGCAGCGCCGCAGGAGCGCGCGGCGGTTCCTGCTCGCGTGGACCCTGGTCGTCGCCGTGGTCGCCGCGGGCATCGGCGGAGCCGTCGGCGCCTATGTGGAGCGCGAGGGCCTCGGTGACGACGTACGGCTGCCGCAGGCCGGGAGCGTGCCGGCCGGGCGGGCACCGGACAGCGTGGCCGGGATCGCCGCCCGTGCCCTGCCCAGCGTGGTCACCCTGCATGTCAGAGGGGCCGACGAGGCAGGCACCGGCACCGGCTTCGTGCTCGACGGCGAGGGGCACATCCTCACCAACAACCACGTGGTCGAGCCCGCCGGGTCGGGCGGCGAGATATCCGTGACCTTCAGCAGCGGTGACACCGTCAGGGCGAAGGTCGTCGGCCGGGACAGCGGCTACGACCTGGCCGTGGTCCAGGTGCACGGCGTCCACGGACTCACCCCGCTGCCGCTCGGCAACTCCGACGACGTCAGGGTCGGCGACCCGGTCGTGGCCATCGGCGCCCCCTTCGACCTCGCGAACACGGTCACCTCCGGCATCATCAGCGCCAAGGAACGGCCCATCACGGCCGGCGGGGAGAAGAGCGACGGCAGCGACGTGTCGTACGTCGACGCCCTCCAGACCGACGCCCCCATCAACCCGGGCAACTCCGGCGGTCCGCTGCTCGACTCCCGGGCCCGGGTCATCGGCATCAACTCCGCCATCCGCTCGGCCGGCAGCGGCACCGACTCCGACGGCGGCCAGGCCGGTTCCATCGGACTCGGCTTCGCCATACCCGTCAACCAGGCCAGACGCGTCGCCGAGGAGCTGATCAACGACGGCCGGGCCACCCACCCGGTGATCGGCGTCACCCTCGACATGGGCTACACCGGTGACGGCGCCCGGATCGACGACAAAAGCGCCGGCGGCGGTCCCGCCGTCCTGAGGGGCGGCCCGGGCGAGCGGGCCGGTCTCAAGGCGGGCGACGTCATCAGGGAGGTCGGCGGGGAACGCGTCCACACCGGCGAGGAACTGATCGTCAAGATCCGCGCCCACCGGCCCGGTGACCGGCTGCGGCTGACGGTCGACCGCGACGGAACCGAACGGGAGGTGTCACTCGTGCTGGGCGCCTCGGAGCAGAACTGACACAAGTCTCACCTCGGGACGGTACCGGTCGGACAGGAACGCCGGGTACCGTTGAGCGACCGAGGACATCGCAAGGAGCGTCAGGTGTTCAATGACATAGGACCACTGGAGCTGGTGACCATCATCGTGCTCGCCGTGCTCGTCTTCGGTCCGGACAAGCTCCCCAAGGTCATCCAGGACGTGACGCGCACGATCCGGAAGATCCGCGAGTTCTCGGAGAGCGCGAAGCAGGACATCCGTAGCGAACTGGGTCCCGAGTTCAAGGACTTCGAGTTCGAGGACCTCAACCCCAAGACGTTCATCCGCAAGCAGCTGGACAACGACGATCTGGGGCTGAAGGAGATCCGCAACGGATTCGACCTGAAGAAGGAGATGGCGGAGGTCACGGAGGCGGTCCGCGACGGCGGCGCGTCCTCCTCGTCCTCCTCGTCCTCCTCGTCCTCCTTGCCCTCCTCGTCGTCCGGCGGCGGGCGTGTCGACATGACCAAGAAGCCCGAGACGCCCGACGACGACCGCCCGCCCTTCGACGCGGACGCGACATAGGCGCTCCCGACGGCGCCCCTCCCCGCCGACACGCGCACGCGCGCGCACGCCGCGCACGTGACGCGTTTCATACCGCGCACCCGTCGCGCACGGCCTGAACAGGCCGTGCGCGCGACCCACGCATCCAGCGCCTGCCCTGCTGCTCTCAGCGGTGTGGATATGCTGCCGAGTTGTTGTGCGGACCGGACACGTACGCCCGAAGGGGGGCGGGCCACCCCGGTCCGACGAGAGCGAGGAGGCGTCCGGGCAGATGGAGACGACAAGTCGGGTGGGCGCGCAGGCGCCGGCCGCGGAGGGCGGACAGCAACTCCCCTCCGCCCGGCGTACGGTCGACGGTTACCTGCGGGCGCCCTTCCCGTGGTACGGGCTCGACGAGGCGTTCACGGGCCCGCGCTGGCTGATGCAGGTCGGCACGGCGGCCGACGGCGCCGTCGAGCACGGGTCGATCGGGCACGGTGACGAGCCCTCGGTGCGGGGCGAGTCCGGCACCGCCGGTGAGCCTCGGGAGAAGTTCGCGGTCGTGGTGACCGTCGCCGCACAGCCGTCCCGGCGCAGCGCCGACGGCACGGGACTGCTGGAGGCGACCTCGGTGTCCTCGGCGGCATGGCTGGCCGGGGTCGGGCTGCTGTCGTTCACCTGGCCCGGCCAGATGGACCACAGCCTGCGGGACGACTGGCTGGAGCAGCAGACCGAGACGGCGTGGGCGCTCGCCGACGATCTCGACGGACCCGAGTGGTCCAGACTCAGCCTCCCGGTGGACGGGGTCGCCGCCTCGTTCCACTACCGGGAGTCCGAGTACGGCTGGGTACTGGCCGGCACGACCGAGGCGGGGGTGCACCTGGGCGCGTACGGGCGGGGGATGAGCGCGTACGGGCTGGGCTTCGCCGCGATCAAGGACATCGCCGCCTACGCCTGACCGGCGCCCTCAGGGACCGCCGCGGCTGTGCGGCGGTCCCGGGGCGGTCCGCCGCCCGCCGAGGGAACGGCTGCTCGTCGCGCAGCGTCTCGGTGCCCGTCCGGACGCCCCCTGGACGGATTTCCGGAGCACGCGGACGCGCGTGAGGCGCCGTCCACGGAAGACGGCGCCTCTGCGTCGTAGCAAGCGGGAAGCGGGAAGTCGCGGGAACCGGGGTTCTCAGAACTTGTTCTTCGGCGTGATCCCCAGCGACAGCCCCGACAGCCCCCGCTGCCGCCCGCCCAGCTTGCCGGCGATCGCGCGCAGCGCGGAGCCCGCCGGGGAGTCCGGGTCGGTCAGGACCACCGGCTTGCCCTCGTCGCCGCCCTCGCGGAGGCGGACGTCGATCGGGATGTTGCCGAGGACCGGGACCGTCGCGCCCGTGGTGCGGGTGAGGCCGTCGGCGACCAGCTGCCCGCCGCCCGTGCCGAAGACGTCGACCATCTCGCCGCAGTGCGGGCAGGGCAGGCCGGACATGTTCTCGACCACGCCGACGATCTTCTGGTGGGTCTGGACCGCGATGGACCCGGCGCGCTCGGCGACCTCGGCCGCCGCCTGCTGCGGGGTCGTCACGACCAGGATCTCGGCGTTCGGGACCAGCTGGGCCACGGAGATGGCGATGTCACCCGTGCCGGGCGGGAGGTCCAGCAGGAGGACGTCGAGGTCACCCCAGTAGACGTCGGCGAGGAACTGCTGGAGCGCGCGGTGCAGCATCGGGCCGCGCCAGACGACCGGCGCGTTGCCCGGGGTGAACATGCCGATGGAGATGACCTTCACGCCGTTCGCGGACGGCGGCATGATCATGTTCTCGACCTGGGTGGGCCGGCCGTCGGCGCCCAGCATGCGCGGCACGCTGTGGCCGTAGATGTCGGCGTCCACGACACCGACCTTCAGGCCGTCGGCGGCCATCGCCGCCGCCAGGTTCACCGTCACCGAGGACTTGCCGACGCCGCCCTTGCCGGAGGCGACCGCGTAGACCCGGGTGAGGTTGCCCGGCTTGGCGAAGGGGACCTCGCGCTCGGCCTGGCCGCCGCGCAGGGCCGCCGCCAGCTCCTTGCGCTGCTCGTCGCTCATCACGTCCAGCGTGACGTCGACGCGGGTCACGCCGTCGACCCGGGAGACCGCCTCGGTGACGCGCCGCGTGATGGTGTCGCGCATCGGGCAGCCGGACACCGTCAGGTAGACGGTGACGGCGACCGCTCCGTCCGCGCCGATCTCCACCGATTTGACCATCCCGAGTTCGGTGATCGGGCGGTTGATCTCGGGGTCGTTCACCGTCGCCAGTGCCTCGCGCACCGCGTCTTCCGTAGCCATAAGGACGATGGTACGGCGCGCCGAGGGGGGTCCGGGATGCCCCTCAGCGGTCGTCTGTGTCACGTCCCGGCGGATGTTCTGCCCGTTCCGCCGGGAATACGACGTGGCCGGGGTGCCCGTCGTGACGGCGGCGCTCCTCCAGCTCCTTGACCAGGTCCTGCAGTTCCGAGCGGATCCAGTCGCGGGTGGCCACCTCGCCCAGTCCCGTGCGCAGCGCGGCGACCTCCCGGGTCAGGTACTCCGTGTCGGCGATGGACCGCTCGTTCTGCTTGCGGTCCTGCTCCAGGTTGACCCGGTCCCGGTCGTCCTGCCTGTTCTGCGCGAGCAGGATCAGCGGGGCCGCGTAGGACGCCTGGAGGGACAGCATCAGGGTGAGGAAGATGAAGGGGTACTCGTCGAAGCGCAGGTGGCGGGGCGCGGCGACGTTCCACACCACCCACATGATGATGACGATCGTCATCCAGACGATGAAGCGTCCCGTCCCCAGGAACCGGGCGATCTTCTCCGACAGCCGGCCGAAGGCCTCCGGGTCCCACTCGGGCAGGAACCGGTGGCGCGGCGGACGCGGCTGGTCCAGCCGGGCGGCCCGGGGCCGCCCGGCGGCCGTGGCACCCGCCGGATGACGTTCGCGGGTCGCGGTCTCGCGCTCAGGAGCCATGCGTGGCCGCCCCCTCTCCGTGGTCGAGCCCCTCTTCCAGGTGGAACTCCGTCTCCCGCCAGTCGTCGGGGAGCATGTGGTCCAGTACGTCGTCCACGGTCACCGCGCCGAGCAGCGACCCGGACTCGTCCACGACGGGCGCCGCCACCATGTCGTACGTGGCGAAGAACCCGGCGATGATCGGCAGGGACGCGTCCGGGGACAGGGGTTGCAGATCGTCGTCCACCAGCGAGCTGACCAGCGTGTACGGAGGGTCGCGCAGCAGCCGCTGGAAGTGGACGGTGCCCAGGTACTTGCCGGTCGGGGTCTCGTCGGGCGGGCGGCAGACGTAGACCTGGGCGGCGAGCGCGGGGGACAGGTCCGGGTTGCGGACCCGGGCGAGCGCGTCGGCGACGGTGGCGTCGGGCCGCAGCACGATGGGCTCCGTCGTCATCAGACCGCCGGCGGTGTGCTCCTCGTACGACATCAGACGGCGCATGTCGGCGGCGTCGGCGGGCTGCATCAGGCTCAGCAGCCGCTCCTTGTCCTCCTCCGGGAGCTCGGCGAGCAGGTCGGCCGCGTCGTCCGGGTCCATCGCCTCCAGCACGTCCGCCGCGCGCTCCTCCTTCAGCTTGCCGAGGATCTCGATCTGGTCGTCCTCCGGCAGCTCCTCCAGTACGTCGGCGAGCCGGTCGTCGTCCAGGGCGGCGGCCACCTCCGCGCGCCGCTTCGGGGAGAGGTGGTGCAGGACGTTGGCGAGGTCGGCGGGGCGCAGCTGTTCGAAGGTGGCGAGCAGGCTCTCGGCGCCCTGTCCGTGCTCCTCCAGGGAGAACCCGGTGACGGCCGACCACTCGGCGGTCAGCGTCTCGCCCTTCGCCCGCCGGAAGGCGCCGCCCTTCCTGCCCTTGCGGACGAAGACACGGTCGACCTCCCAGTCCCGGCGGGCGGGCAGCTGCTGCACGGACACGTCGAGGACGGTGACCTCCTCGCCGGTCTCCATGAGGGTCACGCGCCGGTCCAGCAGCTCGCCGAAGACCAGCCGCTCGGTGGGCCGCTGCTCGAAGCGCCGGACGTTGACCACGCCGGTGGTGATGACCTGGCCGGACTCGATGCCGGTGACCCGGGTCATGGGCAGGAAGATGCGCCGCCGGGTGGACAGTTCGACGACCAGCCCGAGGACGCGCGGGGGCTTGCGGCCCACGCGCAGCATGACGACCAGATCGCGTACGCGGCCCACCTGGTCGCCGGCCGGATCGAAGACGGGGACCCCGGCGAGGTGCGAGACGAAGATCCGGGGGGCGCCGGCTGCCATGACTGTGCTTCCTTTGCGTGGGGATCGTGTGAGTTGCTCAGATATGCCCGCACGGGTGCGCTTCAGGCTAGCCCGTCCTGTTCCGATACGCCCTGGTGGGCGGTCCGGACGGACTGGCTCCGCCGGGCGGGCGAGGCACCGGTACCCTGCGGTACGCCGCTCAGGAACCGTCAGAAAGGCGACCCCACCTGTGACTGCGATTCCCCCGGGCCGTAGCCGCCGGACCGCGCTGGTGACCGCGAGCTGCGCGCTGGCCGTGACGGGAGCGATGGTGCTGTCGGGGTGCGGCGGTGACGACCCGGACGCGGGGACCAACGGGGTGGGCAAGCTGCCCGCCGCGAGGATCCAGGCGAAGACCCGGGCCGCGGCGGACGCGGCCTCCGCCGTACGGCTCTCCGGGACCGTGGTCACCAGCGGCCGTACGTACCGGCTGGACATGCAGCTCAAGGCCGACGGCGGCACCGGGTCGGTGACCTCCGGGGGATCGACGTTCAAGCTGCTGCGGCTCGGACGGGAGCTGTACCTCAAGGCCGACGCGGGCTTCTGGAACCACGCCGACGGCAGCGACGGCGCCACCGGCAAGCTGGACGGCAAGTATGTGAAGGTGCCGCAGGGCGATCCCGCGTACAAGAAGTTCAGCGGCTTCACGGACAAGGACGTCCTCCTCGATGGTCTGCTGACGCTGCACGGCACGCTGGCGACGGAGGGCCACCACGACGAGGCGGGTACCCGCACGATCCGCATCACCGGCGACGACGGCTCCGGCGGCACGCTGGACGTCTCCCTCCAGGGCACTCCCTACCCCCTCCGCCTGGTCCGCGCCGGCCACGCGGGGACGCTCCGCTTCTCGGACTGGGGCAAGAGCTTCACCGTCCGGGAACCGGCCAGGTCGGACACGGTGGACTACGGCAGGCAACTGCCGACGTCGTAGCACGGCCACCGGCGAGGACGCCCGACCCGGCACGCCACCGTGGCGACGGCACCCGCGACGGCGACGGTGACGACGACGGCGGCAGCAGCGGAGCGGAAGGGCGGCGGCGGCAGCCGCAGGCGGTGACCGAGGGGCGGTCGACAAGTGTGGGGCGCCCCATGGCCGCCGCGTAAGCGCTCAGCCCGCGTGGTACGGCCCGGCGGTGCCCGGCTCCCCCCGGCCCCCGCCGCTCACGTCGCCTGCCCGCCGCTCACGGCCTCCCCGCCGCCCGCCTCACTCCCCGTCGCTCACGTCACTTCCGCTTCCGGCGCTTGAGGAGCAGCTTGTGCAGGCCCGCCGGGACCGGTGTGCGGGTGGTCGCGGGGGTCGGCACGGGGGACTCGGCGAGGTCGCCGGTGGGCAGCGGGGTCACCGGTCCCGTCGGTACCAGGCGGAGCACCCGGCACTCGCGCGCCCAGCGGGCCGGCATCCGCTCGCCGTCGGGGGCGTTCAGCCGTTTGCCCTTCAGCTCGGCGACGGCCGCCTCCCACTGCTCGGAGCCGGACGCCAGCTCGGACACGGTCACCGGGAACGTCACCAGCCGGCCCCCCTTGTCCTTGCTGCGCACGCTCACCTCGGCGGAGCCGCCGTCGGCCAGCCCCTCCAGCGGCTGCTCACCGGGACCGTCGCCGACCACGCACACCGCGCCCTCGTGCCACACGTGCCACAGCGCACGCGCGGCCGGCGCCCCGGCGCCCCTGACCCAGATCAGGCCGGACTTCTTCGAGGCCTCCTCGATGAGGGCCCGGTCGAGCAGCTCGCTTGTCATGCGCCCCAGCCTAACCAGGCCGTACCGGCCCGCTCACAGCCAGCCGTTGCGCTTCAGCGTGCGGTGGATGCCCAGACACAGGGCGACCGTGACGCCCATGATCACCGGGTAGCCGTACTTCCAGTGCAGCTCGGGCATGTGGTCGAAGTTCATGCCGTAGACGCCGCACACCATCGTCGGTACGGCGATGATGGCCGCCCACGCGGTGATCTTGCGCATGTCCTCGTTCTGTGCGACGGACGCCTGGGCGAGGTTGGCCTGGAGGATGGAGTTGAGGAGTTCGTCGAAGCCCATGACCTGCTCCTGGACCCGGGCCAGGTGGTCGGCGACGTCCCGGAAGTACTTCTGGATGTCCGGGTCGATCAGCCGCATCGGCCGCTCGCTCAGCAGCTGCATCGGCCGCAGCAGCGGAGCCACCGCTCGCTTGAACTCCAGCACCTCGCGCTTGAGTTGGTAGATCCGCGCCGAGTCCACACCGCGCGAGACCCCGCCCCTGCGGCCGGGCGAGAAGACCTCGGTCTCCACCTCGTCGATGTCGTCCTGGACCGCGTCGGCGACCGCGATGTAGCCGTCCACGACATGGTCGGCGATGGCGTGCAGCACCGCCGAGGGGCCCTTGGCGAGCAGCTCCGGGTCGTCCTGGAGGCGGTGCCGCAGGGCGCGCAGCGAGCCCTGGCCGCCGTGCCGGACGGTGATGAAGAAGTCCCGGCCGGTGAAGCACATGACCTCGCCGGTCTCCACGACCTCGCTGTTGGCGGTGAGCCGGTCGTGCTCGACGTAGTGGATGGTCTTGAAAACGGTGAAGAGGGAGTCGTCGTAGCGCTCCAGCTTCGGGCGCTGGTGGGCCTGGACCGCGTCCTCCACGGCCAGCGGGTGCAGCCCGAACTCGCTCGCGATACCGGCGAATTCGGCTTCCGTCGGCTCGTGCAGCCCGATCCACACGAAGCCGCCGTCGCGGCGCACCAGCCGCATCGCCTCGTGCGGGGTGAGCGGGCCGGCGCTCACGCGGGCGCCGTCGCGGTAGACGGCGCAGTCGACGACGGCCGAGGGCGTGCCGGGGGCGCGGGTGGTGTCGTACGACGGGCTGGTGTCCTTGCGCAGCGAGACACGGGACGACGGGCGGACCACGGCGCGCAGGTCGCGGATCATCGACATGGGCAGGCTCCTTCGCGGGCGGGCAGCGAATGCGCGCGGCAACGGGTGGAACTACCCGGAATGGGGACGTCCTGTGTGCGTACGTCCGGCACGTCCACAAAGCGGGGAGCACCGCACCGTTGCGGTGGCGACTTTCGCTGCTGATGCAGAACTGATGCGGACCAGGCAGATCAGGCAGGGCGAAACGAGGTGCTCTTCCGCACGACGATGCGCAAAGGAAGGCGGCGGCCAGCCGGTAACTACGTCAGCAGCCGGAAGAGCGAGTGGTACTGCACGGTCGACTTCGATCCATGACAGCCCCACCTCCTCCGGCCGGTCCCTCGTAAGGGAGTCTCATCGGCGTCGGGACCTGATAGCGACGCTTCGCGTGCTGCCCCGAACCACCGGCTCAGAGTACCAGCCGCCCGTACTGTCAAGGCGCCGCTTTGCCCGCTGCTGACGAGTTCTATGCTCGGCGCATGGCTGATGTTCTTCCACTGGTCGAGGCCCGGTTGACCACCGCGCTGGGCGAACCGGACGGCCGTGCCGCGGTGACCTTCCTCGGCACGGACCGCATCGAGGTGCTCCGTTTCCAGGAGGGGGACGTCGTCCGTTACGCCACCCTGGGCATGTCGCGGCACCCCATGGCGGATCCCACGGCGATGCTCGCCGACCCGGTCGAGGGCCCCCGTGCCGAACTGGTCCTGTCCGTCCGCGCGGGTCTCGCCGACACCGACAAGGTGCTCCGCCCGCTCGCCGTGCTGGCCGCGACACCCCAGGTGGAGGGGCTGGTGGTGACCCCGGGCGCCTCGCTGGACGTGGGCGGGCCGCTGTGGCCCGGCGCCCCCTTCACCTCGGTGCTGGTGGGCGAGCCGGGCGGGCTGGTGGAGGACCTGGAGCTGGACGCCCCGATGGATCCCGTACGGTTCCTGCCGCTGCTGCCGATGACCCCGAACGAGGCCGCCTGGAAGCGGGTGCACGGCGCCCAGGCCCTCCAGGAGCGCTGGCTGGCGAGCGGGACGGACCTGAGGGACCCGGCCCGCCGGTCCGTCCCGCTGGACTGACGCCCGGGTGACCGATCTCACCAACACAAGGCCGGATTCGGTCAGTTGGCGGTCGGTCGGCGGTCCGGTCGCCGGGGATCCCGTCGGCCGGCGGTCCGGTCAGTCGGCGAAGACGCCGACCCCGTCCTCGGTGGCGTGCGCCGGCTCCAGCTCCTCCGCCATGGGGGTCCCCCCTGTTCGAGCGGAGTCGAGAACTTGGGGGAGGGTGAGGGCCTTGCGCCGTACGACGACCACGAGCGCGCCCAGCACCGCCGTGACGGCCGCGACCACGAACGGGACGTGGAGGTCGGTCCACTCCTCGATCTTGGGCGCGAAGTAGGGCGCGGCGGCGGCGGCGAACCAGCGGACGAAGTTGTAGCCCGCGCTCGCCACCGGGCGCGGGGCGTCCGACACGCCGAGGGCCAGCTCGGTGTACACGGTGTTGTTCACGCCGATGAACGCGCCGGACAGGATCGTGCAGACGACGGCCGTGGTGTGGTCGCCGTAGCCGAGCACGAGCACGTCCGCGGCGAGCAGCACCAGTGAGCCGCCGAGCACCCTCAGCGAGCCGAGGCGGGCCTGCAGGCGCGGGGCCACGATCACCGAGAAGAGGGCGAGCAGCACACCCCAGGCGAAGAACACCGCGCCCGAGCGGTACGGCGTCATGTCCAGCACGAACGGGGTGAAGGCCAGCACGGTGAAGAACGTGTAGTTGTAGAAGAACGCCGAGACCGCCGCCGAGGCCGGGCCGCCGTGGCCGAGGGCCTTCAGGGGGTCCAGGACCGAAGTCCTGCGGGCCGGCTTCGGCTGCTCCTTGAGGAACACCGTGATGCACAGGAAGCCGATCGCCATCAGCGTGGCCGTGCCGAAGAAGGGGTAGCGCCAGCTGATGTTGCCGAGGACCGCGCCGAGCAGCGGGCCGCAGGCCATGCCGAGGCCGAGCGCGGACTCGTACAGCAGGATCGCCGCCGCGCTGCCCCCGGCCGCCGCGCCGACGATGACCGCGAGGGCGGTCGACACGAACAGCGCGTTGCCGAGTCCCCAGCCCGCCCGGAAGCCGACGAGCTGGCCGACCGTGTCCGACGTTCCGGCGAGGCCCGCGAAGACGACCACGAAGGCGAGGCCGAGCAGCAGGGTCTTCCGGCCGCCGATGCGGCTGGAGACGAAGCCGGTCAGCAGCATCGCGATGGCGGTGATCAGGAAGTACGAGGTGAAGAGCAGGGACACCTGGCTGGCGGTGGCGTGCAGGCCCTGGGCGATCGACGGCAGGATCGGGTCGACGAGGCCGATGCCCATGAAGGCGACGACGGAGGCGCCGGCCGTGGCCCAGACCGCCTTGGGCTGTCGCAGGAGACTTCCGGCTCCCGCCTCGAAGGGGTCCATGTGCTTCTCCCATCCTCACGTAGGGGGCTGACTGGAGATGGTTGGGTTATACACACAGTAAGTTAGGTCAGCTAATTAATGCAAGGCGCATCTATCGTGGCGCGCGCGGACCCGGCGGGGCGTATGGTCGGGTCTTCCGTCCGGACGGGTGATCGTCCTTGACGTGGGCGGGCAGGGGTAGGACCGTGGAGCCCTATGAGGGGCGAACCCAGTTGCCCGAGGTGCGGTGGCCGGGTCAGGGCTCCCGGACTCTTCGCCGATGCGTGGCAGTGCGATGTGCATGGCACGGTGTATCCGCTGCAGCCCGTGATCCCGCCCAGCGTCGAGGCGCTCAACGTCGTGGTGCACCGCACGCAGGTGCCGGTGTGGATGCCGTGGCCGCTGCCCGTCGGCTGGCTGTTCACCGGGGTGGCGTACGCCGGTGACGACCGCAGCGGCGGCCGTGCGACCGCGGTGGCCTGCTCGGGCCCCGGCCCGCTCGGAGGCCCCGGCGAGATGATCCTGATCGCCGAGGAACTGGGCGTGGGCCTGGGCGCGCGCTATGCCGGCATCGACGGCCCCGACCCCGGGTCGTACATGAACGTCGAGAAGCCACCGCAGGCCAAGGTGCTGGCCGCGGGCCGCCCGACCCCGCTCTGGCACGTCTACCGCACCCCCGACGACCGCGCCGTCTTCGCCGGCGAGGCGCTCGGGATGTGGCTGTGGGCGGTGATGTGGCCGGAGCAGTCGGGCTTGCTCATGTACGACGAACTGGTGCTGACCGATCTGCGTGACGCGGGGGCGGAGATAGACCTGGTGCCCTGTGGAGCGCTGTCGCCGCGCTTGCTCCGGCCGTGACGTCTGCCGGGGTGCCGGGTGGGCCGCGGCCGCGGCTGCCGGGTGCGTCGGGGTCGCCCGCGTGGTTCCTGGCGCCCTTCGGGTCGGCTGCCGTAGGGGGCGCTGGGTGGTTTCGGGTGTGACAGGCGGGCTGGAAAACACCGCTATCCTTAGGTGTCCCCTTCTTCCGTCGCCCCGCCTGGAGTTCGTGTGCGTATCGATCTGCACTGTCACTCCACGGCGTCCGACGGTACGGACACCCCGGCCGAGCTGGTGCGGAAGGCCTCTGTCGCGGGGCTCGACGTCATCGCGCTGACCGATCACGACACCACCCGTGGCCACGGCGAGGCGATCGCCGCGTTGCCCCAGGGGCTGACGCTGGTCACCGGTGCCGAGCTGTCGTGCCGGATCGACGGCGTGTCCCTGCACATGCTGGCCTACCTGTTCGATCCGGAGGAGCCCGCTCTGCTCGCCGAGCGCGAGCTGGTGCGCGACGACCGGGTGCCGCGGGCCAAGGGCATGGTCGCCAAGTTGAACACGCTGGGCGTGCCGGTCACCTGGGAGCAGGTCGAGCGGATCGCCGCCGGCGGCTCGGTGGGTCGCCCGCACGTCGCCTCGGCACTGGTCGAGCTGGGTGTCGTCCCGACGGTGAGCGACGCCTTCACCGAGGAGTGGCTGGCAGACGGCGGGCGGGCCTTCGTGGAGAAGCACGAGACCGACCCCTTCGAGGCGATCCGGCTGGTCAAGGCCGCGGGCGGGGTCTGCGTGTTCGCACATCCGGCCGCCGCCAAGCGCGGCCGCACCGTGCCGGAGTCCCGCATCGCGGAGATGGCCGCGGCCGGCCTCGACGGCATCGAGGTCGACCACATGGACCACGACCCCGACACCCGGGAGCGCCTGCGGGGCCTGGCTAAGGAGCTGGGGCTGCTGGTCACGGGCTCCTCGGACTACCACGGAAGCCGTAAGGCCGTGGCGCTGGGCGCGTACACGACCGACCCCGAGGTGTACGGGGAGATCACCCGGCGGGCGACGGGCGCGTTCCCGGTGCCGGGCACCGGCGGAGCCTGAGGCCCGCCCGCATCACCGCATCACCGGATCGCCGCGTCATCGGATCCGGATCACCGAGTCACCGCGCCCTCGGATCCCGATCGCCGGCTCACCACTCCTGCCCGTACATCCTCTTCCCGCAAGGCCTGTTCTTCCCCCATGTTCGACATCGCCGTCTTCGGCTCCCTGTTCCTGACCCTTTTTGTCATCATGGATCCCCCCGGGATCACCCCGATCTTCCTCGCCCTGACCGCCGGACGTCCGGCCAAGGTGCAGAGGCGGATGGCCTTCCAGGCCGTCTGCGTGGCGGGCGGGGTCATCGCCGTCTTCGGCGTCCTGGGCCACCAGATCCTCGACTACCTGCACGTGTCCGTGCCCGCGCTGATGATCGCGGGCGGACTGCTGCTCCTGCTGATCGCGCTGGACCTGCTCACCGGCAAGACCGACGAGCCCAAGCAGACCAAGGACGTCAACGTCGCGCTCGTACCGCTGGGCATGCCGCTGCTGGCGGGGCCCGGCGCGATCGTGTCCGTGATCCTGGCCGTGCAGAAGGCCGACAGCGTGTCCACGCAGATCTCGGTGTGGTCCGCGATCCTCGCGATCCACGTCGTGCTGTGGCTGGTGATGCGTTACTCGCTGCTGATCATCCGGGTCATCAAGGACGGCGGTGTCGTCCTGGTGACGCGGCTCGCGGGCATGATGCTGTCCGCGATCGCCGTGCAGCAGATCATCAACGGGGTCACTCAGGTGATCCGGGGGAGCTGAGCCGACGACGGCTCGGCACCCCCGGAAAGCTTGAGTGACGCGTGCCCGTACGGGCTACGAGGCCGGGGTCTCGGCCGGGCGGATCCACAGGCGCTGCCCTATGGCGGCGGCCTGCTGAACGATCCGGTTGACGGAGGCGGCGTCCACGACGGTACTGTCCACGGCGGTGCCGTCGACCTCGTCGAGTCGCATGATTTCGAAGCGCATGGGCTTCTCCCTTCGTCTGGTCATCCTCCTGCGGAGAACTACTTGGTGTGACGTCTGGTGTATCCAGCGTCGTACGTAGTCAACACGCGGCTTGTTACGAACATTCCCTACGCTAAAGAAATTTTTCGAACGACTAATTACTGACTGGTAAGCCGCCGGGTGCCGACGCCCGACAGGTCGAGACCGATCAGGACCGACGGGGATCGACCGGGATCGATGAGGGTCGGGATCAGGACGGATCGGGACCGGTTGTGTTCGGTATGTGACCACCGGGACAATGGAGGCAATGAACGACGACCTGGCCGCCCTCGGTGTCCGCATCAACCGCACGAACGAGCTGCTCGAACGCATGCTCGCCGAGGTGGCGAAGACGCCCTCCACCCACGCGATCTTCGTCGACGCGGGCTATCTGTACGCGGCCGCCGGCCGGCTGGTCGCCGGAACCGAGGACCGCCGCGCCTTCGACCTCGACGCCGAGGGCCTGATCGACGCACTGATCGACAAGGCCCGCTCGATCTTCGCGGACAGCCGGCTGCTCCGCGTGTACTGGTACGACGGCGCCCGGCGCCGCATCCACACCGCCGACCAGCAGGTCATCGCCGAACTGCCCGACGTCAAGGTCCGCCTCGGCAACCTCAACGCCAACAACCAGCAGAAGGGCGTCGACTCGCTCATCCGCACCGACCTGGAGTCACTCGCCCGCCACCGCGCGATCAGCGACGCGGCCCTCCTCGGCGGTGACGAGGACCTGGTCTCGGCGGTCGAGGCGGCCCAGGGCTACGGCGCCCGCGTCCACCTGTGGGGCATCGAGGCGCCCGAGGGCCGCAACCAGGCCGAGCCGCTGCTCTGGGAGGTCGACAGCCAGCGCACCTTCGACCTGGAGTTCTTCAAGCCGTACGTCTCCCGGCGCACGGCCGCCGCGTACGACACGGCCGGCGGCGACCGCCCCACCCGCGAGGACGTCCGCTTCGTCGGCGCCCAGATCGCGGCACGCTGGCTCGCCTCCCGGGGCCGTGAGGCGATGGTCGAACTCTTCCCCGGCCACCCCTACCTGCCCGGCTCCGTCGACCAGGACCTGCTGGTCGAGGCCGAGGCACTGCTGCAGTACTCCCTGCGCGGCCAGGCGGACCTGCGGCGTGCCCTGCGGGACGGGTTCTGGGAGCATCTGCAGGCACAGTACTAGGCCTGCCCGGCCACGCCGTCCCAGAAGTCGGCGAGGGCGCGGGCCGTCTCCGCGGGGCGGTCGGTGTTGGGCGAGTGCCCGGCGCCCTCGACGACCGTCCGGCGCGCCTCCAGCCGTACGGCCATCTCGTCGAGCAGCGGCAGCGGCCAGGTGTCGTCCAGCGCGCCCGACAGCACGTGGAACGGCAGCGGTACGGCCGCCAGTTCGGCGACGCGGTCCGGTTCCGTGCACAGCTGGCGTCCGGTGGCGATGAGTTGGGCGGGCTTGGTGGCCAGCCAGCGGCGCCGCAGGTCGTCCCGGTCGTCCAGCCCGGCGTCGAGCGCGGGCGTGTCCGTCTCCTCCGGCGGCTCCATCGCCTGGATCGCCTCCCACACCTCCGCCATGCCCAGCACCGCGAGCGCGTCCCGGAGCAGCTTCACGCGCTGCTGCTGGGACGTCGAGATCTGCGCCGGACCGGAGGACATCAGAGTGAACGACACGAAGGGCGTGTGGTCGAGCAGGACGGCCGCGCGCGCGACCTGTCCGCCCAGGGAGTGCCCCAGCAGGTGCACCGGGCCGCCGATCGCCTCCGCCTGCGCGAGCACGTCCCGCGCCAACTCCTCCTGCGCGTAGGCGGACTCGTCCGTCGCGGGGCCGTCCGACTCGAACTGGCCCCGCCCGTCCACGGCGACGGTCCGGTATCCGCGCTCGGCGAGCGGCACGTGCAGCGGGTTGAAGTCCTCCTTGCTCCCGGTGAACCCCGGCAGCAGCAGCGCGACGCCCCTGGGCTGCGCACCGGGGGCCGCGGGAGCGTCCACCACGGCGAACTCACCGCGAGCCGTTCGCAGCGGGTACGCACGGGCGCCGGGGGGCGGGACGAAGGTGGGCGGCCTGCTCATGGGGAGAGGTTATCGGCAGGGGGCGGGAGTACGGGGGGTGGGTGGTGGGGGAGGGGCGGGGTGAGCTGCGGGTTTCGGAGTGGGTGCGGGGTTGGGGGCGGTTCGGGGTGGGGGTGCGGCGGGGGCCGGGGGCCGCGGGGCGGGAAACGCCGATGGCCGGGTCCACTGTCGTGAACCCGGCCATCGGACCGGTTGACGTCGTCACCGCGCACGCGGCGCCGGGTCAGGCCTCGGGGGCCTCCGCGGCGGCCGTCACCTTACGGGTCCGGCGCCGGGGCTTGACCTCAGGCTCCTCGGTGGCCTGCGCCGGAATCTCCGGAGCGGCCGCCTCGGCCACGGCCTTGCGGGTCCGCCGCGCCTTGGGAGCGGCGGCCGCCTCACCGTCGACGGTGTCCGCGGCGGCCTCGGCGGCAGCCGTGGTCTTGCGGGTGCGGCGGGGCTTGGCCTCGGCTTCGGCCTCGGTGGCTTCCGGCGCGGTGGCCGCGGTCTTGCGGGTGCGGCGCGGCTTGGTCGCGGTCTCGGCCTCGGTCGTCTCCGGTGCGGCCGTGGTGGCCTTGCGGGTGCGGCGGGGCTTGGTCTCCGTGCCTTCCGCGGTGTCCGCGGCGGCCTCGGCGGCAGCCGTGGTCTTGCGGGTGCGGCGGGGCTTGACCTCGGCCTCGGCCTCGGTGGCTTCCGGAGCGGTGGCCGTGGTCTTGCGGGTGCGGCGCGGCTTGGTCGCGGTCTCGGCCTCGGTCGTCTCCGGTGCGGCCGTGGTGGCCTTGCGGGTCCGGCGCGGCTTGGCCTCGGCCTCGGGGGCGTCGGGCGTGGCCGGCTCCGCTGCCTTGCGGGTGCGGCGGGGCTTGGTCTCCGTGCCTTCCGCGGTGTCCGCGGTGTCCGCGGCGGCCTCGGCGGCAGCCGTGGTCTTGCGGGTGCGGCGGGGCTTGACCTCAGCCTCGGCCTCCGTGGCTTCCGGCGCGGCAGCCGCGGTCTTGCGGGTCCGGCGCGGCTTGGCCTCGGTGGCTTCGGCCGCTTCCGGTGCCGTCTCCGGCTGAGGGGCCGGCTCGGCCGTCTTCCGGGTGCGGCGGCGCGGCTTGGTCTCCGCGGCCGGAGCGGTCTCGGGCTCGGCCACGGGGCTGTCCGCGATCACGGGCTCGGCCACCGGGGCCTCGGCCACGGCCGGCTCGGTCGTCACGGCGGCATCGGTCGCCGGAGCGTCCGACGCGGCCGACTTGCGCGTGCGGCGGCGGCGCGGCTTCTCCGGGGCGTCCACGACGGCGGGGCCCTCGGCGGTGACCACCGTCTCGACGGCGGCGGTGTCGACGGCCTCGGCGGTCGCCGCGGGTGCCGCGGCGGCCGTCACCGGCTCCGCCGACGCTCCGCCACGGGTACGGCGACGGCGGCGCGGAGTGCGGGCCTCGGCCGTCGTCTCCTCCGTACCGGCGGTCTCGGCGACCGGTGCGGCGGCCGCGTCCAGCGGCGCTCCACCGCGGGTGCGGCGGCGTCGGCGCGGCGTACGGGCCGGACGCTCACGCTCGGCCGGGGCCGGCTCGTCACGGCCACCGCGTCCACCGCGGCCACGGCCGCGCGCACCACGGCCACCGGTCTCGCCCAGGTCCTCCAGCTCCTCCGCGTCCAGACCGGCACGGGTGCGCTCGGAGCGCGGCAGGATGCCCTTCGTGCCCTGGGGGATGCCCAGGTCGGAGAACAGGTGCGGGGAGCTGGAGTACGTCTCCACCGGGTCGTTGAAGTCCAGCTCCAGCGCCTTGTTGATCAGCTGCCAGCGCGGGATGTCGTCCCAGTCGACGAACGTGATCGCCGTACCCTTGGCGCCCGCGCGGCCGGTGCGGCCGACCCGGTGCAGGTACGTCTTCTCGTCCTCGGGGGACTGGTAGTTGATGACGTGGGTCACGCCCTCGACGTCGATGCCGCGGGCGGCGACGTCGGTGCAGACCAGGACGTCGACCTTGCCGTTGCGGAAGGCCCGCAGGGCCTGCTCGCGGGCGCCCTGGCCGAGGTCGCCGTGGACCGCGCCGGAGGCGAACCCGCGGCGCTGGAGCTGCTCGGCGATGTCGGCGGCCGTGCGCTTGGTACGGCAGAAGATCATCGCCAGTCCGCGGCCCTCGGCCTGGAGGATGCGGGCGACCAACTCCGGCTTGTCCATGTTGTGCGCGCGGTAGACGAACTGCTTGATGTTCGCGACCGTGGCGCCCTCGTCGTCCGGCGCGGTGGCGCGGATGTGCGTGGGCCGGGACATGTAGCGGCGCGCGAGGCCGATGACCGCGCCCGGCATGGTGGCCGAGAACAGCATGGTCTGGCGCTTGGCCGGCAGCATGCCGATGATCTTCTCGACGTCGGGCAGAAAGCCCAGGTCGAGCATCTCGTCGGCCTCGTCCAGGACCAGGCACCGGACGTGCTTCAGATCCAGCTTCTTCTGGCCCGCGAGGTCCAGGAGCCGGCCCGGGGTGCCGACGACCACGTCGACGCCCTTCTTCAGGGCTTCCACCTGGGGCTCGTAGGCCCGGCCGCCGTAGATCGCGAGGACGCGCACGTTACGGACCTTGCCGGCCGTCAGCAGGTCGTTGGTGACCTGGGTGCACAGCTCGCGCGTGGGGACGACGACGAGCGCCTGCGGGGCGTCGGTGAGGGCGTCGGGGGTGGCGCGTCCGGCCTCGACGTCGGCGGGGACGGTGACGCGCTCGAGGAGCGGGAGGCCGAAGCCCAGCGTCTTGCCGGTGCCGGTCTTGGCCTGGCCGATGACGTCCGTGCCGGAAAGGGCGACGGGAAGCGTCATCTCCTGGATGGGGAAGGGAGTGGTGATGCCGACGGCCTCCAGGGCCTCGGCGGTCTCGGGAAGGATTCCGAGTTCTCGAAACGTCGTAGTCAGGGTGCTGCCTCTTCTGTGTGCGCGGTGCGAGGCGAGCGAGCGGGGGTCATGTCTGACCGTGCCGGGGACGTCGGCTGCCGTACGGATCAACCACTCGGGCGAGCCGTATGACACGGGACCTCTGCCGACGCTCTAGCGCTCGTACCGCTGAGGGTCCCTCCTGCCGTCGTACGATCACTGCCGTACGGCCTTGGAGGGCTGTCGGGTCGGAGCCGATCGGGCCACCGACCGGGCATCCTCATGCGTGCGGCCTGTCGGGACGCGTCGAGCATCGTCGACGCACTCTGGCAGGCGCAATACCACCATACCCCGGAATCGCGCACACGCGATGGCCGAATTGGTCACGTAGTCGTGGTCACACTCGTTGACCAGGGGTTGAGCGGTGCGTCAAGCGGGCTATTGTGCGCCTCATGACTAGCTCTGACAAGCCTGAGAAGCCGTCCTCCGAAGCCACCGAACCCACCGGTGTCGCCGCCCGGGACTGGGCGCAGGCGTCCGCCGACCCGCAGTACCGCGCCGCGGTCGTGGACCTGCTCGGCGCGCTCGCGTACGGGGAGCTGGCGGCGTTCGAGCGGCTCGCGGAGGACGCGAAGCTGGCCCCGACCCTCGCGGACAAGGCGGAGCTGGCGAAGATGGCCTCGGCCGAGTTCCACCACTTCGAGCGGCTGCGGGACCGGCTGACCGGGATCGGCGAGGAGCCGACGGCCGCGATGGACCCGTTCGTGGCCGCCCTCGACGGCTTCCACAAGCAGACCGCTCCGTCGGACTGGCTGGAGGGCCTGGTCAAGGCGTACGTCGGCGACTCGATCGCGAGCGACTTCTACCGGGAGGTCGCGGCCCGGCTCGACTCGGACACGCGCGAGCTGGTGCTGGCCGTGCTGGACGACACCGGTCACGCCGGGTTCGCGGTGGAGAAGGTGCGGGCCGCCATCGACGCCGACCCGCGCGTGGGCGGCCGGCTGGCGCTGTGGGCGCGCAGGCTGATGGGGGAGGCGCTGTCGCAGTCCCAGCGGGTGGTCGCGGACCGGGACGCACTGTCCACGATGCTCGTGGGCGGGGTGGCCGACGGGTTCGACCTCGCGGAGGTCGGCAGGATGTTCTCGCGGATCACGGAGGCGCACACCAAGCGGATGGCCGCGCTGGGCCTCGCGGCGTAGCGCTCCGTGGGGGCGCACCCCGGCTCGCCGAGTGGGGCTCCTTCACGCCGTCGCTGATCGGCGGCCCAGGCGGCCCGTCGGGCGCAGGAGCAGGGACAGCGACGCCACCGCGATGATCGCGGCGCCCACGAGGCTGAGCAGGGCGGTGCCGGGGCCCAGGGCGGTGTGGGTGACGAAGGCGCCGCAGAGGGCTCCGGCCACGCCCGTGCAGAACACCAGTGGGCGGGCCGGCAGCCGGTGGGCGAGGCGGTGCGTCGCCGCCCACGCGAGGATCAGACCCAGCACGGCGGAGCCGAGTGCTTCGAAGATCATGTAGGGGTCCCTCCCACGGCCTGTCTGGCTCGACGGTCGTACCCCGTCTTACCCGTGACCTGCGGTTGGCAACCCTGCGCTGTGGAGAGGTTGTGCTCCGTCTGTGTACGCGGCCCCGTCCGTGTGAGCGGTCCCGCGCGGGCACAAGGCCGCGTCCGTGGGCGCGGTGGATGCGGAAGGGCCCGGCGGCACACGGCCGCCGGGCCCTTCGCACGACTGTCGTCTACAGCGTGCCGAAGCCCACCTTGCGAACGGTCGGCTCGCCGATCTCCACGTACGCCAGACGGTCCGTCGGCACCAGGACCTTGCGGCCCTTCTCGTCCTGGAGGCTCAGCAGCTGCGTCTTGCCGGCCAGCGCGTCACTCACCAGGCGCTCGACCTCCTCGACGCTCTGACCGCTCTCCAGAACGATCTCGCGGGGCGCGTGCTGCACGCCGATCTTGACCTCCACGGCTATGTCCCTCCGACGGTCAGTGATGTGCGCGATCATCCGCGCCGTACCCCGCACACATTAGCCCGGTGAGGGGACGTACACGCTGCGGGCCGGAACGCCAGGAGCGAACACCGCGCGGGAACAAACGCGGAGCGCGCGGCCTCAGTGGTGCTCGGTGCCGTGCAGCGGGAAACCGGCGATGCCCCGCCAGGCCAGGGAGGTCAGCAGCTGCACCGCCTGGTCGCGCGGGACACTGCGGTCGCTGTGCAGCCAGGAACGGGCCACCACCTGGGCGAGTCCGCCCAGGCCGGAGGCGAGCAGCATGGACTCCGCGCGCGAGAGGCCCGTGTCCTCGGCGATGACGTCGCAGATGGCCTCGGCGCACTCGTTGGTGACCTTGTCCACGCGCTCGCGCACGGCGGGCTCGTTCGTCAGGTCCGACTCGAAGACCAGACGGAAGGCCCCGCCGTCGTCCTCCACGTAGGCGAAGTAGGCGTCCATCGTCGCCCGCACGCGCTGCTTGTTGTCGGTCGTCGACGCCAGCGCGCCGCGCACGGACTGGATCAGTGACTCGCAGTGCTGGTCCAGCAGCGCGAGGTAGAGGTCGAGCTTGCCGGGGAAGTGCTGGTAGAGCACCGGCTTGCTCACGCCGGCCCGCTCGGCGATGTCGTCCATCGCCGCCGCGTGGTAGCCCTGCGCGACGAAAACCTCCTGAGCGGCGCCCAGCAACTGGTTCCGCCGGGCTCGGCGCGGCAGACGGGTGCCGCGCGGGCGTGCTGCCTCAGTTTGCTCGATGGCTGTCACGCCGCCTCCCAAAGTCGTCCACATGCGGTGTCGGCCGCGTCGCCATCGTACGTTTCGGTAACCCCGGTGTGCGCGGTGCGGACGCAGAATTTCACGTACCGGACGAGGGCGGAAGGCCGAACGGGCCGCCCGCCGCGGCCGGCCGGGTCCCGCGTGGCCCGCGAGATCCGCGACGGCGGCCCCGCGAGGCCGGCGACGGTGAGCCGGTGAGGTCGGCGGCGGCGGGCCGGTGAGGTCGGCGGTGGCGGTCCCGCGGCGTCAGCGGTAGTCGTCCTCGTCGAGCGACACCACGCGCGCCTGCTCGACCAGGTCGGCCACGTTCCCGCGGTCCGGGTCCATGCCCGTCAGGGGGTCGTCGCGGTCCGGCGCGATGTCCGCCTGCTGCTCGGCGGCGTCCACCTCCGGCGCCTCGACGTCCCGCTCCGGCACCGCGCCGGTCTCCAGTTCGTCGACGTCCTCGATCGCGTCGGGCTCGATGGGGTCATAGGCCATGGTGGGCTCCCTTCCTACGAACGTCCCTGGGTAGAGCAGGGGCCACACGCGGGTGCCCTCTGTACGAGCCTAGGAGACCGCTGATCCTGACGCCATGCCGTCAGGGCCGTTCGCCGCACTGGGTTCGCCGCACCGGTTCTCCAGCTCCGCGCGGGTCAGGCTGTGACGGCGAACACACGAACCCCGGCGTGATCACCTCGTAACATTGCCGCATGTCTTCGACCGAGTTGCCGACCCCGCCGGCCGCCAGTGTGCTCCCCAGGGTGGCGCCCGTCCGGGTCGGCGAGGGCGAGCGGCTGCGGTCCGTGGGCCTGCCCGGCGTCACGCTGTCGGTCCGTTCCCGGCCCCCCGCGCGCGAGGGCCTGCCGCCCGCGCTGTACGTCCACGGGCTGGGCGGCTCCTCGCAGAACTGGTCCTCGCTCATGGCCGAGCTGGACGGTGTCGTCGACAGCGAGGCGGTCGACCTGCCGGGCTTCGGCGACTCCCCGCCCCCGGACGACGGCGACTACTCCGTCACCGGGCACGCGCGCGCGGTGATCCGCTGTCTGGACGCGGCCGGCCGCGGCCCGGTCCACCTCTTCGGCAACTCGCTCGGCGGCGCGGTCGCCACGCGCGTGGCCGCCGTACGCCCCGACCTGGTCCGTACGCTCACGCTCGTCTCGCCCGCCCTGCCCGAGCTGCGGGTGCAGCGCACCGCGGTGCCGACGGGGCTGCTCGCCGTGCCCGGTATCGCCGCACTGTTCACCCGGCTCACCAAGGAGTGGACGGCCGAGCAGCGGGTGCGCGGCGTCATGGCGCTCTGCTACGGCGATCCCGGACGGGTGTCGCCGGAGGCCTTCCGGCATGCCGTCGAGGAATTGGAGCGGCGGCTGCGCCTGCCGTACTTCTGGGACGCGATGGCCCGCTCCGCGCGCGGGATCGTCAACGCGTACACGCTCGGCGGACAGCACGGGCTGTGGCGCCAGGCAGAGCGGGTGCTCGCCCCCACCCTGCTGATCTACGGCGGCCGGGACCAGCTCGTCGGCTTCCGCATGGCCCGCAAGGCCGCCCGTGCCTTCCGTAACTCCCGTCTGCTGTGCCTGCCGGACGCCGGACACGTGGCGATGATGGAGTACCCGGACGTGGTGGCCGGTGCCTTCCGGGAACTCCTGGCGCAGGCTGCCGGCTCCCGCGAGGGCGCCGACGCCGACGCCGAGGCCGGTGACGGTGACGGTGCCGTCGCCACGGGCGCGAGGAGCTGAGGGCCGGGGTGGGACGTCACAGCCGCCGCGGACCGGCCTCCAAGAGCGATTCCGCGGACATAGCCGCACGGCGCGGGGAGCGACGGGGTGCACGCCCCGACGCCGAGAGGGACGGCGCGCCGGGTGCCCCCGGCGCTGGCCAGGGGGCTCCTGACGGCGCTCCCCGGTTTCCCGAGGGCACTCCCGGCCGGGGGGTGCCGAGGACGGCCGACGGATCTCCGGCCCGTGGTGTGCCGAGGGCCGGCGGCGACGCGCCGGTGTTGGGGGTGCGGGGCGGGCATCCCGAACAGCGGGAAGCCGGCGGTGGCTGGGGGGAGTTCACCGGCCGGGCCGGCGGCGCCGGCGGGCCCGGTGTCGTGCTGCCCCGGCAGCGGCGGGCGGAGCCGGGTGATCCGGGACCGGGTGGGGCGCGGCGCCGCCGTGGCCCCCGGCAGGAGTACCTCGACGCCTTCGACGGGTCCGGAGCTGGCAGCGAGGACGTCAGGGGCACCCGGGACACCGGGGACGCCCCGGACACCGACGAGACCGGGGCCCCCGCGTCCGGCGCCGCCGTGCCCGCGCAGCGCGGCGGGACCAAGGGGTGGGCCTTCACCGGCATCGCGGCGGCCGCCGTCACCACCGTGCTCGCGGTGATCGTCGCCGGCCAGGTGGCCGAGGGACGGGACGGGGACGCGCAGGCGGAGTCCGCCACCGGCCAGGTCCACGACGCGGGTGCCCCCGTCGACGTCCCGGGCGTGCCGGCACCCTCGGGCGGGCCGAGCGCGGTGACGCTGACGTACGACCAGAAGATGGGCGAGAAGTACCCGCTCGGCGCCACGCTGGCCGGGCCGGGGAAGTTCGACGCCGTGCCCGGACTCGACAAGGCCCCCGGCAGCGGGCAGAAGTACCGCTACCGCGTCGATGTCGAGCAGGGCCTGGAGCTGGACGGCGCGCTGTTCGCCGAGGCGGTGCAGAAGACCCTGAACGACAAGCGCAGCTGGGCGCACGGCGGTGCCCGCACCTTCGAGCGCGTCTCCTCCGGCAAACCCGACTTCGTGATCACGCTGGCCAGCCCCGGCACCACCGCCAAGTGGTGCGCCAAGTCCGGTCTGGACACCACCGAGGACAACGTCTCCTGCGACTCGGCAGCGACCGAACGCGTCATGATCAATGCGTACCGGTGGGCTCAAGGCAGCAAGACATACGGTGACCGGATCCATGCGTACCGGCAAATGTTGATCAACCATGAAGTCGGCCACCGGCTGGGCCACGGCCATGTCACCTGCCAGAAGGACGGCGAGCCGGCCCCCGTCATGCAGCAGCAGACCAAGTTCCTCGATCACGACGGGATCCACTGCCGGCCCAACCCCTGGCCGTACCCCACGAGTTGACCGGGTTCACTTATGTCACATTGACATGAGTCGTGAGTTCATACATATTTCTGCGCATGTGGTCTAGTCATGCCGTCCGTGGGAGCGCCGCCATCGAGCTGGCGCTCATCGGTGTGACCGCGCTCTGCGTGGCCGACATCCACTGTCGCTGACGCCGCCTTCCCGGCGTTCGCGTCGCGACTCCTTTTCCTCTTCGTCCGTGGCTGTGCCACGGATGTCTCGACGACCCGACGCCGGGGCCGACGTCTGCCCGCAGCCGTCTCACTCCTCGTCCACATGTCTCACCTTTCGAGAAGCGATCGAGAACCGCGCGAGAAACCCTCGACCAGGTCCTGATCGACTCTTGATCAACCCCGTCACGTCACCCGAGAGGTCGTCATTCCGATGCGTCAACCGTCCGTCATAGCGCGCCGCGTGGCAGCGGCATCCGTCAGCCTGGTCGTGGCAGCGGGCGCCGCCGCCTGCGGCCCTGAGGACAGCGATGCCAAGGGTTCCGGTGGCGACTCCCTGCCCCACAAGGGCGGCACGCTCACGGTTCTGAACTCCGAGCCGCAGACCGACTTCGACCCCGCGCGCCTGTACACCTCCGGTGGCGGAAACGTCCCCTCGCTCGTCTTCCGCACCCTCACCACGCGCAACCGTGAGAACGGCGCGGCCGGCGCCAAGGTCGTCCCGGACCTCGCCACCGACACCGGGCGCCCCGACAAGAACGCGACCGTGTGGACGTACACCCTGAAGAAGGGCCTCAAGTACGAGGACGGGACGCCGATCACCTCCGCCGACATCAAGTACGGCATCGAGCGCTCCTTCGCCCCCGAGCTCTCCGGCGGGGCGCCCTACCTGCGGGACTGGCTGGTCGGTGCCGCCGACTACCAGGGGCCGTACAAGGACAAGAAGGGCCTGTCCGCGATCGAGACGCCGGACGCCCGGACCATCGTCTTCCACCTGAACAAGCCCGAGGGCGAGTTCCCGTACCTCGCCACCCAGACGCAGTTCACCCCGGTGCCCAGGAGCAAGGACACCGGCACCAGGTACGAGTCGCATCCGGTCTCCTCCGGCCCGTACAAGGTCGTCAGGAACGAGAACGACGGCGAGCACCTCGTCCTGGAGCGCAACACCCACTGGTCGGCGGCGACCGACGGGGAGCGCAAGGCGTACCCGGACAGCATCGACGTGCGCTCCGGCCTCGACTCCTCGGTGATCAACCAGCGGCTGTCCGCGTCCCAGGGCGCGGACGCCGCCGCCGTCACCACGGACACCAACCTCGGCCCGGCCGAACTCGCCAAGGTGACCGGCGACAAGAGGCTGGCCGCGCGCGTGGGCACCGGCCACTTCGGCTACACGAACTACCTCGCCTTCAACCCGAAGGTGAAGCCGTTCGACAAGCCGGAGGTGCGCCAGGCGATCGCCTACGCCATCGACCGGTCCTCCGTGGTCAACGCGGCCGGCGGCAGCGCCCTCGCCGAGCCCGCCACCACCTTCCTGCCGAACCAGAAGTCCTTCGGCCACACGCCGCACGACCCGTTCCCGGCGGGCGCGTCCGGCAACGCGGCGAAGGCCAAGGAACTGCTGAGGCGGGCCGGTTACCGAAGCGGCCTCACGGTGACGCTGACCCACTCCAACAACAAGGACTTCGAGACCAGCCCGGAGATCGCCACCGCCGTCCAGGACGCCCTCAAGAAGGCGGGTATCACGGTCAGGCTGCAGGGCCTGGAGGACAACGACTACCGGGACAAGATCCACAGCGTGAAGACCGAGCCCGGTCTCTTCCTCGCCCACTGGGGTGCCGACTGGCCGTCCGGCGGCCCCTTCCTCGCCCCCATCTTCGACGGCCGGCAGATCGTCAAGGACGGCGCGAACTTCAACACGGGCCAGCTCAACGACAAGTCGGTCAATGACGAGATTGACGCGATCAACAAGTTGACCGACCTTGACGCCGCCGCCCAGCGGTGGGGCGCACTGGACCAGAAGATCGGCGAGAAGGCCCTCGTCGTGCCGCTGTTCCACCCCGTCTACAAGCGGCTGTACGGCTCGGACGTCAAGAACGTCGTCATCAGTGACTGGACCGGCGTCCTGGACATCTCCCAGGTCGCGGTGAAGTAGCGCCGTGAGCGAGGCACTTGCCGCCGTCGAGACCGCCGGGACGGACCTCTCCGTCCCGGCGGTCTCGGGGGCACGTCAGTTCTGGCGGCGGCTGCGTGCGCAGCGGGCCGCCCTGGTCGCCGCGGCCGTCGTCGCGCTGCTCGTCCTGGTCGCGCTCGCCGCGCCGCTGCTCACCGCCCTGGAGGGCCAGGACCCCACCACGTACCACCCCACCCTGATCGACTCCGCGCGCGGGGGCGTGCCCATCGGCTCCTTCGGCGGCGTCGGCGCCGACCACTGGCTGGGCGTCGAACCGCAGACCGGACGCGACATGTTCGCCCGGCTCGTCTACGGGGCGCGGGTCTCGCTGGGCGTGTCACTGGGCGCCACGCTGGTCCAGGTCGTCCTCGGCGTGGCCATGGGCGTGGCCGCCGGACTGGGCAACCGCTGGGTCGACCTGGTCCTGAGCCGTGTCACCGACCTCTTCATCTCCATGCCCCTGATGATCATGGCGCTCGCGCTGCTGGCCGTCGTGCCGGGCAGCTTCCCGCGCCCCGTCCTGGTCGCGCTGATCATCTCGCTGGTCGCCGGGTGGTCCACGATGGCGAAGATGGTGCGCGCGCAGACCCTGGCCCTGAAGAACCTCGACTACGTCGCCGCGTCCCGGCTCAGCGGCTGGAGCACCTGGCGGACCGCCGTGCACGAACTGCTCCCGGGCCTGGCCGCGCCGGTCATCACGTACGCCGCGCTGCTGATCCCGTCGAACATCAGCGCCGAGGCGGCCCTGTCCTTCCTCGGCGTCGGCGTGAAGCCGCCCACCCCCTCGTGGGGCCAGATGCTCACCTCCGCCGACGTCTGGTACCAGGCGGCCCCGCAGTACCTGCTGCTGCCCGCGCTCGCCCTGTTCGTCACCGTGGTCGCGATGACCGTCCTCGGCGACGGCGTCCGCGTCGCCCTCGACCCGCGCGCCGCCTCGCGCCTGCGCATCGGCACCGGCCGCAAGCGGGAGGCGCGCGCCGACACCGCCGTACCCGCCGGTGAAGCGAGCAAGCCGAGCAAGCCGAGCAAGCCAAGGAAGGAGGACCGGCCGTGAGCGGCTTCACCGGCTTCGTGCTGCGCCGGGTCATCGGCGCCGTGGTCACCCTGTTCGTGCTCTCGGTGGTCATCTACGTCGTCTTCTACGTCACCCCCGGCGACGTCGCCCAGATCACCTGCGGCCCGCGCTGCTCCCCGCCCCAGGTCCACCAGGTGGCCCGGCAACTCCATCTCGACGACCCGCTGTACGTGCGCTACTGGCACTTCCTGCAGGGGATCTTCGCGGGCCAGGACTTCTCCACGGGCACCTCCGTGGAACACTGCCCGGCGCCCTGCCTCGGCCAGTCGTACCAGAGCGGCCGCCAGGTCACCGACATCCTCCTGACCAAGCTGCCGGTGAGCTTCTCGCTGGTGCTCGGCGCGATGGTGATCTGGCTCGTGCTCGGCGTCGGCACCGGAGTGCTCTCCGCATGGCGGCGCGGCCGGCTCTCCGAACGCGTCCTGACCGCGGTCACCCTCGCCGGCGTCGCCACGCCCGTCTTCGTCATCGGCCTGGTCCTGATGATCGTCGTCTGCGGAGAACTCCGGCTGTTGCCCTTCCCGCAGTACGTGAACTTCACCGACGACCCCGAACAGTGGGCCTGGAACCTGCTGCTGCCCTGGTTCTCCCTCGCCCTCATCGAGGCGGCCAACTTCGCCCGGCTGACCCGGGCGTCGATGCTGGAGACACTGGCCGAGGACCACATCCGCACCTTCCGGGCGTACGGCGTCGGCGAGCGCGCGGTGATCGCCCGGCACGCGCTGCGCGGCGCGACGGCCTCCGTCATCGCGCTCAACGCGGTCACCTTCGGCTCGGCCATCGGCGGCGCCGTCCTCACCGAGACCCTGTTCGGGCTGCCCGGCATCGGCCAGGAGCTGGTGCACGCGGTCAAGGTCGTCGACCTGCCGGTGGTCGTCGGCATGGTCCTGGTGACCGGCTTCTTCGTGGTCCTCGCCAACGCCGTCGCGGACGTCCTGTACGCGGTGGCCGACCGACGGGTGGTGCTCGCATGAGCCTGGTGGAAGCCGCCGGCACGAACCTGGTGGACGTGACGGACCTGACCGTCGAGTTCGGCGCCCTGCGCGCCGTCGACGGGCTCTCCTTCAGCCTGGCGAAGGGCGCCGCCCTCGCCCTGGTCGGCGAATCCGGCTCCGGCAAGTCCACGGTCGCGGGCGCCCTGCTGGGCCTGCACCGGGGCACCGGGGCCCGGGTCGGCGGCTCGGTGCGGGTGGCCGGCACCGACGTACAGGCGGCCTCGGACGCGGAACTGCGCCGGCTGCGCGGCGCGAAGGCCGCCATGGTCTTCCAGGACCCGCTGTCCTCGCTCGACCCGTACTACGCGATCGGCGACCAGATCGCCGAGGTCCACCGCGTCCACGCGCGCGTGTCGCGGCGCGCCGCACGCGCGCGTGCCGTGGAGGTTTTGGAGCGGGTCGGCATCCCGGAGGCGGCGCGGCGGGCCCGGTCCCGCCCGCACGAGTTCAGCGGCGGCATGCGCCAGCGCGCGCTCATCGCCATGGCCCTGGCCTGCGATCCGGACCTGCTGATCGCCGACGAGCCGACCACCGCGCTCGACGTCACCGTGCAGGCCCAGATCCTCGATCTGCTGCACGAACTGCGCGAGGAGACCGGCATGGGGCTGCTGCTCGTCACCCACGACGTGGGTGTGGCCGCCGAGAGCGTGGACGAGCTCCTCGTCATGCGGCACGGCAGGGCCGTCGAACGCGGCCCGGTCGGCGCGGTCCTCGCGGCACCCGCCGAGCCGTACACCCGCGAACTCCTCGACGCCGTCCCGCGCGTGGACGCCCGCCGGACCGGCTCCCCGGCCACCGACGAGGTCGTGCTGGAGACCGTCGGCGTGCGGCGCGCGTTCGGGCGCGGCAAGCGGGCGCTGACCGCCGTGGACGACGTCTCGGTGACCGTCCGGCGCGGGGAGACCCTCGGTGTGGTCGGCGAGAGCGGCAGCGGCAAGACCACGCTCGGCCGCATGCTCGTCGGGCTGCTCGAACCCACCGCCGGCGAGATCCGCTACGCGGGGCGCCCGCACACCGGGGTGAACCCTGCCGTCCAGATGGTCTTCCAGGACCCCGTCTCCTCCCTCAACCCCCGCCGCAGCGTGGGCGAGTCCATCGCCGACCCGCTCCGCGCGCGCGGAGACCGGGACGAGGAGCGCATCCGGGGGCGGGTCAGGGAACTGCTGGAGCGCGTGGGGCTCGACGGGGCGCACTACGACCGCTACCCGCACGAGTTCAGCGGCGGACAGCGCCAGCGCATCGGCATCGCGCGGGCGCTCGCCGCCGAGCCGCGCGCCATCGTGTGCGACGAGCCCGTCTCCGCGCTCGACGTCACCACCCAGGCCCAGGTGGTCGCCCTGCTCGGCGAGCTCCAGCGGGAACTCGGCCTCGCGTTGGTCTTCATCGCGCACGACCTCGCCGTCGTCCGCCAGGTCAGCGACCGGGTGGCGGTGATGCGGCGCGGCCGGCTCGTCGAGTACGGGCCCGCCGACGAGGTCTACGACAGCCCGCGCGAGCCGTACACCCGGCAGCTCCTGGCCGCCGTACCCGCGCTCGACCCGGAGCTGGCGGCGCGGCGGCGTGCGGCCCGGCGCGCACCGGCGACCGTCTGACGCCCGGCGTGCACCGGCGGCTGTCCGGCGCCCGGCGCGCGGGCCGCGCTCGCGGGTGGCGTAACGTTTCGCGCTCGGACGATCACTGTCTGGTCCCTTAGCGCGACGGAACGCGACCCGCACGCGAAAGTTACGACTGTTCACCCCTTTTGGTGGTGCGACGGACAACCGTCCGTCGCACCACCGCCTCGTCCCCTTACGTTCGTCCCGCTGTGAGCCGCCGGGACACGAGCGGGCGGCTCCCCAGACGGGAGATCGGGGGTGTACACGTGCGCATAGGACTGCTCACCGAGGGTGGCCGTCCGTGTAACAGCGGCGACGCCATGCTCTGGTGCGACCGGCTCGTGCGCGGGCTCGGACAGCACGAGTTCGACGTCTACGCGCTCGACGGCGGCGGGCTCCGGCGGGACGACGACCGCGTTCCGCTCCCGCCCCAGGTCCGGCGCGTGCGTACCGCGCCGCCCTGGACGGCCGGGGACGACGGCGTCACACACGGATGGCGCACACGCCGGCGCTTCGCCGAGTACTACGGTGAACTGGTCGCGGCGGTATGCGCCGCAAGCGTCCCGGCCACGGCCGAGGGTGCCCCGGACACCGGCTCCCAGGGCACTCCCGATGATCTGGCGGACCGTTTCGGCAACGCGCTGTACGGGCTCGCCGAACTCGCCCGCGACAAGGGCGGACTCGTCGGCGCCCTGCGCTCCGACACCGCTGTACGCGCTCTGGAGCGCGCCTGCCGCGCCCCGCACGCGCTGCGCACGGCGCACGAGGCGCGCGTACCCGACCTGCTCGCCGTCGCCGCCCACCTCGAACGCGCCCTGCGCCCCCTCTCCCTCGACTGGTACGACGACGACGCCCTCGGCGCGGCCGACCTCTGCCACGCCACCACCGGCGGCCCCGCCGCCCTCGCCGGACTGCTCGCCCGGCACTTCTGCGACGTACCGCTGCTCGTCACCGAGTACGGCGTCCACCTGCGCTCGCACTACCTGGCCCTCGGCCCCGACACCGCCGCCCCCGCCGTCCGCGCCCTGCTCGGCGCCTTCCACGGCCGGCTCGCGACCGAGGTCTACCGCCGTGCCGCCATCCTCACCCCGGGCAACGCGCACGCCCGCCGCTGGCAGGAGCGGTGCGGCGCCGACCGCGCGCGGATCCGCACGGTGTACCCCGGCATGGCGGCCGACCGCTTCACCGAGGTCGGCGAGTCCCCGGACCGCGCCGATCCGCACACCCTGGTCTGGGTCGGCCGCGTCGAACCCGCGAAGGACCTCGTGTCCCTGCTGCACGCGTTCGCCGAGGTCCGCAAGGAGGAGCCCGAGGCCCGCCTGCGGATCGTCGGCTCGCCCTCCGGCACCGAGGGCGCGGAGTACCTCGGCCACTGCCGGGCGCTGGCCGCGCAGCTCTTCCCGGACGAGGCCGAGGGCGCGCACGCCGTCGGCGACAACCCCGTCTCCTTCGAGGACATCGGCGCACCGGACGCCCCCACGCTGCCCGACGCGTACGCCGCCGGCGCGGTCGTCGTCCTCTCCAGCGTCGTCGAGGGCTTCCCGGTCGGCCTCGTCGAGGCCATGTTCTGCGGCCGGGCCACCGTGTCCACCGACGTCGGCGCGGTCGTGGAGGTCATCGGGGGCACGGGGCTGGTCGTGCCCCCGCGCAATCCCAGGGCGCTCGCCGAGGCGTGCGTGGCGCTGTTGCGCGACCCCGAGCGCCGTGAGCGCCTCGGTGCCGCCGCGCGCGCCCGGGCGCTCGAACTGTTCACCGTCGAGCAGAACATCGCGGCATTTCACGGCATTTACCTGGAGATCGTCTCGCACTGCCCGGTCCGCCGAGTCGTCCTGGACGAGTCCGGCGAACCCCTGCCGTTCGCCACCCCGGCCGAGTCCCACGTCCCGGGCCGCTGGACCGCCCCCACGGCCCGCGTCCTGCCCCGCTCCGTCCCCACCCGCTCCACCCCCGCCTGGGCCGCCCACACCCCGGTCCGCGCGACCCCGCTGGCGGCGGAGGGCGCGCGATGAGCGACCTGGACGACCGGACCGTGGGCGGGGGGGCCGGCGGGGGCAGGAATGCCGGCGCGGACGACGTCACCCCGCGCCGTGACGAGCCGGCCCCGGAGGACCGGCCCGGGATGCCCGGTGGCGCCGATCCCTGGGACGCGCGGTCGGGGGCGTGGCTGACGGCCGACCCTGCCGTGCGAAGCACGGGGCACACGTCCGGAGCCCCGGCCGGCCCCGCCCGCGGCACCTCGGCCCCTGCCAGCGCCATCGGTGACGCCTGGACCCCGGACGGATCGACCCGCGCCACCTCGTCCCCTGCCGGCCGCACCCGCGACGCCTCGACCCCGGTCGGTCCCGCCTGTGGCGCCCCGACGGCGGACGGATCCACGCGCGCCGCCTCGTCCCCTGCCGTTCCCAGCCGCGACGCCTCGACCCCGGTCGGTCCCACCCGTGGCATCCCGACGGCGGACGGATCCACGCGCGCCGCCCCGGCCCCGGTCGGTCCCACCCGTGGCATCCCCATCCCGGACGCACCCACCCACGGCACCCCCCTCCCGGTCGACCCCCGGGTCGCAATGGAGGCCAGGGCGGACGCGGAGGCCAGGACGGGCGTGGGAGCCAGGGCGGACGCGGAGGTCAGGACGGGCGTGGAGGCCAGGGCGGATGCAGGGGCCGAGCGGAAGCGGGCCGTGGGTCCGCGCCGCGGGGCCGGTGACCCGGTGAAAGCCCTGCTGCACCGACACCGTGCGCTGTGCGAACGCGCCGTGGATCCGCTGGAGATCGCGGCGGGGCTGGAGGCGCACGGGGTCACCGACCGCACCGCCACCCGCTTCCGCCACCGCGACGTGTTCTCCCTCGCCGAGGAGCTGTACGCGCGCGTGCCGCGCGCCGACGAGCCGCGCCCCAGCTCCGGGTCCCTGCCGGTGCCCCGGGTCCGTGCCGGCTGGGTCCTGCTCACCCTTCTGCCCGGAGCGCTCGGCGCGGCCACGGTGAGCGGGCTGCGCCTCACCCACGGGCACCCCCGGCTGCTGGTCGCACTCGGAGGCCTCCTCGCCCTCGCCGTCGCCACCCGCGCGGCCCTGCGCCACGGCCCGCTCGCCGGCCCGCCCGGCACGCGCGCGTGGCGCACCGTCCTCCGTACGCGCACGTGGCGCACCGCTCTCGGCCCGCGTGCGTGCACGCTCTGGCTGCTCGGGTACGCCCTCGTCGGCGACGGTCTCCTCCACGCGGTCCTGACGGGCGGCCCCGACTCCCCGCCCACCGGGGCCCCGGACGGCCCCTGGCCCACGGCCACCGCGCCCGTCCTCGCCCTCCTCGCGGCCTGCGCCCCGGCTGCGTGGTCCGCCCACCTCCTCGCCGCAGGCGCGCGCCGCAGGCTCGAGGGCAGCCGGGGCCTCGGGGACTTCACGGCCGCCGCGAAACCACTGCTGTCCGGCGTGTTCGCCCTGTTCCTGGGCGCGCTGACCGCACTGCTCGCCGTGTGCGGCACCGCCCTGCACGAGCCCGCCGCCTTCCTGCAGGCCCTCACCCTGGGCGCCCTGCTCCTGCTCGCCCGCCTGCTCACCGCGCACCGGCACCGGCGCGCGCCCGCCCTGGCGCTCGGCGCGGCGGCGGCCGGGGAGGCGGCTGCCCTGGCACTGCCCCTGGCCGGACGCCTGCCCGGCTGCGCCTTCCTGGCGACGCCCGTCGAAACCCTCACCGATGCCTGGGGCGAGGCCGCCGCACCCACCCTGGCCTGCGGCACCACGGCCCTGGCCCTGCTGTGGCACGCCGGCCGCGCCCTCACCCGAGCCTCGGCCCACGCGCCCACGGGAGCGCCCGAGTGAACCTTCCGCCACCGGCCCGGTCCGGCCGCCGGAGGCATCCGCACGACCCTTCTGAAGGAGAACACCAGATGACCACCTCCCGAGCCGGAGCGCCCGGAACCGCCGGCGCCTCCGGAGCAGCCGCAGGAGCCGTCGACACGGCCGGTACCACCGGCGCGCACACCCCGGGAGCCGCCCGATGAGGGTCCTCATGATCGGAGCCAACGGATTCATCGGCCGCTTCGTCGCCGACCGCCTGCTCGCCGACCCGGCCGTCCAGTTGACCGCGCTCGGCCGCGGCGACGACGCCGACGTCCGCTTCGACCTCGCCACCGGCAGCCCGGGCGCACTCACCCGCTTCCTGGACGCGGTCCACCCCGGAGTGGTCGTCAACTGCGCCGGCGCCACCCGCGGCGGCGCCCGCGAACTCACCCGGCACAACACCGTCGCCGTCGCCACCGTCTGCGAGGCACTGCGCCGCAGCGGCTGCGGCGCCCGCCTGGTGCAGATCGGCTGCGGCTCCGAGTACGGTCCGAGCCAGCCCGGTTCCTCCACGGCCGAGGACGCCGTACCGCGCCCCGGCGGCCCGTACGGCGTCAGCAAGCTTGCCGCGACCGAACTGGTCCTCGGCTCCGGTCTGGACGCCGTCGTCCTGCGCGTCTTCTCACCGGCCGGCCCCGGCACCCCGGCCGGCTCCCCGCTGGGCCGCCTGGCGGAGGCCATGCGCCGCGCCATGCAGTCCGGCGACGGCGAACTCAAACTCGGCGGCCTCGGCGTCCAGCGGGACTTCGTGGACGTACGCGATGTCGCCCGGGCCGTGCACGCCGCCTCGCTCTCCGCCGCGCAGGGAGTGATCAACATCGGCTCCGGCCGCGCCGTCCGCCTCAGAGACGCCGCCGCCGTCCTCGCGCGCGTGGCCGGATACGGCGGTGCCCTGCACGAACTCGACACCCCGCCCGGGCCGCTGCGCGGCGCCCTGGCCCACCCCCGCCCCGAATCCGAGCACCAGCTCCCGGTGGCGTACCCGTACCCGGACGGCTGCGGCAGCTGGCAACAGGCCGACGTCCGCACCGCGCGCGACCGGCTCGGCTGGCGGCCCCGCATCAACCTCGAAGAGTCCCTGGCCGACATCTGGATGGAGGCGGCATGCCGCATCTGACCAGCAGCACCGCGGGCAGCACCGGGACCGGCGTCCGCACCGCCCTCGGCGTCCCCGGTTACGCCCACCCGCTCGTCGCCCCGGCCCAGTGGGCGGAACTCGCCCGCCCCGGGACCCCGTTGGACTGGGTGGTCCTCGACGTCGCGTCCGGCCCCGGCAGCCGCCCCGACCCGCACTGCCTGGAGGCCGCCGTCCGGCTGCGGGCCGCGGGCGTGCGCGTCCTCGGCCACCTGGACCTCACCCACGGCGCCCGGGTCTTCGGCGAGCTGCTCTCCGACGCCCACCGCCACCTCGACTGGTACCGGGTCGACGGCTTCCTGCTGGACCGCTGTCCCACCGAGCGGACCGCGCTGTCCGAGGTCCGCCGCGCGGTCACCACGCTCCGGGCGATCAGCGACACCGCCCACATCGTCCTCGGCCACGGCCGCCACCCGCACCCCGGCTACGCCGAGCACGCCGACCAGCTGGTGACCTTCGCCGGCTCCTGGTCCGACTACCGCTGGTCGCAGGTGGCCGAGTGGACCGCCGACTACCCGCCCGATCGCTTCTGCCACTTCGTGCACAGCGTGCCCCGCGGCCATCTCGACGAGGCGCTGCGGATCGCCCGCTGGCAGGGAGCGGCGACCGTCTACTTCACGGACCGCACGGACAGGGGCGGTCGCGTGGACCCCTGGGAGACCATGCCCGGCTACTGGGACGACATCGTCTCGCGTGTCGGAACGGGTGTCTCGGAATGAAGAAGGCCGTGGCAGTGTTACGAGGAGAACAACTGTAGTGATTGACCGACCAACGGAGTCCCCGTGTCGTTGCCACCCCTGGTCGAGCCAGCTCCTGAGCTCACCGTAGACGAGGTTCGCAGGTACTCCCGCCACCTGATCATCCCCGACGTCGGGATGGACGGGCAGAAGCGGCTGAAGAACGCCAAGGTGCTCTGTGTGGGCGCCGGCGGCCTGGGCTCGCCGGCGCTGATGTACCTGGCCGCCGCGGGCGTGGGCACCCTCGGCATCGTGGAGTTCGACGAGGTCGACGAGTCGAACCTGCAGCGCCAGATCATCCACAGCCAGGCCGACATCGGCCGCTCCAAGGCCGAGTCCGCGCGCGACAGCGTCAAGGGCATCAACCCGTACGTGAACGTGATCCTTCACGAGGAGCGGCTGGAAGCCGACAACGTGATGGAGATCTTCAGCCAGTACGACCTGATCGTCGACGGCACGGACAACTTCGCGACCCGTTACCTGGTCAACGACGCCTGCGTGCTGCTGAACAAGCCGTACGTGTGGGGTTCGATCTACCGCTTCGACGGCCAGGCCTCGGTCTTCTGGTCCGAGCACGGCCCCTGCTACCGCTGCCTCTACCCGGAGCCCCCGCCCCCCGGCATGGTTCCCTCCTGCGCCGAGGGCGGTGTCCTGGGCGTGCTGTGCGCGTCCATCGGTTCCATCCAGGTCACCGAGGCGATCAAGGTCCTCACCGGCACCGGTGAGCCGCTGGTCGGCCGTCTGATGATCTACGACGCCCTGGAGATGCAGTACCGCCAGGTCAAGGTCCGCAAGGACCCCGACTGCGCGGTCTGCGGTGAGAACCCGACCGTCACCGAGCTGATCGACTACGAGGCCTTCTGCGGCGTCGTCTCGGAGGAGGCCCAGGAGGCGGCCGCCGGCTCGACCATCACTCCGAAGCAGCTCAAGGAGTGGATCGACGACGGCGAGAACATCGAGATCATCGACGTCCGCGAGCCGAACGAGTACGAGATCGTCTCCATCCCGGGCGCCCGGCTGATCCCGAAGAACGAGTTCCTCATGGGCACCGCCCTGGAGGGCCTCCCGCAGGACAGGAAGATCGTCCTGCATTGCAAGACGGGCGTCCGCAGTGCGGAAGTCCTCGCGGTCCTGAAGTCCGCGGGCTTCGCCGACGCGGTCCACGTCGGCGGCGGTGTCATCGGCTGGGTCAACCAGATCGAACCGCACAAGCCGGTCTACTGATCACGGACCTTGCCCACCAGCGAGGCTGACGAAGCCCACGGCTCCGACCAGTTCGGATGCCGTGGGCTTCTGTCGTTGTCGGGCGGCGTCGGCTGAGCTCGGACGGCCCCGGGCTTCCGGGCCGGATGTCAGCCGCTGGTGTCGGCGGCCCTGTTCTGCCGGTGCCCTGCCTGCTCAGTCCGCTTGCCCTCAGGGCCCTGCCCGGGTGGGAGCGGGAATCCGAGGTCACGGCCGGTGGGGGGTCGGCCGTCCTCGGCGCCGGGTGGGGGAGCGTCGCCACGACGTCCGCGGGCGAGGCGATGGCTGTCCGGGAAGTTGAGCGGCAGACGAGTACGCAGACGCCGACGGGCGTGGTCGTGCAGCCGCGTCATGAGCCGGAGGGCCTGGGCGACCGGTGTCGGATCGCTCAGGTCGTCGGTCAGGGCCACCTCGACGCCGCCGCTGAACTGAGCGGTGTAGTTGTACAGGAGGCTGCACATGCCTGCCAGGCCGGTGCCCAGGAAGACCTCCAGGGTGACGACCACGGTGGCGATGGACAACGTCTCCGACGGTGTCGGCCACACGCCCGGGATCAGGATGTTCAACATCACCGACGCGGTGAGCACGGTCCCCAGCACGCATGCCCCAAGACCTCCCAGGAACAGGAAGCTCATCACCGTGACGGACCACGGGTTGGTCTCGATTATGCGCACGCGGGCGGAGCGGCGCGGTGGAGCGTGCGGCAGGGACTGGCCAGAGCTCGGCACGGGCGGCGGCGACTCGGATTCGGATGCCGTCGGGGTGGGCGCCGTCGGTGCCGTCACGCTGCGGGATCCGATCCTCGGCGCCCGCAGACGAGCCGTGCTACGGGTCCTGATGCGCTTGGTTCGGCTCATGTCCACTCCCTGGTTGGGCCACACCTGCGACGGTATGGGCAGCTGCGTCGCCGCGCACCCCGACGGTGACGGAGAGTGACGGGAGTGGGGTCGTCTTCCTCAACGGACCGGCGCACGGCCGGATCCGAGCCGCCTCAGTGGCCGCCCGCTCTGGCGTGCGTACGCCGACGCATCACCCGGTCGGCCTACGCGAGGGACGGCCCCGTGTGCGGCGTCCCTCGTTCGGCCGCACGGTGGACGTGGCCTGCTTGCGTCAAGCGACAGCCATTGACCGGTAGTTTCTCGGGAGGGCGCCGTGATCGTACTGGCTCTGCTCCTCCCGGTAGTGCTGCTTCTCATGCTGTTCGGGCTGCCTGCTCTGGAAGACCGCCTGTTCCCGCCACCACCGCCGCCTGTGCCAGACCCCGCGAACCCGCAACAGGCCGATTGTGAATGATGCTGCGTCGCGGGTCCCGCACCTCCGGTGGACACAACCGCCGGAAGACCGAGGGGAAGATCGATTGGGTATCGAGTCAGGAAGGCTCGGACGACCCCGTCGACGGCCGGTTGGCCAGCCGAAGACGGGCCTCCCGCGCAACGACCGCCCACGGGTCGTCGACCAGACGCGCAACCGCCGAGCGCGGCGCGCGTGGATGGCCTGCGACGAGCCTCCGCACCGAGTCATGCGGATCGTCGGCCAACCGCTCCAGCAGCTCAGACGGGCAGTTGCGCTTGCTCGCCACCCGGTCCCGGTCCCGCCGGTCCGGACCGTTCGCGTCAGGAACAGACCGTGCCGTCCTTCGGCACCTTGCCGTTCAGCAGGTAGGCGTCCACCGTTGAGTCGACGCAGTCGCTCCCGTTGCCGTACGCCCCGTGCCCCTCGCCCTTCCAGGTGAGTTCGACGCCCACGCCCCGGCCCAGCTCGTCGGCCATCCTGCGGGTGCCCTCGTACGGGGTGGCGGGGTCGCCGGTGGTGCCGACCAGCAGGATCGGTGCCGCGTCCGGTGCGCCGACCTCCGGGGTGTCGTACTGACCCGGCACCGGCCAGTCGTGGCACCAGCCGGCCGTGTCCCAGCCCAGGAAGTCCCCGAACACCGGTGAGATGCGCTCGAACCCGGTCAGCCGCCGCTTCGTCTCGGCGAGCGTCGGCCGCTGCCTGTCGTCCAGGCACGATATGACCCGCTGGGCGTGGGTCATGGTGCCGTAGCGGCCCGAGGAGTCGCGGTCGTTGTACTCGTCGGCGAGCGCCAGCAGGCCCGAACCGTCGCCCCGTTCCGCCGACTTGAGGGCGCTGGTCAGCCGCGGCCACATCGACTCGCTGTACAGGGGCACGATGATCCCGGTGACCGCGAGCGTCTGGGTGAGCTTCCGCTCGGAGGACGTCGGCAGCGGCTTGGCGTCGAGCCGGGTCAGCAGGGCGGCGATCTTCCGGGAGCCCTGCTCGGGGTCCTGGCCGGTGGACTTCAGGTAGTCGTCCAGGGCCCGCTGGAAGCCGCGGGCCTGGTTCTCGGCGTGGCCCACCGTGTCCGCGGTCGGGTCGACCACCGCGTCGAGCACCAGCCGGCCCACCCGCCGCGGGAACAAATGGGCGTAGACGCCGCCGAGTTCGGTGCCGTAGGACATGCCGAAGTAGTGCAGCTCGTCGTCGCCGAGGACCTGGCGCATCAGGTCCATGTCGCGTGCGGTGTCCGTGGTGGAGACATGGGCCAGCAGTGGCCCGGCGGCCTTCTGGCAGCCCTTGCCGAAGTCGGTGGCGTCCTGGAAGTACGCCTTCTCCTCGGCCGGGGTGTCGGGGGTGGCGTCCACCGACTCGGCGGCCTCGATCTCGCGGTCGCCGCGGCAGCGGACACCCTCGCTCCCGCCGACTCCGCGGGGGTCCCAGCTCACCAGGTCGTAGCGCTTGTGCAGTGCGGAGACGGAGGACTCGAAGTAGGGCATCGTCGAGACACCCGAGCCGCCGGGGCCGCCGAAGTTGAACAGCAGCGAGCCGATGCGGTCGCCGCCGGTCGCCCGGGCGCGGATGAGGGCCAGACCGATCGTGCCGCCGTCCGGTCGGGACCAGTCGAGCGGCACCTTGAGTGTCGCGCACCGCCAGGCGTCGCCCGGTGCGGAGGAGCCGCCGGCGGCCTTGCAGCGCTGCCAGTCGAGGCGCTGGGAGGTGAGGGAGGAAGGAGGGGGCGCCGGGGGTGGTGCGGCTGTGGAACGCGACGCCGACGGGGGAGCCGAGCCGGTTCCCTTGCCCTCGTCCCTGCTTCCGCCCCCGTCGGACGAGCCGCAGCCGGTCAGCAGCAGCCCCGCGGCCACCGCGGCCGCCCACCGCAGGAATCGCACCATGCCCACCCCCTGACAGGCCCGTCGCATGTGTCGCGCCGGGCGTTCCAGGCCATGGTAGGCGCCCCGGGCTCGCCGTACGGAAGCCTGTGGATAGCCGTCTGACCTGCGGATTCCCGCTCTCAGGGGGGTCGGTCAGGAACAGACGGTGCCGGCCTTCGGCACCTTCCCGTCGAGGAGGTAGCCGTTCACCGCGCCCTGCACGCACTTGTTCTTGCTGTCGTACGCGCCGTGCCCCTGCCCCTTGTACGTCAGCTCGACGCCGACACCCTTGCCGAGCGCGTCCACCATCTTCCGCGCGCCCTCGTACGGGGTGGCCGGGTCGCCGGTGTTGCCGACGACGAGGATGGGCGCCGCTCCCGGTGCGCGGACGTCGGGATGGTCGGCGGCGCCCGGCACCGCCCAGTCGGTGCAGCTGACCATGCCCCAGGCCAGGTAGTCCCCGAACAGCGGGGATGCGGCGCGGAACTCGGGCAGAACCCGCTGGACGTCGTCCGTGGTGTAGCGCGGTTTGTCGTCGGAGCAGTTGATGGCGATGTTCGCCGCGGTGAGGTTGCTGTACTCGCCGTTCTCGTTGCGGCCGTTCATCGAGTCGGACAGCAGCATGAGGATCCTGCCGTCACCGTCGTACGCCTCCTCCAGCCCCTCGGTGAGGTACTGCCAGAAGTCCTTCGAGTACAGGGACTGCGCGATGCCGTTGGTGGCGGCCGTCTGGGTCAGCTGGCGCGGGAAGATTCCCGGGATCGGCTTCTTCTCCAGGTCGCCGAGGAGTTTCGCGATGCGGTCCTTCACGTCCTGCTCGGTGTCGCCGATCGGGCAGTCCGTGGTCTTCGAGGTGCAGTCCTTCGCGAAGTTGTCGAGCGCGAGCTGGAAGCCCCTGGTCTGGCCGAGGGCGCTCTGCTCCGGGTTCTCCGTGGGGTCCACGACGGCGTCGAGGACGGCCCGGCCGACGTGCCCGGGGAAGAGGTGGGCGTAGACGCCGCCGAGTTCGGTGCCGTAGGAGATGCCGAAGTAGTGCAGCTTGTCGTCACCGAGGACCCGCCGCATCAGATCCATGTCGCGGGCCGCGTCGGTGGTGCGCACATGCGGGAGGACCCTCTTGGAGTTCTTCTCGCAGGCCGTGTTGAACTGCCGGGTGCGCTGCAGCAGCTGCGCACGCTCGGCGGCGTCATCGGGGGTGGCGTCCTGCTGGAAGTACTCGTCCAACTGAGCGTCGCTCTCGCACTCCACCGGTGCGCTGCGGCCGACCCCGCGCGGATCGAAGCTGACCAGGTCGTAGCGGGTGCGCAGGGCGGTGTAGTCGGAGCCGAACGCGGGGAGCGTGCTGACGCCGCTGCCGCCCGGGCCGCCGAAGTTGAACACGAGCGAGCCGATCCGTTTGCTCGCAGGACCACTGGCCCGGGCGCGGATCAGGGCGATGTCGATCGTGTCGCCCTTCGGCCTGCCCCAGTCCAGCGGCGCCTTCATGGTGGCGCACTGCCACTTGGCGCCGCCCGGCAGCGGGGACGGGGCGCTGCCGCCGCCCTCCGCGTCGGAGGGCGCCGCACAGTCCTGCCAGTCCAGCTGCTGCGCCGTGAGGTCCCCGTGCTCCTCTTTGCCGCCGCAACCGGCCAGCGCAACGGAGAGCAGTACAGCGGTGGTGGTCAGCGCGACGGCACGCAGCCCGGAGCGGTTCGCCATGCTCCCATCGTGGGGGCGCGCGCGCCGGGGCGCGCGGGGCACGGGCCGTACGAGCTACCTCACCCGGCGGGACGCTCGCCCGGCCGCGGTGTCCTCACAGGGTTCCCTTCCGGGTGAGGTGGTTGAAGGCCAGCCAGCCCGGCAGCACCGGCAGCCACAGGGTCAGCAGCCGGAACAGCAGCACGGCCGGGGCGGCGACCTCCTTGGGCAGGCCCACGGCGATCAGACCGACGGTGAGCGTCGCCTCCACCGCGCCCACGCCACCCGGGGTGGGCGCCGCGGATCCGAGCGCGTTGCCGGCGAGGAAGACGACGGCGACGCTGGCGATGCTCAGCGACACCGACCCGTCGCCGAAGGCCCGGATGGAGGCGTCCAGGCACATCACGAAGCAGGCGGTCAGCAGGAGCATGCCGCCGATGCCGGTGACGAGCTTCTGGGGCCGCTGCAGCACGTCGAGCATGCGCGGCACGACACCGGCGAACAGCGACCTCACGCGCGTGACGACGAATTTCCGCAGGAACGGCACCGACGTGACCACGAGGACCAGCACGGCCACGGTCAGCAGGCCCGCGATGACCGTGCGGGACGGCGACAGCGAGGGGGTCTTCTCGGTGCCGGTCAGATAGCCGAAGGACAGCAGCATCAGGATGTGGCAGCCGAGCCCGAACAGCTGGGAGGCACCGACACTCGCCACCGCGAGCCCCGGCCGTACGCCGGCGCGTTGCAGGAAGCGGGTGTTGAGGGCCACACCGCCGACCGCGGCCGGTGCCACAATCTTCACGAACGACCCGGCGACCTGCGCCGCCACGGTCCGCGGGAACGGCACCCGCTCCGGTACGAAGCCCAGCAGGGCCATCGCCGCGGCGACGTAGCTGAGCGCGGAGAACAGCACCGCGGCGATCACCCAGCCCCACTGGGCCTGCGCGAACAGCGTGCCGAACTCGATGTGGGTGAGCTGCGTCAGCAGGTAGTACGCGCCGATCGCACCGGCGATGAAGCTGATCAGCGTGCGGGGGCGGATCCGCTCCAGCCGGGCCGGTTCCACGGGCGCCTGCGGCCTGATCCGCAGGACCTCGTGCCGGATCTGGGTGAGCAGGTCCTCCTCGCGGGCCTCTTCGACGGCCTCGTCGATGGCACGCTTCTCCGCGCGCTGCTCGGCGCGGACCGTCTTCTTGTCGGGCTTGTCCACGGCGGGCGGCGCCGTCTCGGACGCCTCCTCCGGGCGGGCCTGCTTGGCCTGCCGGGAGGCGTCCAGCACCGCCTCGCGTTCGCGCTGGGCGCGTTCCCGGGCCAGCCGGCGCAGCGTCGCGCGCGTGGAGCGCGTCAGCGCGATCGGCTGGAGCATCGGCAGGCAGTCGGCGACGGCGTCCGGACCGAGCACGCGGACCGCCGAGGCCACCGCCCGCTCGGCGCCGACCCGCAGGCCGAGCGTGGTGACCAGCTGGGCGACGTCCATGCGCAGCAGCAGCTCGCCGGCCGCGATCTCGCCGCCGCGCAGCTCGGTGAGGATCACTCTGCCGGAACGATCCACCAGAATCGCGTCCCCGGCCAGCCTGCGGTGCGCGATGCGCCGGGACTGCAGCGCCCGCACCTGGTGCCAGGTGTTGCGCAGCAGCTCGTCGGTGATCTCCTCGTCGGCCAGCGAGTCCAGCGTGCGCCCGCCGGTGTGCTCGTAGACGAGCATGACCGCGTCCGGGCCCAGCTCGGAGGTGGCGATCAGTTTGGGCGCGTTGGCGCCCGCCGCGATCGCCGCGTACGCCAGCAGCGCCTCCTGCTCCAGCGCCTGGCGCAGCGACTGGAGGCTGGAGCGGGTGGCGAAGCCGCGCAGGGTGAGATTGCGCCACGCGCGGTAGAAGAAGCCCTGCGCCTGCTGTTCCCGGTCCACGACGGTGACGTCCAGCGGCGGGCCGTCCTCCAGGGTGACGAAGTAACGCCGGCCCCGGTCACCGTTCTCCGTGTCCACGGCCTCCTCACGGGCCGTGGACACCGGGTGGAAGCCGACGTGCCTGAGGCCCGCCATGAGGGTCTGGCCGGTCGGGCGGACGTTGGGGGAGCCGACCGCGTACAGGGTGCCGTAGGCGATGGTCCAGCCGATGAGGACCGTAAGGATGATCGAGAAGGGGGTCGTGTAGCCGGTGACCAGCATCGAGAACGCGTCGAGCAGCAGCACGATCCACAGCACCGCGCGCCATCTGGGTCTGCGGGACATGCCGACGGCCGTCATGTAGGCGATGACGGGGGCCAGATAGCCGTGCACCGGGTCGGTCAGGGCGTGGATGTCGCCCGGCGAGGGCTGGGTGAGTGCCTCCTGGATCGAGTCCGGGGCGGCCCGGGCGACCCACAGGTCGGTGGCGAGGGTCACCCCGTGCGCCAGGACGGCCGCGAGAACGCCGTCGGCGATGCGCAGCCCGTCCCGTTTGATCAGCCGTTCGATGGCGAAGGCCACCGGCACCAGCAGGATCGCGATGCTGGACGCCAGCCCCGCGATCTTGATGAGCAGGTCCGGGGCCTGGCCGGTGCCCTTGTTGATGTCCTGTTCGAGGCCGGAGGTGGTGCCGTGCGCGAACGCGGCGATCGCGAGCAGCACCGCGATGGCGAGCACGCCCACCAGGAGCCGCATGAGGTCGGAGGGGCGGTGCACACGCGCGGGGAGCAGCGGTTCGTCGCCCTCCACCTGCTCGGCGTGCGGGTCGTCGTCGGCGCACGGAGGCTGGTCCGATGGCGGAACCCCGGGACCGGACGCGCCTTCCGCGGGGCCCTCCGTGCCGCCGTCACGCGCGCGCGTGACGGCGGTCTTCCGGGGTCCGGGGGCGCCTGTCCCGGTGCGGGTGGCGTCGCTCTCCCGGCTCTCCCGGTCTCCGGGGTCGCGTGTCCCCGCGCGGGATGCGTCGTTCTCCCGGGCCGCGGGTTCTGTCCTCGCGCGCGTGACGTCCTTCTCCCCGGCCGCGGGTTCGCCTTCCCCCGCCTCCCGGCTCGCGGGTCGCCCTTCCCCCGCGCGCGTGTCGTCGTCCGTGTGCGGACCGGTGTCTTCCTGGTGCGCGCCGGTGCCGCTCTCGCCCGTGCGGGCGGTACCGGGGCGCGCGGAGGCGTCAGGGGTGCCCGCCGCTCCATCGGGGTGCACGCCCTGCTCCTTCGTGGTCTCTTCTTGGTCTCGTATCACCAGTCACCGCCCGCACGATGGTGGCATGCCCCGCCGACACACGCGGGCATCAGGGTGCGGATGCGCGGGCGCACAGTCTGCCGGAAGGACCGCCCGGGGGCGAGGGGGCCGTGCCCCGCGCAGCCCGCGGGGACACCGGCGGGGTGCGGCAGGATGGGGGGAATGAGCGAGCAGAGCCCTCCCCAGGACGCCCGCGAGGGGTACGCGGACGCGTTGCCGGAGTACGCCGAGCGGGTCCTCGACGTCGCGGAGCGGATTCCGCCGGGCCGGGTGATGACGTACGGCGATGTCGCCGAGTGGCTGGAGGAGGGCGGCCCGCGTCAGGTGGGCCGGGTGATGGCCCTGTACGGCGGCGCCGTCCCCTGGTGGCGTGTGGTGCGTGCCGACGGTGTGCTGTTGCCCGGGCACGAGCTGCGCGCGCTCGACCACTACCGCGTGGAGGGCACCCCGCTGAAGCAGGCCGGCAGGACCACCGAGGGCCATCTGCCGCGGCTCGACATGCGACGGGCCCGATGGGACGGTGACGCGGACGCGGAGGGTCACACCTGACAGCTTCCGCCATCGGATGCCGCCAGGGCAGACCTGTGGCCCGTTCGAGGGACACGGGGGACGTCCGAGGCATGCCGTACGTTCGTGGGGTGAGGGACGCGCGCGGCGCCGGTGCCACGAGGGAACGACCGGAAGCCCTGCTTTCGTCCGGAGCGGCGGCGTAGCGTCGGCAGCACGTGTCCCCCTCACCCCGCGGTCACCGCCTCGCGCGCGTGACCGCCCGCCCGCCAGCACGACCACCAGGACCGGCCAACCACGTGAGCACCTCTTCCTCCACCAGTCGCCTGCCGCACCCCCCGGTGCGGCAGGGGAGCCGTGGCGCTTACCGACTGGTCCGTACCCCGCCGGCCGTCGTGGATCCCCCTCGACTGGACGCGCGGCAGCAGGCTGTGGTTGACCACCGCACCGGGCCGCTTCTCGTCCTGGCCGGCCCCGGCACCGGCAAGACCACCACTCTCGTCGAGTCCGTGGCCGCCCGGATGGCCCGGGGCGGCGACCCCGAGCGGATCCTGGTGCTCACGTTCAGCCGCAAGGCCGCCGTCGACCTGCGCGACCGCATGGCCCTGCGCATGGGCGCGGCCCGCGCGCCCCGCGCGACCACGTTCCACTCGTACTGCTACGCGCTGGTCCGCGCCCACCAGGACAGCGGCCGGTTCGCCGAACCCCTGCGCCTGCTCTCCGGCCCCGAGCAGGACGTGACCGTCCGGGAGCTGCTCGCCGGCCAGCCCGAACTGGAACGGCTCGGCCTGACCCACGTGCGCTGGCCGGACGAGCTGCGCGCCTGCCTGACCACGCGCGGCTTCGCCGACGAGGTCCGCGCCGTCCTCGCCCGCAGCCGCGAGCTGGGGCTCGGCCCGGACGCCCTGGACGCCTTCGCCCGCCGTATCGGCCGCCCCGACTGGCGGGCGGCCGCCGCCTTCCTCGCCGAGTACCTCGACACCCTCGACCTCCAGGGCGTGATCGACTACGCGGAACTGGTCCACCGCGCGGTCCTGCTCGCCCGCGGCCCGGAGACGGCGGCCCGGCTCGCCGCCCGGTACGACGCCGTGTACGTGGACGAGTACCAGGACACCGACCCCGCCCAGGTCCGGCTCCTGCACGCCCTGGCCGGCGGCGGCCGCACCCTGGTCGCGTTCGGCGACCCGGACCAGTCGATCTACGCCTTCCGCGGCGCCGACGTGAACGGCATCCTCGACTTCCCGGCGGCCTTCCCGCGCGCGGACGGCCGCCCCGCCCCCGTCGAGGTGCTGCGCACCTCCCGCCGCTCCGGCGCCGCCCTGCTCGCCGCCACCCGTCTCGTCACCCAGCGCATGCCGCTGACCCGGCTGCCCGCCGACAAGGTCCGCGCCCACCGGGAGCCGGCCGCCGTACGCGACGGCGGCCGGGTCGAGGTCCACACGTACCCGACGTCCGGCGCGGAACTGGACAACATCGCGGACCTGCTGCGCCGCGCGCACCTGGAGGACGGCGTCCGCTGGAGCGACATGGCCGTCCTGGTGCGCGCCGGCTCCCGCCTCCCGACCCTGCGCCGGGCCCTCACCGCGGCCGGCGTCCCCGTGGACATCGACGGTGACGACCTGCCCCTGCGGCACGAGCCCGCCGTGGCCCCGCTGCTCACGGCCCTGCGCGCGGTGGCCACGGCGGAGACACGGCGCCGCGAGGAGCCTGCCGACGAGCAGCGCGCCGCCGACGAGGAACCTGCCGACGAGGGGCAGCCCGCCACTGACCAGCAGCCCGCCACTGACGAGCAGCCCGCCACCGGCGAGGAGCTTCCGGCCGCAAACGGCGACGCTGTACCTTCCGCGGACGGCAGCGCGGCACCTTCCCCGGAGGGCGACGCAACACCGGCCGAGGAGGGCGACGCGGCACCGGGAGAGGCAGCCGCCGACGACGCCGGGACCCCTGACGCCGCCCCCGGCACCTGCTGGCTGGACACCGAGACCGCCCTCACCCTGCTCACCTCCCCGCTCGCCGGCATGGACGCCACCGACCTGCGCCGCCTCGGACGCGCCCTGCGCGAGGAGGAGCGGGCCGCCGGAAACCCGCTGCCGCCCCCGTCCGACGAACTGCTCGCGCGGGCGCTCGCCGAACCCGAGCGCCTGGCCGTGCACGACCCGGCCTACGCGCGCGGGGCGCAGCGCCTCGGCGCGCTGCTCCGCAAGGCCCGCGAACGCCTCGCCGGCGGCGGTACGGCCGAGGAGGCGCTGTGGGACCTGTGGGAGGGCACGCCGTGGCCCGGGCGCCTGGAGCGGGCCGCCCGGCGCGGCGGCGCGGCCGGCCGCAACGCCGACCGGGACCTGGACGCCGTCTGCGCCCTGTTCGCCACCGCCGCGCGCGCGGAGGAACGCACCGGAGGCCGAGGCGCCCTGAACTTCCTGGAGGAGATCGAGGCCGAGGACATAGCCGCCGACACGCTCGCCCGCCGCGTGGTACGGCCCGACGCCGTCCGCGTGCTGACCGCGCACCGCGCCAAGGGCCTGGAGTGGCGGTTCGTCGTCGTCGCCGGTGTCCAGGAGGGGTTGTGGCCCGACCTGCGGCGGCGCGGCTCCCTGCTGGAGGCCGACCGCATCGGCCGTGACGGACTCGCCGAGCCGCTCACCCCGGGGGCGCTGCTCGCGGAGGAGCGCCGCCTGTTCTACGTCGCCGCCACGCGCGCGCGTGACCGGCTCGTCGTCACCGCCGTGAAGGCCCCGGCCGACGACGGCGACCAGCCGTCCCGGTTCCTGACCGAGCTGGGCGTCGAGCCCAGGGACGTCACCGCGCGCCCCCGCCGCCCGTTGTCCGTCGCGGCCCTCGTCGCCGAACTGCGCGCGACCACCGTCGACCCGCGCGCGTCGGCCGCGCTGCGGGAGGCCGCCGCCCACCGGCTCGCCCGGCTCGCCGCGCTCGCCGACGAGGACGGTCGCCCGCTGGTGCCGTCCGCGCACCCCTACCGCTGGTGGGGCATGTTCGAGCCGACCGAGAGCAAGGTGCCGCTGCGCGACCGCGACCAGCCCGTGGTGCTCTCCGGCAGCGCCCTCGACCAGCTCGCGAACACCTGCGCGCTGCAGTGGTTCCTGGGCCGTGAGGTGAAGGCCGACGCCCCCGCCACCGTCGCGCAGGGCTTCGGCAACGTCGTCCACGTCCTCGCCGACGAGGTCGCCTCCGGCCGCACCCCCGCCGACCTCGACGTCCTCATGGAGCGCCTGGACTCCGTGTGGAACGCGCTCGCCTTCGACGCGCCCTGGAAGTCGCAGCAGGAGAAGGACAACGCGCGCGGGGCGCTCGAACGCCTCCTGAACTGGCACGTCCTGGACCGGGCCGGCCGCACCCCGGTGGCGAGCGAGCAGGACTTCGACGTCACCCTCGAAGCCGGCGACTACCAGGTCCGCATCCGTGGCCAGATGGACCGCGTGGAGACGGACGCCGAGGGCCGGGCCTACGTGGTCGACTTCAAGACCGGCAAGCAGGCTCCCACCGCGCGCGAGGTGGAGCGGCACCCGCAGCTCGCCATCTACCAGCTCGCCCTCCGCGAAGGCGCCGTCGACGAGGCCTTCGACGGTGTACGCCCCGAACCGGGCGGCGCCGAACTGGTCCATCTGCGCCAGGGCGCCGCCAAACGCGACGGCGGCGACAGCCTGCCCAGGGTGCAGACCCAGGAGCCGCTGGCGGGGGAGTGGGTCGGCGAGCTGCTGGCCACCGCCGCCGGGAAGGTGCTGGACGAACGGTTCACCCCCAGCACCGGGCAGCACTGCACGCACTGCGCGTTCCGCGCCTCGTGCAGTGCCCGGCCGGAGGGACGGCACGTGATCGAGTGAGCTGCCCGGGCGCGCGGACGCCGGGTGCGTCCGCGCGCCCGGCGTCCGCGGACGCCGGGTGCTCCGGGCCGCCACAGTGAGCTGCCCGGGGCCGGACGACCGCATGAGGCCGGAGCGAGCCGCGCGGGTCCCGGAATCCGGGCTCCGGGAGCGGCCAGTGGGCCCGCTGAGCTGCCCGCGTCCGGGGTGACGTACAGCACCTCACGCGCTGACCTGCGCTTCTTCCGCCCCGAGCGACCGATTCGTCCTCGACTGTCAGTGCCCGCCGCTAGCCTCTTTCGACATGTCCGCCCGTATCACCGACCCCGAGCAGCTCAAGCAGCTCCTCGGCATCCCCTTCACCCCGGAGCAGACGGCCTGCATCACCGCGCCGCCCGCCCCGCAGGTGATCGTGGCCGGAGCCGGCTCGGGCAAGACCACCGTGATGGCGGCCCGCGTGGTCTGGCTGGTCGGCACCGGACAGGTCGCCCCCGAACAGGTCCTCGGCCTGACCTTCACCAACAAGGCCGCCGGCGAGCTCGCCGAACGCGTCCGCACCGCACTGGTCAAGGCCGGCGTCACCGACCCCGACGCCCTCCCGTCACCCGACCACCACCCCGCAACGACCGCGCCTCGCGCCGACGCCTCCTGGCCGGACCCGGACAACCCGCCCGGCGAACCGGTCATCTCGACGTACCACGCCTTCGCCGGCCGCCTCCTCACCGACCACGGCCTGCGCATCGGCCTGGAACCCAGCTCCCGGCTGCTGGCCGACGCCACCCGCTACCAGCTCGCCGCGCGCGTCCTGCGCGAGGCCCCCGGCCCCTACCCGGCGCTGACCCGCTCCTTCGCCGACCTGGTCAGCGACCTGCTCACCCTCGACTCCGAACTCGCCGAACACCTCGTCGACCCCGAGGAACTGCGCGCCTGGGACACCGACCTGCTGCGCACCCTGGAAGGCGCCAGACTCACCAACGCCGACCTGCGCAAGGTCCCCGAGACGGCCGCCGCCCGCCGGGAACTCGCCGACCTCGTCCAGCGCTACCGGACGGCCAAACGCCGACGGGACCTGCTCGACTTCGGCGACCAGATCGCCCTGTCGGCCCGCCTCGCCCGCGTCCCCGAGGTGGGCCGCCTGCTGCGGGAGGAGTTCCGCGTGGTGCTCCTGGACGAGTACCAGGACACCTCCGTGGCGCAGCGCGTCCTCCTCGCGGGCCTCTTCGGCGGCGGCACCGGCCACCCCGTGACCGCCGTCGGCGACCCCTGCCAGGCCATCTACGGCTGGCGCGGCGCCTCCGTCGCGAACCTCGACGACTTCCCCGACCACTTCCCCCGTGCCGACGGCCGGCCCGCCACCCGGCAGGCCCTCAGCGAGAACCGCCGCAGCGGCGGACGCCTGCTCGACCTCGCCAACGGCCTCGCCGAGCCGCTGCGCGCCATGCACGCGGGCGTGGAGGCCCTCCGCCCCGCCCCCGGCGCCGAGTACGACGGCACGGTCCGCTGCGCCCTGCTGCCCACCCACGCCGAGGAGATCGACTGGATCGCCGACTCCCTGGCCCACCTCGTGCACACCGGCACCCCGCCCGGCGAGATCGCCGTACTGTGCCGGACCGCGACCGACTTCGCCGAGATCCAGGGCGCCCTCGTCGCCCGCGACGTCCCCGTCGAGGTCGTGGGCCTCTCCGGGCTGCTGCACCTGCCCGAGATCGCCGACCTCGTCGCCGTCTGCGAGGTCCTCCAGGACCCCGGCGCCAACGCCGCCCTGGTGCGCCTGCTGACCGGGCCGCGCTGGCGCATCGGCCCCCGCGACCTCGCCCTCCTCGGCCGCCGGGCCCGTCTGCTCGTCGCCCACGCGCGCGTGGACGCCACCGACGATCCGGACCGCCGGCTCGCCGCCGCCGTGGAGGGCGTCGACCCGGCCGAGGTGATCTCGCTCGCGGACGCCCTGGACACCTTCCTGGAAGCGTCCCTGGAGGACGGCGACGACGACGGGCTGCCGTTCTCACCGGACGCGCGCGTGCGCTTCGCCCGGCTCGCCGCCGAGCTGCGCGACCTGCGCCGCTCGCTGTCCGACCCGCTGATGGACGTCCTGCACCGCGTCCTCGCCGTCACCGGCCTGGAGGTCGAGCTGTCGGCGTCGCCGCACGCGCTCGCCGCCCGCCGCCGCGAGACCCTGTCCAACTTCCTGGACGTCGCCGCCTCCTTCGCCGCGAGCGACGCCGAGGCCACCCTGCTCGCCTTCCTCGGCTTCCTGCGCACCGCCGCCCAGTACGAGAAGGGCCTGGACAACGCCCTGCCCGGCGGAGAGAACACCGTCAAAGTGCTCACCGCGCACAAGTCCAAGGGCCTGGAATGGGACGTCGTGGCCGTCCCCGGACTGGTGACCGGCACCTTCCCCAGTGCCCAGGGCCGCGAGAAGTGGACCGCCCAGGCCAAGGTGCTGCCGCACGCCCTGCGCGGCGACACCGACACCCTGCCCGATGTCGACAGCTGGGACGCGCGCGGCATGAAGGCCTTCCACGAGGCCATGAAGGACCACCAGCACACCGAGGAGCTGCGCCTCGGCTACGTCACCTTCACCCGTCCCCGCTCGCTCCTGCTCGGATCCGGACACTGGTGGGGACCCAGCCAGAAGAAGCCGCGCGGCCCCTCCGACTTCCTCAAGGCCCTGTACGACCACTGCGCCGCCGGGTACGGAGAGATCGAGGTCTGGGCGGACGAGCCCGCCGAGGACGAGGAGAACCCGGCCCTGCACACGGCCGGCGCCGACCAGGTGTGGCCGCTTCCGCTGGACGCCGCCGCCCTGGCCCGCCGCCGTGCCGCCGCCGAGACCGTCCTCACCCACCTGGAGACCCTCGCCGCCGAGCCCCTCGCCCTGGGCTTGCCCCCAGGCGGCCGCCCCGGCCGCCCCGCCCTGCACGACCCGGCCGGCGACGAACACCCGGACTGGCCCGCGCCACCGGACGACGACCCGTACGGGGACGACCCGTACGGCACCCCGTTCACCGACGGGCCCTACGACGACGACCCCTACGGCGACCCGTTCGTCCACGAGCCGTACGAGGAGCCGTACGACGATCTCCCGCCCGAACCGGGCCCGCCGCCCCACGACGAGCGCTCCGACGCGCACTCCGGCGAGGACGTCCCGAGCGCCGAGCGGCCCGTGGCCGCGCCGCACGTCCCCCACGTCCCCCACCAGGCCTCGGCCCCGCAGGACCGTGTCCGCCCCGGTTCCGCCGAGCCGCCGCCCCCTGCCTCCCTCACCCCGGAGGAAACCCGCACCGTCGCCTCCTGGGACCGCGACCTGGACGCGCTCACCGGAGAGCTGCTGCGCGCCCGGCAGACCGTCACCGACGTGCCCCTGCCCGCCACCCTCACCGCCTCCCAGCTGCTGCGGCTCGCCGAGGACCCGGACGGGCTCGCGCAGGAACTCGCGCGCCCCATGCCGCGCCCCCCGCAACCGGCCGCGCGCCGGGGCACCCGGTTCCACGCTTGGGTGGAAGCCCGCTTCGAGGAGCTGACCCTGCCCCTGCTGGAACCGGACGAACTGCCCGGAACCGACGCCGAGATCGCCGACGAACGCGACCTGGAAGCCCTCAAGGAGGCCTTCGAGCGCACCGAGTACGCCCGGCGCACCCCCTACCGGGTCGAGACCCCGTTCCAGCTCACCCTCGCCGGCCGCGTCATCAGAGGCCGCATCGACGCCGTCTACCGGCACGGCGACGGCGACGGGGCGACGTACGAGATCGTCGACTGGAAGACCAACCGCGCCCGCACCGCCGACCCGCTCCAGCTCGCCGTGTACCGGCTGGCCTGGGCCGAGCAGCAGGGCATACCCCTCGAGTCGGTCACGGCCTCCTTCCTGTACGTACGCAGCGGCGAGGTCGTACGCCCCGAAGGGCTCCCGGACCGGGCCGCGCTGGAGCGGCTGCTCACGGGTGAGACGGAGAGCACACAGGAGGCGAGCTGAGTGTGACGAACAGCCCGCCGAGGATGTCCGTGCGGGCGGATAGGCTCGGACCATGAGCCAGACCCCGGACAGCGCCGTCCGCACGTACATCGAGCAGCACCGCGCCGCCTTCCTCGACGACCTCGCCGCCTGGCTGCGCATCCCCTCCGTGTCGGCCCAGCCCGACCACGCGCCCGACGTCATGCGCAGCGCCGACTGGCTCGCCGCCAAGCTCAAGGAGACCGGCTTCCCGACCGCCGAGATCTGGCCGACCCCGGGCGCCCCCGCCGTCTTCGCCGAATGGCCCTCCGGCGACCCGCAGGCGCCCACGGTCCTGGTCTACGGCCACCACGACGTGCAGCCCGCCGCCCGCGAGGACGGCTGGGACAGCGACCCCTTCGAGCCGGTCGTCCGCGGAAACCGCCTCTACGCGCGCGGCGCAGCCGACGACAAGGGGCAGGTGTTCTTCCACACACTCGGCGTCCGCGCCCACCTCGCCGCCACCGGCCGCACCGCACCGGCCGTCAACCTCAAGCTGCTGATCGAGGGCGAGGAGGAATCAGGCTCCCCGCACTTCCGGGCACTCGTCGAGGAGCGGGCCGGGCGCCTCGCCGCCGACGCCGTGATCGTCTCCGACACCGGCATGTGGTCCGAGGACACCCCGACCGTGTGCACCGGCATGCGCGGCCTCGCCGAGTGCGAGATCCGGCTCCACGGACCCGACCAGGACATCCACTCCGGCTCCTTCGGCGGCGCCGTACCCAACCCGGCCACCGCCGCCGCCCGCCTGGTCGCCGCCCTGCACGACGAGCACGCGCGCGTGGCGATCCCCGGCTTCTACGACGGCATCATCGAGCTGACCGACCGCGAGCGCGAACTCTTCGCCCAGCTGCCCTTCGACGAGGAGCGGTGGCTGCGCACCGCGAAGTCCCACGCCACCCACGGCGAGGCGGGTCACACCACCCTGGAGCGCATCTGGGCCCGCCCGACCGCCGAGGTCAACGGCATGGGCGGCGGCTACCAGGGCGCCGGCAGCAAGACGATCGTCCCCTCCACGGCGATGGTGAAGCTCTCCTTCCGGCTGGTCGCCGGCCAGGACCCGGACCACATCGAGAAGGCCGTCCGCGCCTGGGCCGCCGAGCAGGTACCCGCCGGGATCCGGTACGAGATCGACTTCGGCTCGGCCACCCGCCCCTGCCTGACGCCGCTCGACCACCCAGCGCTCCAGTCCGTGGTCCGAGCCATGGGCCGCGCCTTCGAGCGGCCGGTCCTCTTCACCCGGGAAGGCGGCTCCGGACCCTCCGCCGACCTCCAGGAGGTCCTCGGCGCCCCCGTCCTCTTCCTGGGCATCTCCGTCCCTTCCGACGGCTGGCACGCCCCCAACGAGAAGGTCGAGCTGGACCTCCTCCTCAAGGGCGTCGAGACCAGCGCGTACCTGTGGGGTGACCTGGCCCGGAACTGGCGTCCCGCACTCTGACCGGTCGGCGCCGTACGGAGGGGCACCGCGCGCGGGGCACACTGGATGGACCGCCCCGCCCGCCCCGGCCGCTCCCGGCCCGGTGCCCGCCCGCCCACATCCCGCCGAACCGCCCGCCGAAAGAACCGCCGTACTGGGGGAGTTGGAAGCACCCGTGACCACCTGGACCGACGACACAGCCGACCGACCCATCTCGCTGACCGCCCCGAGCGGCATCGACCGCGCCGCCCACCACCGGCTGGACGAGGCCTGGCTCGCGGCGGCGTGGAGCCACCCCACCACCCGCTGTTTCGTGGTCTCCGGCGGCCAGGTACTGATCGACGAGACCCCGGACGGCCGGACGGAACTCGTCATGACGCCGTCCTTCGAGGCCCCGCTCACCGAGGCGCACCGCTACTTCCTCGGCATCGACGAGGAGGGCGTCAGCTACTTCGCGCTCCAGAAGGACTCGCTGCCCGGCCGTATCGACCAGTCCGCGCGCCCGGCGGGACTGCGCGAGGCCGGCCTGCTGCTGTCCCCGCGCGACGCCGGACTCATGGTCCACGCGGTCGGCCTGGAGAACTGGCAGCGCACCCACCGCTTCTGCTCCCGCTGCGGCGAGCGCACCGTCATCGCCGCGGCCGGCCACATCCGCCGCTGCCCGGCCTGCGGCGCCGAGCACTACCCCCGCACCGACCCGGCCGTGATCATGACGGTCACCGACGAGGACGACCGCATCCTGCTCGGCCGCCAGGTCCACTGGCCCGAGGGCCGCTTCTCCACGCTCGCCGGATTCGTCGAGCCCGGCGAGTCCATCGAGCAGGCGGTGCGCCGCGAGGTGTCCGAGGAGGTCGGGGTCACCGTCGGCCAGGTCGAGTACGTCGCCAGCCAGCCCTGGCCCTTCCCGTCCAGCCTGATGCTCGGCTTCATGGCCCGCGCCACCTCCACCAAGATCGAGGTCGACGGCGACGAGATCCACGAGGCCCGCTGGTTCTCCCGCGAGGAACTGCACGCGGCCTTCGAATCCGGCGAGGTGCTGCCGCCCTACGGCATCTCCATCGCGGCCCGACTGATCGAGATGTGGTACGGCAAGCCGCTGCCCACCCGCAGTTTCGTCTGAGACGGATGAGACGGAGAACCCCCGTCCGAGACGGGAAGACGGGGGAGGACCGCGCACACGACGAACGGCGGCCCCTGAGCCCTTCCGGGCTCCGGAGCCGCCGTCCGGCGCAGCCCGGGCTTACGCGGCGAGCTTCTGCTTGACCTGGGCCAGCGACGGGTTCGTCAGCGTGGAGCCGTCCGCGAAGAGCACGGTCGGGACGGTCTGGTTGCCGCCGTTCGCCTTCTCCACGAAAGCGGCGGACTCGGGGTCCTGCTCGATGTTGATCTCGGTGTAGGCGATGCCCTCCCGGTCCATCTGGCTCTTCAGCCGACGGCAGTAGCCGCACCAAGTCGTGCTGTACATCGTCACAGTGCCCTGCATCTCTCGCGCTCCTCAGGCAGCTCGGAAAAGGTCGTCCACGAGGAGAACGCAAGCGACCGGCCCACCATTCCCGGCGGGGGTATCCCTGCCCGAGTACCACCGGGCACGCCGATTCCCGGCAGGGGTATCCCTCCGCCCGAGCGGCACCGGGCCGCCCATCCCCGGTGGGGGTGTCCACCCCCACCGGAGTGACACCCGCCCCTCGTGTGACACCGGCCGCATTGGTACGACCGCAGGCCCCCGCCTGTGGACAACCGGCGCAGCCGTCCCGACCGACCTGGCAGCATGGCGGTGTGACAGCAGCAACGCACTCCCCCCTCTTCCCGCAGGCACCGGACACGGCCGACGCGGTGCTCGAAGGGCTCGACCCCGAGCAGCGCGAGGTCGCCACCTCCCTGCACGGCCCGGTGTGCGTCCTGGCCGGAGCGGGCACGGGCAAGACCCGGGCGATCACCCACCGCATCGCCTACGGAGTGCGTGCCGGCATCCTGCCCGCGTCCAGCGTGCTCGCCGTCACCTTCACCAACCGCGCCGCCGGAGAGATGCGCGGCCGGCTGCGCCAGCTCGGCGCCCACGGCGTCCAGGCCCGCACCTTCCACTCAGCGGCCCTGCGCCAGCTCCAGTACTTCTGGCCGAAAGCGATCGGTGGCTCTCTGCCCCGGATCGTCGACCGCAAGATCCAACTCGTCGCCGACGCGGCCGCCGCCCTCGGCACCCGCCTCGACCGCAACGAGCTGCGGGACGTGACCGCCGAGATCGAATGGTCCAAGGTCACCCAGACCGTCCCCGCCGACTACCCGTACGCTGCCGCGAAGGCCGGCCGCGAGGTCCCCCGCGACCCGGCCGAGATCGCCCACCTCTACGCGGCCTACGAGGACCTCAAGCGCGACCGCTCGGTCATCGACTTCGAAGACGTCCTGCTGCTCACCGTCGCCATCCTCCAGGACCGGCACGACATCGCCGAACAGGTCCGCACCCAGTACCAGCACTTCGTCGTGGACGAATACCAGGACGTCAGCCCCCTGCAGCAGCGACTGCTGGACCTCTGGCTCGGCGACCGTGACAACCTGTGCGTCGTCGGTGACGCCAGCCAGACCATCTACTCGTTCACAGGAGCAACCCCCGACCACCTCCTCGACTTCCGCCTCCGCCACCCCGGAGCCACCGTCGTCAAACTGGTCCGCGACTACCGCTCCACCCCCCAGGTGGTCCGCCTCGCCAACGGCCTGCTCGCCCAGGCCCGCGGCCGCGCCGCCGACCACCGGCTCGAACTCGTCTCCCAGCGCCCCGCGGGAGCCGAACCCGTCTACACCGAGTACACCGACGAGCCCGCCGAGGCCGAGGGCGCCGCCCGCCGCATCCGCGAGCTGATCGACGCCGGTGTCCCCGCCGCCGAGATCGCCGTCCTGTTCCGTACGAACTCCCAGTCCGAGACCTACGAGCAGGCCCTCGCCGACGCCGGCGTCCCCTACCAGCTGCGCGGCGCCGAGCGCTTCTTCGACCGGCCCGAGATCCGCAAGGCCGGCATCGCCCTGCGCGGCGCCGCCCGCTTCGGCGGCAACGACTCCCTCCTCGACGAAGCCGTGGACCTGCCCTCCCAGGTCCGCGCCGTCCTCTCCGGCGAAGGCTGGACCAGCGAGCCCCCCGCCGGATCCGGCGCCGTCAGAGAACGCTGGGAATCCCTGGCCGCGCTGGTCAGCCTCGCCCACGACATCGCCGCCGCCCGGCCCACCGCCACCCTCGCCGACTTCGTGGCCGAACTGGACGAGCGGGCCAACGCCCAGCACGCCCCCACCGTCCAGGGCGTCACCCTCGCCTCCCTGCACGCCGCCAAAGGCCTGGAGTGGGACGTCGTCTTCCTCGTCGGCGTCGCCGAGGGCATGCTGCCCATCACCTACGCCCGCACCGACGAACAGATCGAGGAGGAACGCCGCCTCCTCTACGTCGGCGTGACCCGCGCCCGGGAACGCCTCCACCTCTCCTGGGCCCTGTCCCGTTCACCCGGCGGACGCCCCAACCGCCGGCCGAGCCGCTTCCTCGACGGGCTGCGCCCCGGCACCACCCCCACCGTCGGCCGCACCGGAGCCGGCACGGGCGGAGGCGTCGAACACGGGATCACCGCGAGAGCCGCCGCGGCCCCCCGGCGCGTCCAGCGCACCCCGGCCCGCTGCCGGGTCTGCGGCCGCACGCTCACCGACGCGGGCGAGATGAAACTGATGCGCTGCGAGGACTGCCCCTCGGACATGGACGAGGGGCTCTACGAACGGCTCCGGGACTGGCGTGCCGTCCAGGCCGAGCGCAGCGGCCAGCCCGACTTCTGCGTTTTCACCGACCGGACCCTCATGGCCATCGCCGAGGCCTGCCCCGAGAGCTCCGCCGAACTGGCCCGCATCCCCGGCGTCCTCAGCCGCAAGCTGCGCAGCTACGGAGCCGACGTTCTGGCCATCTGCGCAGGTCAACAGCCCGGCGCGGACGACGGGAACGACTGATGCGAACTCGTCGAAAAAATAGTTTGCGCATGCCCCGGCAATCCCCATAGGTTCTAGGCACGGAAGCAGCGGCCTTCTCGAAGGCGCGGCTCCCGTGTTGTACTTGCATATCCGAACGGACTGGCTCACCCCAGTCCCAGAGACGCCGAGAGGAGGCGAGTCCAGTGATCAGCATCAACATCAGCACCACCGTCAGCACGGCCAAACTGACCGATCGCTCGACCGTCTCCACGTGCATGCTCGGCGCCTCGAACCAGGGCACCGGTCTGTCCGGCATCCGTGCCGTGCGTCCGGCGTCCTCCCCTGCCCTCGCGGGTCTTCCCATCCGTGAGCGCAATGAGCGACCGACCAAGGCACTGGAAGCGGTAGCGGCACAGGCACACGCCTATGCCTTTGCGGCGGCCGGTGCCGGATTCCGGAAGCAGACGACGCACCACCACCTGATGTGGGCCTTCCGTGGGCCAAAACCCTGGAGTGATCCAGCCTGATCGTCGATCAGGCCGGCGCCTTCAGGGCCGCGGAACCCCACCCGGGATCCGCGGCCCTTCTGTTTTCCCCGAACGGGGACGACGGAGCGAAGGGGCCTCGGGACAAGGAACCCGGTACCAAGCCGACACCCGGTCAACCGGCCGGAACGACCAGACGAGGAAGACCAATCGTGCAACTCGAAGCGCACGCCCCGTCCGTACCGCCTTCGCAAACGATCCCCCCGCCCGGCCTCACGGAGGACTCCACCTTGATCCCCCTCACCGCGCTCACCGCGCTCGACGACGCCATCGAGAACCTGGGCGTACCCGTTCCCTGCCGCTCCTACGACCCGGAGGTCTTCTTCGCCGAGTCGCCCGCGGACGTCGAGTACGCCAAGTCCCTCTGCCGTACCTGCCCGCTGATCGAGGCCTGCCTCGCCGGCGCCAAGGAGCGGCGTGAGCCCTGGGGCGTCTGGGGTGGCGAGCTGTTCGTCCAGGGTGTCGTCGTCGCCCGGAAGCGGCCGCGTGGCCGCCCGCGCAAGAACCCGGTCACCGCATGAACACCGCAGGAACGATCGACCGCCCCCTCACGCACGACCCCAAGAAGCAGGCCCCGATGAAGCCGTCCACCAGCGAGCCCGCCGGCTCCGCGACCACAGACTTCACCACCACCGGCGCGACCGAAGCGCGTCAGAACAGGAACCGAGAAATGCAACTCATGCAAGAAGCCCTCGCTCGTGCGCATATGCACGAGCGACTCCATGAGGCGGTGCACGAACGCCGGGCCATGCGCCTGGCGGTAGCCCAGCGCATGCAGCGCCGGGCCGAGCGGGCCTCGCTCCGTGCCCGCCGTGCGCTCGCCATGGCGGTCATGCAGTAAGGAACACACCCGAACAGCGGTGGCCTCCCGGACCCGGGAGGCGAAGCCTTCCCGCGGGGGCCGGTCCGGCCGAACGGACCGGCCCCCGCGGTGCGGTATGCAGGGCGCTCGGCGGGTCCCGGAGTTATCGTCACCGGGTGACGAGTCCTCCCGGCGGAAGCGACCAGAGCGGCTCCACCCCGGAGCCCCAGCCCCACCCCCTCGTGTGCGCCCGCTGCGGCACCACCGCCGACAGCCCCCGGCCGGCCACCTGGACCTGCTCCGTGGAGAACGGCGTCCGCCACTACTTCTGCGCCACCTGCGCCCGCGAGAACCTCCGCGCGATCGAGGGATGCCTGGACTCGCCCTGGTGGTGAGGGCCTCGGCCGGCCGACAGAAGGCGAAATGCTGCGGTGGGGGCCCCTTCCCCCCCCGCCCCCACCCCCCTCCCCACCCCTCACCCCGCGCAGGCAGCCCCCATCACGCCCCCGCCGCCGGCTCCTCCGTGCCGGTGTCCTCGGAGGTGTCCGGCAGGAAGCCAGGGAGCCAGTCCTGAAGTTCCTCGCGGAGGCGTACGTTGGCGCCCAGCTGGCACAGGACGCCGATGGTGCTCAGGGTCACCCGGTGTATCAGGAGGTAGGCCGGGGGCAGGTTGAGCTGTTTGCCGAGCTGGTAGGCGGGGGAGCGGGGGTCGGCGATGCGGGCGGCCTGGCTGCGCATCCAGGAGCGGGTGAAGGTGAACGTCTCCACCCGGGCCGGCTCGATGATCGGCAGCAGGTAGTCCAGGACGGCGTCCGGCTCCAGCTCGATGTTCTCCTTGACGAATCCCTCTTCGCAGAGCAGTTCGTAGACCGTCTCGGCCTCGCCGTCCAGCGTCATCCGCAGGGAGACGCCGATCGGGGCCGGCAGGCCGCCGGGGAGCCGGTCGACCGTGCCGAAGTCCAGGACCCCCAGGCGCCAGTCGTCCTCACCGGCCGGCCCGCCGGGCAGCAGACGGAAGTTCCCCGGGTGCGGGTCGGCGTGCAGCAGGCCGGTGCGGGCCGGGCCCGAGAAGAGGAAGCGGGCCAGGAGCTGACCGGCGCGGTCGCGCTGCTCCGGGGTGCCGTCCGCGATGATCTCGGACAACGGGATGCCGTCGATCCACTCGGTCACCAGGACCTGCTCGCACTGGTGCACCACGGCCGGCACGACCACGTCGGGGTCGTCCGCGAACTCCTCCGCGTGCGCGGCCTGGGCCTGCGCCTCCAGGCCGTAGTCCAGTTCCTCGGAGACCCGGTCCCGCAGCTCGGTGATCAGCGGCTTGATGTCCATGCCCGGGATAAGCGGACCCAGCAGCCGGGCGAAGCGGCTCAATTGGCCGAGGTCGGAGAGGAGGGCCTCGCCGGCGCCCGGGTACTGCACCTTGACCGCGACCTCACGGCCGTCGTGCCACACCGCCCGGTGCACCTGGCCGATCGAGGCGGCGGCGGCCGGCTTGTCCTCGAACTCCTCGAACAGCTCGCGCCAGTCCGGTCCCAGCCGCTCCTCCAGGACCCGGTGTACGGTGCGGGTCGGCATCGGCGGGGCCGCGTCCTGCAGCCTGGTCAGGGCCGCACGGTAGGGACCGGCGATCTCCTCCGGCAGCGCCGACTCGAAGACGGACAGCGCCTGCCCGAACTTCATCGCGCCGCCCTTCAGCTCGCCGAGCACCTTGAAGAGTTGCTCGGCGGTGCGCTGTTGCAGCTCGCGACCGACGATCTCCGCGGACTCGCCCACGATCCGCTTGCCCAGCCCCCAGGTCGCCCGGCCGGCGAAGCCGAGCGGGAGCGCGGCGAGCTTGGCGGTACGGGTGACCGCCTTCCGGGGAAGATCAGACATGCGCCCTCCAGGTCCCAGTCGGCCGTGCCGCGCCCGCTGTGTGTCGCCACCGCGCCGACGGCCGTTGCACCGCCATTGTCGCGCGCGGATCCCCCGTGGTTGAGGGGCGCTCCCGTTTACCTCTCTCCGCGGCCCCGCAGCCGCACTCAGGATGGGCCGGGACCGGCCGGGAGCGCCAGGTCAGACCGGGCAGGGACACCTCCCAGCGGGCGCCGGCGCTGGAGGGCGACTCCCCGTCGAGGAAGGCCAGGGCATGCGCCGCCGCCAGTCCGGCCACCGCCGTGGACAGGGTCAGGTCGCAGGCCCCGACGCGGCGGGCCCGGCCGGAACGCCACTGGGTGACCAGCCGGGGCCAGGCGGGGTCCCGGTCCGTGCGGTCCCGGTGCAGACAGCCGGCGCAGCCGGACTCGCCGGGCAGCACGAGAGGGCCGACGACTCCGGTGCCCTCCACGACACCGGCGTACAGATGGGGGGTGCCGGTGGCCATGAGGGGCTCGGCGGTGAACGGGTCGGGGGCGTGCACGGCGACGTCGTCGCGGGGCGCGAAGATCACCAGGGAGAGGCCGGGGTCCTCGGCGCCGGATCCGGGGGAGTGGGCGTGGCGGGGTGGGCGGTCCGGTGCCGCGCGGCGGACGGCGGCCCGCGCCGCCGCGTCCCGGCGGTCGCGGAGGGAGTCGGCGGGCAGCCCGCCCGGGGCCACGTCCCACGGCTCCACGCGGCCCACGTCACGTACGTCGACCTCACCGACGCCGGCGCCCGACAGGACCGACGCCAGCAGGGCGCCGACCCGGCCCGCTCCCCGCACCCGCACCCGCAGTGCACGGCGGGCCGCGAGCCGGGCCGTGGCGCCGCCCGGCTCGGGCGTGAGCAGGGAGAGCGAGGCGAGGTCGGGGCGCAGCCGTTCGAGGACGTCCGTCTTCTCCCGCAGCGCGTCCGCGGCCGGTCCGCCGCCGCGCGCGTCGTCGACGAGGCCCGCCCGGGCCAGCCGCCGCACGAGTGCGTCGACGTGGCGGGCCGGCACGTCCGCACGGCGGCCCTCCTCGCGCAGCAGGGGCAGCCCGCGGGTGCCGTCGAGCAGGTCGAGGAAGCTCCCGGTCGCCGTGTCCATCGGGCCCAGTGTCACGGCGTGCGCCGGGGTCATCCCGAACTGCACGGTGTTGCGGTCGCGCCAGCCGCGCCGCAGCGCCGGCTTCATCACCGGATGCATGCTGCCCCCTGTATCCGTGTACGTGTTCCGTGGATGTGTCGCGTGAGTCTGTGCGGGTGTGTCGCGTACGGCTGTGTGGATGTGCCGCGTACGTCTGCGGAGATGCGCCGGCGGAGCCGGTCGTGCTTCGCCGATGCCTGCCAGCATGCCCGCCCGGAGCGGCGGGTGTCGGGAGTTATCCACAGGCAGGGGTGGTTTGTCATACCGGTAAGTCGGGGCGAAGGGGTGTAAATCGGGTAACCGGGTCGGTCGTACGAATCAAACACATGGTGGGGGTATCGGCGGCCGACCGTCCGGGAGCCGGGACTTTGCCCTTGCCCACCGGGTAACGTCGGGGCGTGCCCGCCGACCCACTGCACCGCGCCGGTGAACCACAGCGCAGCACGACGAGCCAGCCGCCCGGCGGCTCGGGGGCGAGCGCGATCGAGGTCCGCAGGAGTGCCCGGCGCCGCCGGACCGTCTCCGCGTACCGCGAGGGCGATCGCACCGTCGTACTGATCCCCGCCCGGATGTCGAAGGCGGAGGAGCAGCGCTGGGTCACCGTCATGCTCGACAAACTCGCCGCCCAGGAGAGCAGGCGGGTGCTGGGCGACGCCGAGCTGGCCGGGCGGGCCGAGCGGCTGTCGGCCCAGTACTTCGCCGGCCGGGCCCGGCCCGCCTCCGTGCGCTGGGTCACCAACCAGAACACCCGCTGGGGTTCGTGCACCCCGGCCGAGGGCAGCATCCGGCTCTCGCACCGGTTGCAGGGAATGCCGGAGTACGTCGTCGACTACGTGCTCTGCCACGAGCTGGCGCATCTGCTGGTCCCCGGCCACGGCCCCGACTTCTGGCGGCTGCTGGAGGCCTACCCGCGCACCGAGCGGGCCCGCGGCTACCTGGAAGGAGTGGTCGCCGCCGCGCGGCTGCCGCACGTGCCGGGAGCGCGGGACGAGCGGGACGAGCAGGACGCCTGAGCGTCCCGATGTGAGCGGCCGGACGCGGTTGTGTACCGGGTCTGTACCGACGGCCACCCTCCGGGGCCGTTGTCGGTCTTTGCCGTTAGCCTGGCGCGACGCACTCACATTCGGGATGGGGGACGGTCGTAACGCATGGCCAGGGAATTCCAACGCGGCCACAAGGCCAGGATCAGTGACCTCACGGCGGGCACGGATCTGTACGTAGGCGTGCAGATCTCCGCACCCGGACTGACGTTCGACATCAGCTGCTTCGGCCTGGACGCCGACGAGCGTCTCTCGGACGACCGGTACTTCGTCTTCTTCAACCAGCCGAAGTCCCCGGAGGAGTCCGTCCAGCTGCTGGGTGCCCAGGCGGGTGACACGGAGTCGTTCCGGGTCACGCTCGACCGGATCCCCCCGCACATCCGCAAGCTGTCCTTCACGGCGACCATCGACGGCGCCGGCCAGATGTCGCAGATCGCTCCCGGCTACCTGCGCATCGTGGCGGGCGGCGAGGAGGTCGCGCGGTACTCCTTCGACGGGGCGGAGTTCTCCACCGAGCGGGCCGTGATGCTCGGTGACTTCTACTTCAAGGACGGGTGGCGTTTCGCCGCCGTCGGCCAGGGCTTCGACGGCGGCCTGGAGGCGCTGCTGAAGAACTTCGGCGGCGAGGTGGCGGAGGAGGAGACGCCCGCCGCCCCGCAGCAGCCCCAGCAGCCGCAGCAGCAGCCCGGTGCGGTTCCCGGTTTCGCCCCGCCCGCCCAGACCACGCCGCCGCCCGCGTTCGGCGCCCCGTCCGCCCCACAGCCCGCTCCCGCTCCCGCCCCGGCACCGCAGGGTTTCGCCCCGCCACCCGGCCACACGCCGCCACCCGGCCACACGCCGCCCGCACCCCCGGCCCCGGCCCCCGCGCCGGGCGTGCACGGTGCGCCGACGATCATCGCGCCCATGACCCCGCCCGCCGGCAGCGTCCCGCCGCCGGCCGCCCCCACCGCCCCGGCCCCCGCGCCCTACGGCCAGCCGCCCCAGCAGCCCTCCCACGGCGGGCCCGGCGCGCCGCTGCCCCCGGGCTACGGCGAGCAGCAGGCCCCCTACGGCGGCGGCCAGCCCGCCCCGCCCATGCCCCCGGGCTACGGGCAGGTCCCCGGACAGCAGGCCGCCCCCTACGGAGTGCCGCAGGGCGTGCCCCAGGGCGGTGCCGGGGTGACGGCCGCGCTCCAGGCGTTCAAGGAGACGCCGACCGGCCAGCGCTGGACGCAGCAGAACAAGAAGCTGGTCCGCGTCGACCTCGGCATCGGCGGCCAGCCCGTGCTGGCCCGGCAGGGCAGCATGGTCCTCTACCAGGGCAAGGTCGACTTCGGCTACAAGGGCGCCGGCTTCATGGGCCGGGTCGTGGGCAACGCCACCGGCCAGGAGATGCAGCTGATGCGCTGCACCGGCCAGGGCCAGGTGTTCCTCGCCGAGAACTCCACCCACCTGCACCCGGTGGAGCTGCAGGGCGACGCGATCTGTGTCTCCGCCGAGAACGTCCTCGCCTTCGACGAGAGCCTGCAGTACGAGGTCCGCCGCGTCGAGGGCCACGGCATCCCGGGCGGCGCGCTGTTCACCATGCAGTTCCAGGGCACCGGCACGATCGTCGTCAAGACCCACGGCACGCCCGTGGTGCTGCCGGTCACGCCGACCACCTTCGCGGACTGCAACGCCGTCGTCGCCTGGTCCGCCGCCTCCCAGGTGATCGTCTCCAGCCAGGTCCGCATGCGCCGCAACGCCTACCCGGGCGACACCGGCGAGAGCGTCAACCTCCAGTTCCGGGGCGCGCCCGGCAACTTCATCGTCGTCCAGCCGTACGAGGTCTAAGGGGAGCCCGTCATGAACCAGCCGCTCGCGGGCTACGCCCCCGCACCCGTCACCGCCCGCATGGAGAACCACGGCAGCCACATGCTGAAGGTCGCCCTGCAGACCGGGAACGACCTCCTCGCGCGCGTGGGCTCGATGGTCGCCTACGAGGGCTTCATCCAGTACGAGCCCAACCCGCCCGCCGTCCGGCAGATCGCCCGCGACTGGGTCACCGGCGAGGGCGCCCCGCTGATGAAGTGCACCGGCGACGGCCTGCTCTACCTCGCCGACTACGGCGCCGACGTCGTCGTGATCAACCTCAACGGCGACGGCATCTCCGTCAACGCCACCAACCTGCTCGCCTTCGACGCGCACCTGACCTGGGGCGTGGAGCGGGTGAAGGGGCTCGCGAAGTTCGCCGGGCAGGGCCTGTGGAACACGAAGATCTCCGGGCAGGGCTGGGTCGCGCTGACCTCCCGGGGCAAGCCGATCGTCGTGGACTGCGGCGGCGGCGAGGACGAGACGTACGTCGACCCGGACGCGCTCGTCGCCTGGTCGCCGAACCTGAAGGTGAAGGGCAAGCGCAGCTTCAAGGCGCAGTCGCTGATCGGACGGGGCAGCGGCGAGGCCTACCAGATGGCCTTCTCCGGCCAGGGCATCGTCGTCGTCCAGCCCAGCGAGGACAGCACCGACCGCCTCCGGTTCCGGGGCTGAGGGGGAGCCAGAACACCATGCAGAGCCCGCTTTTCGCACACAACGACCTCCAGACCCAGGAGCGCTGGAGCCTGCAGAACCAGCAGATGCTCCGGATCACCCTGGGGGGCCACGACGACCTCCTCGCCCGTAAGGGCACCATGGTCGCCTACCAGGGCCTCGTCGAGTTCGACGCCGAGTACCGCAGCAACAACCAGGCGCGCGCCCGTGCCCGCACCGGCGAGGGCCTGGACCTGATGCGCTGTCACGGCCAGGGCACGGTCTACCTCGCCAACCTCGCCCAGCACGTGCACATCATGGACGTCGAGCAGGACGGGCTGACCGTCGACAGCTCCTACGTCCTCGCGATGGACTCCTCGCTGCACCACGAGGTCATCGCCGTCGACAGCCTCTACGGCATCTCCGGCTCGGGGAAGTACCAGCTCAACATCACCGGGCGCGGCAAGGTCGCCCTGATGACCTCGGGCGCCCCGCTGCTGATGCAGGTCACGCCCGACCGGTACGTCAACTGCGACGCCGACGCGATCGTGGCCTGGTCCACCGGGCTGCGCGTGCAGATGCAGGCCCAGACGCACTCCTCCGGCGTGTGGCGGCGGCGCGGCACCACCGGTGAGGGCTGGGAGCTGAGCTTCATGGGCACCGGGTTCGCGCTCGTGCAGCCCAGCGAGCTGCTGCCGCCGCAGAACGCCGTAATCGGGCAGGGCCTCGCCGCCCAGTTCGGCATGGGCCAGCAGGGGGCGCGCGCCCAGAACCAGGGCAACGTCTGGAGCTGAGCCACCGGAGAGGCGGGCGCGACCGTCTGCGACGGCCGCGCCCGCCCGCGTCCATCCGTGACCGCCGGCGTCCACCAGCGCCCACGCCCGCCGCCCGCGTCCGCCCCGGCGGCCGGCGACGGTCACTGGCGGCCAGGTGACGTCGGTGACGCCAGGCGCGGCCGAGGTCACCTGCGGTCGCCCCTCACCCGGTCAGAGCCTGGCGAGGGTCGCCTCCAGCAGACGTGCCACCGACTCGTCGGCCACACCGGCCACCTCGTCGTAGGCGAACCAGCGCAGGTCGAGCGACTCGTCGCTGATCTCGTGCACCGCGCCGGGCGGGGCCAGGACCGCGTACTGCACGTCGAAGTGACAGTGGCACGGCGCCGGGATCGGATGCCGGTCCAGCCGCACCGGGCCGCCGGGCAGCAGCGTCAGCCCCGCGATCCCGGACTCCTCCGCCGCCTCGCGCAGGGCCGCCGCCGCCAGCGTCGGGTCGCCCGGCTCGCAGTGGCCGCCCATCTGCAGCCACATCCGCAGCTTCCGGTGCAGCGTGAGCAGCACCCGGCCGCGCTCGGGATCGATCACCAGGGCGCTGGCCGTGACATGGCCCGCGTGACAGGCCTTCCACATCCCGTCCGGGTGGGCCGCCAGATGGTCCAGGTAGGCCTGGCGCAGCTCTCCCTGGCCCTCGTACCCCTTCAGGACGAGGACCGCGTCGTCGTACAGGCTCACTCGGTGTCGTCGTCCTCGGTCTCGCCGTCGTCCTTCTTGCGCAGGTCCGGCTTGCCGTGGGCGCCGCCCGCCGCCTCGCCGAGCATCTTGTCCAGCTCGGAGAAGTCCAGCTGCTCGCGGTGGACGAAGCCGTCCGGGTCGTCCAGGTCGGTCGCGGTCGGCAGCATGTCCGGGTGGGCCCACAGACCGTCCCGGCCGTCGATGCCGCGCGCGTCCGTGAGCGAGGCCCACAGCCGGGAGGCGTCGCGCAGCCGGCGCGGACGCAGCTCCAGACCGATCAGCGTGGCGAACGTCTGCTCCGCCGGGCCGCCGGTCGCGCGGCGGCGGCGCAGCGTCTCGCGCAGGGCGTCGGCCGACCCCAGGCGCGGCTTGGCGGCGGCGTGCACCACCGCGTCCACCCAGCCCTCCACGAGCGCCAGAGCGGTCTCCAGACGGGCCAGGGCCGCCTTCTGCTCGGGCGTGTCCTCCGGCTGGAACATGCCCTGCTGGAGCGCGTCCTGCAGCTGCTCAGGGTTCTGCGGGTCGAACTGGCCGACCACGTCCTCCAGCTTGGCGGTGTCGACCTTGATCCCGCGCGCGTAGCCGTCGACCGCGCCGAACAGGTGCGAGCGCAGCCACGGCACATGCGCGAAGAGCCGCTGGTGGGCCGCCTCGCGCAGGGCCAGGTACAGCCGCACCTCCTCCTGCGGCACGCTCAGGTCCTTGCCGAACGCCTCCACGTTGACCGGGAGCAGCGCGGCCCGGCCGGCGGGACCCAGCGGCAGGCCGATGTCGGTCGAACCGACGACCTCCCCCGCCAGCACGCCCACGGCCTGCCCGATCTGCGTGCCGAACATCGCGCCGCCCATCGAGCGCATCATGCCGATCAGCGGGCCCGCCATGGCCTGCATCTCCTCCGGCAGGACGTCACCCATGGCCGCGCCGACCCGCTCGGCGACCGGGTCGACCAGCTCCTGCCAGGCCGGCAGGGTCGCCTCGACCCACTCCGCGCGGGACCAGGCCACCGCCGAGGCGGAACCCGACGGCAGGGACGTCACGTCGTCCAGCCACAGGTCGGCCAGGCGCACGGCCTCCTCCACCGCCCGGCGCTCGGCCGGGCCGACACTGGAGTCCTTCGTGCCGTCCGACGTGCCCTGGGCGACCGTCTGGCGGGCGATCTGCTTGGCCATGTCCCAGTTCACCGGGCCGCCCTCGTACGAGAGCATCTGGCCCAGCTGCTGGAACGCGGCGCCCAGGTCGGTGGGGTTCAGGGAACCGAACATGGCAGCGAGCGGGTTGTCGGCGCCGGGGCCGCCAAAGCCGCCGGCTCCGGGCAGGCCGCCGAAACCGAACGGATTGGCCGGTCCCTGCTCACCACCGCTCTGCTGGTCCTTCTTCTTGCCCTCGTCGCCGTCTTCCGGCTCCTCCGGCGGAAGGCCGAAACCGAATGGGGTGTCACTCACGGGATTCCTCGGCTGGTAAGGCCACCGGTCTCCTCCGGCGGCGCGGCTGCCCGACAACACCACCCAGCGTAGACACCCGGACCCGATCGGGCCTCGGTGCTTCGCCTGCGGAAGGCCTGCGGCAGGATGGATGCACCTGGTACGCGCGCGTCACTCGCGCCCGTACTGAAGACAACCGCTGGAGACGCCCGGTGAGTTCCCCAGATCCACAGGTTCGCGCAGCGCGAAACCCCTCAGCCCGTCCGTCGCCCGACCACCGCCCCTCGACGACGGCGCTGCGCGCCGGCGGGACGACCGCCGCCCGCGGGCCCGTCGTCGCGGTGACCGGCGCCGCCACCGGGGTCGGCGCGCTGCTCACCGAGCGGCTCGCCGCCTCCGAGGAGATCAAACAGGTCGTCGCCATCGACGAGCGGCGCGGCGAGTGCGCCGGCGCCGAGTGGCACATCCTCGACGTGCGCGACCCCGCCATCGCGGACAAGCTGCGGGGCGCCGACGTGGTCGTCCACCTCGCGCTCGACCTGGACCTGGAGACCGATCCGGCGGCGCGCACCGCTTACAACGTCCGGGGGACCCAGACCGTCCTGACCGCCGCCGCCGCGGCCGGGGTGCACCGCGTGGTGCTGTGCACCTCGGCGATGGTCTACGGCGCGCTGCCGGACAACGAGCTGCCCCTGTCGGAGGACGCCGAGCTGCGCGCGACCGCCGAGGCGACCGGGGTCGGGGACCTGCTGGAGATCGAACGGCTGGCGCGCCGAGCCCCGCGCGCGCACCCGGGGCTCAACGTCACCGTGGTCCGTCCGGCCGTCCTGGTCGGCGGCACCGACACCGCGCTGACCAGGTACTTCGAGTCACCGCGGCTGCTCGTCGTGGCCGGTTCGCGGCCCGTGTGGCAGTTCTGCCATGTCGAGGACCTGTGCAGCGCCCTGGAGTACGCCGTCCTGGAGAAGGTCGACGGGGAGCTGGCCGTCGGCTGCGACGGCTGGCTGGAGCAGGAGGAGGTCGAGGAGCTGAGCGGGATCCGGCGCATGGAGCTGCCGTCGGCGGTCGCGCTCGGCGCGGCGGCCCGGCTGCACCGGATCGGGCTCACCCCGTCCCCGGCGGGCGACCTCGCCTACACGATGTACCCCTGGGTGGTCAGCGGCAGCCGGCTGCACGACGCCGGATGGCGGCCGAGGTGGACCAACGAGGAGGTGCTCGCCGAGCTGCTGGAGGAGGTCGCCGGACGGCACACCGTGGCCGGGCGGCGGCTCGGACGCAAGGACGCGACGGCGGCCGGCGCGGCGGGCGCGACGGTCGCTCTGCTGGGCGCGGCCGCGGTCGTGCGGCGGGCCCGCAAGGTCCGGCGGCGCGTGTGAGCCACGGGCGCTGTACGAGCCTCCAAAGCGCCCCGCGCGGGTGACGGGCGAAACTCGTATTCCGCGTTGTCGGACCCGTACGGCACGATGGACGCATGGCAGACACGAACGACCACCCGGGTGAGCAGGCCGCTCAGGATCCCATCAAGCTGATCGGCATCCGCGAGACGCCGCTCTCCGTGGAGGAGGTGTTCCGGGCCGTCGGGGACGACGCGGCCGGGGGCGTCGCGCTGTTCGTGGGCACCGTGCGCAACCACGACGGGGGCGCCGACGTGGACGCGCTCGGGTACTCGTGCCACCCCAGCGCCGAGGCAGAGATGCGGCGGATCGCCGAGAAGGTCGTCGCCGACTTCCCGGTGCGGGCGCTGGCCGCCGTGCACCGGGTGGGGGACCTGCGGGTCGGGGATCTCGCCGTCGTCGTCGCCGTGGCCTGCCCGCACCGCGGGGAGGCCTTCGACGCCTGCCGCAAGCTGATCGACGACCTCAAGCACGAGGTGCCCATCTGGAAGCACCAGACGTTCTCGGACGGCACGGAGGAGTGGGTCGGCGCCTGCTGACGCCGACCGCGCCGCCAGGGGCCGCGCCGCACCGCCCCGAGCCTGACCGTGCCGAGCCGACCGGGGCCCGCCCAGCCCGGCCGTGCCGAGCCGACCGGGGCCCGCCGAGCCACGGCCGTACCCCTCGTCGTCACCGGCCGTCCCTCCGGTCACATTGCGCCAACCGTGCACTCCGGTTGCGTAACCGCCCCCCTGGCGTGAGCGTTGTCCGTGCGGATGGTTAATCTGCTGATCAGTCAGTTGCGGACGCTCATGGCGTATGGGAGGTCGGCATGGGGGTGCTTGTCTGGCTGCTGATTCCGCTTGTGGCTGCGATCGGCGGTGGGCTGTGGGGCAGTTGGGCCAATCGGACCCGCAAGGCCCGCAGCGATGGTCCTGAGCTGGACGGATACGCCCGGTTCCGGGAAGCCATGGAGAAGTCGCACCCGGGTGCGCGCGGCGCGTGACCGGGGTGCCCTGACGGTGCGCTGACAGAGGCGTCCCGTACTGTCGAGGCATGCCACGCCGCACCGCGACGATGCTCGCCTCGACCCTGATGCTGATCGCGCTCCTGTGCGCGGGAGTGCTCATCCCCGTGCCGTACGCGGAGATGTCCCCCGGCCCGACCGTGAACACGCTCGGGGACCACGACGGCGAGCCGGTGCTGCAGATCGCCGGGCACAAGACCTATCCGGCGTCCGGTCATCTCAACATGACCACCGTCCGGGTCACCAGCGCCGACTACCGGATGAATCTCGTCGAGGCCGTCTACGGCTGGCTCGCCCACGACAGCAAGATCGTCCCGCACGACACGCTCTATCCGGACGGCAAGACGGAGGAGCAGTCCACCCAGGAGAACGCCGAGGAGTTCAGCCAGTCCCAGGAGAGCGCCAAGGTCGCCGCCCTGAAGGAACTGGGTGTCCCGGTGAAGTCCTGGGTGATCGTCTCCACCGTCGTCAAGGGCTCCCCGGCCGAGGGCAGGCTGCACGCCGGCGATGTGATCAAGGCCGTCGACGGTACGGCGGTCAAGCAGCCGGCCGACGTCGCCAAGCTGGTGACCAAGCACAAGCCCGGGCAGAACGTCGTCTTCACCGTCGTCCCCGCCAAGGACCAGGAGGCCGCCGAGAAGACCCACAAGGCGGCCACCCGGACACAGGACGTCACGATCACGACCGCGACCTCCGATGACACCGGGGCCAAGCGGGCCATCGTCGGCATCTCCGCCGGGACCGACCACACCTTCCCGTTCACCATCGACATCAAGCTCGCCGACGTCGGCGGGCCCAGCGCCGGCCTGATGTTCGCCCTCGGCATCTACGACAAGCTCACCCCGGGCGACCTCACCGGCGGCAGCTTCGTCGCCGGCACCGGCACCATCGACGACAACGGCACGGTCGGCCCGATCGGCGGCATCGAGATGAAGACCGTCGGCGCGCGCAACAAGGGCGCCCGGTACTTCCTGACACCCGCCGACAACTGCGCGGCGGCCGCCAAGGACACCCCGGGCGGGCTCACCCTGGTCCGGGTCAAGACCATCGGCGACGCCCTCGACGCGCTGAAGGACATCCGCAGCGGGGACACGGCCGACCTGCCGAAGTGCACCACCAAGGGCTGAGCGGACCGTGACACGGCCGGGGGCGCTCCCTGAACACCAGGGGCGCCCCCGTCGCCGTACCGGAAGAGGACCTCAGTCGGCGAACGTGGCCGCCAGCGCCTCCGCCAGACCCGGCACCAGGTCCGGGCCGGTCAGGACCTCCGTCGGGGAGTCCTTCTCGCGCAGCCGCAGCGCCGACTCGCGGCCGCCGTCGCGCAGCACCGCCACCGTCATCCGGACCTCCTGGCGCTCGGGGTGCTCCGCCACCCACTTGGTCAGCTTGGCCTCGCTCAGGCCCTGCGGCACCTGCGCCTCGGCGGACGGCGGCAGCATCAGGCGCTCCACGGAGAGCGCGCAGCCGACCACGGCGTCGGGCCAGGCGATGGTGCCGAGGAATTCGTCGAGTGGCTTGCCGGACGGGATCTCGTCCTGCTCGATCGGGGTGAGACCGGCGGTCACGGACTCGTCGTCCAGGCCCAGCTGGGCCGCGAGCGAGGGTTCCTGAGCCCGCAGCCGTGCGGTGTCTACGAGGGCGAAGAGGCGAGCGGGCTGGTCCCAGCCGAGGCCGGAGACGTACTCGTCGATTTCGAGTACGGCCCGGGTGAGCGGGCTCGCTGCCATGGGAGTGTTGGACATGGTCACAATCCTGCCTCGTTCCCGGCCGGAATCGGGAACCGAGTAAACCGTGAGTAAGTTGCATAAGTGTGGGCCCGCGATCACGGGGGGCCACGGCGGGCCCGCGAACCCGGGGGCCTGACGGATCGACAGCGAACTTCGAGGTGCGCACCTTGGCTTTCCAGATGCCGGACCGCGGCGGAGGCCCGACGGGGCCACGGATCAGAGCGGGCCGCCCGTCCCGGAGGGTCCGAGTCCTGCTCGTGACACTGGGCGTCCTTGCCGTCCTCGGCATGGCGTTCACGATGTTCGCGGGCTTCTGGACGGACTGGCTGTGGTACCGGTCGGTGCACTACTCGTCCGTGTTCACCACCACCCTGTCCACCAAGATCGGGCTGTTCTTCGTCTTCGGTCTGCTGATGGCGTCCGCGGTCGGCCTCAACATCTGGCTCGCGCACCGGCTGCGGCCCCCGCTCAGCGCCATGTCCATGGAACAGCAGAGCCTCGACCGCTACCGCATGGCCGTCGCGCCGTACAAGAAGTGGCTGCTGCTCGCGGTGACCGCCCTGGTCGGGCTGATCGCGGGCGCGTCGGCGTCGAGCCAGTGGCGGATCTGGCTGATGTGGGTGAACGGCGTGCCCTTCCACCAGAAGGACCCGCAGTTCCACCTGGACGTCTCCTTCTACGCCTTCGACCTGCCCTGGTACCGCTTCCTGCTGGGCTTCGGCTTCGCCGCCGCCATCCTGTGCCTGATCGCCGCCGCGCTCACCCACTACCTGTACGGCGGGCTGCGCGTCACCAGCCCCGGCGCGCGGGCCACGGCCGCCGCGACCGGGCACCTGTCGGTGCTGCTCGGCATCTTCGTCGCCCTCAAGGCCGTCGCCTACTGGCTCGACCGGTACGGCCTCGCGGTCAAGTCCAGCGACTTCAAGGCGACCGACAACTGGACCGGGCTGCGGTACGTCGACGCCAACGCCTACCTGCCGGCGAAGACGATCCTGTTCTGCATCGCCGTCATCTGCGCGCTGCTGTTCTTCGCCACGCTGTGGCGGCGCACCTGGCAGCTGCCGGTCATCGGCTTCGGTCTGATGGTGCTGTCCGCGATCCTGATCGGCGGTCTGTACCCGGCGATCGTGCAGAAGTTCCAGGTCCAGCCGAACGAGCAGGCGAAGGAGGCGCCGTACGTCCAGAAGAACCTGAAGGCGACGCGCGACGCGTACGGCATCGACGACACCGAGGTCACCGAGTACGCGGGCAAGTCGACCGCCACGGACAAGGCGAAGCTCCGCGACGACGCGAACGACGCGGCGAGCATCCGCATCCTGGACCCGAACATCGTCTCGCCGACGTTCCAGGTGCTCCAGCAGATGAAGAACTACTACGGGTTCCCGACCAACCTGGACGTCGACCGGTACCCCACGAAGGACGGCAAGGAGCAGGACACCGTCCTCGGTCTGCGCGAGCTGAACCTGGACGGCATCCCGAAGAACAACTGGATCAACGACCACTTCCGCTACACGCACGGCTACGGCGTGGTCGCCGCCAAGGGCACGGAGGCCAACGGCAACGGCGAGCCGGTCTTCACCGAGTACGACCTGCCGTCCCGGGGTGATCTCGGCACGTACCAGCAGCGGGTCTACTACGGCGAGAAGACCACCGCCTACTCGATCGTCGGCGGCCCCCAGAAGGAGATCGACTACTCCGACAACAAGGGTGAGAAGACCACCAGTTACCGGGGCGGCAGCGGGGTCAACCTCGACAACCCGGTCAACCGGGCCGCGTACGCGGTGGCGTTCAACGAGCCGCAGATCCTCTACTCCGGTGCGATCGGCAAGGGTTCGCGGATCCTGTACAACCGGACGCCCAAGGAGCGGGTCGAGGCGGTCGCCCCCTGGCTGACCATCGACGGCGACGCCTACCCGGCCGTCGTCAAGGGCCGCATCCAGTGGATCGTCGACGCCTACACGACCACCAACGGCTACCCGTACTCCTCCCGTACGACCCTCGGGGACACGACGGCCGACTCGCTGACGGCGACGAACAACTCGCGCGCGGTGGTGGCCCAGCAGAACCAGGTCAACTACATCCGCAACTCGGTGAAGGCGACGGTCGACGCCTACACCGGCGAGGTCAAGCTGTACGAGTGGGACACCAAGGACCCCGTGCTCAAGACCTGGATGAAGGCGTTCCCCGGCACGGTGGAGCCGCGCGGCGCGATCTCCCCGGAGCTGATGGGCCACCTGCGCTACCCGCAGGACCTGTTCAAGGTGCAGCGCGAGCTGCTCACCCGCTACCACGTGACGGACGCCGAGACCTTCCTCACCGGCAGCGAGGTGTGGCAGGTGCCGGACGACCCGACCAACAAGTCGGGCAACGCGGTGCCGCCCTACTACCTGAGCATGAAGATGCCGGACCAGACGCGGCAGGCGTTCTCGCTGTCGACGACGTTCACGCCCAACGGGCGGTACAACCTGAGCGCGTTCATGTCCGTCGACGCCGAGGCCGGCACGTCCGACTACGGCCGGATCAGAATCCTGAAACTGCCGACCAGCACGACCGTCGACGGACCGAAACAGGTCCAGAGCCAGTTCAACTCCGAACAGGACATCGCCGCCGCGATCAAACTCCTCAAGGGCGGCGACTCGGAGGTCGAGTACGGCAACCTGCTGACCGTGCCCCTGGACGGCGGCCTGCTCTATGTCGAACCCGTCTACGTCCGCGGTGGTGGTCTGAAGTACCCCCTGCTGCGCAAGGTGTTGGTCACCTACGAGGGCGAGACGGCGTTCGAGAACACGCTCGGCGAGGCGCTCGACAAGGTCTTCGGTACGAAGACTTCGGCCGCCGAGCCACCGGGGACCGGCACCACCAACCCGCCGGGCACCGCCAACCCCACGGTCAGGCAGGCCCTGGAGGACGCCCAGAAGGCCTTCGACGCCGGGCAGAAGGCGCTGCAGGAGGGGCCGGACTGGGGTGCGTACGCCAAGGCGCAGAAGGAGCTCCAGGACGCGCTGAAGCGGGCCGAGGAAGCCCAGTCCAAGGCCGGCAAGACCGGTGAGCGGACCGGTGGCAAGAACGGCGACAAGGCCGCGACCAGCGACAAGACCGGTGACAGAACCAACGGCAAGAACGGGAATTGATCAAGACGCCTCCGCGCCGTGGTACGGTTGACCAGCAACGGCGCGGGGTGGAGCAGCTCGGTAGCTCGCTGGGCTCATAACCCAGAGGTCGCAGGTTCAAATCCTGTCCCCGCTACTGAAGTCGAAGGCCCGGATCCAACAGGGATCCGGGCCTTCGTGGTGTGCGAACTCATGTACTGGGGGAGGGGACGGACGCGCCGCCGTGGGGAGTTGGGCGGTATGTGTTTGACTTGTCTCCCTGTGGGCATGTCGACAAAACGCTGAAGTGACCTCACGGGCTGCGGTATACCGGGTGTACCCAGGTTGCAGGTGGTGCGACGATGGACGTTATGGGGGACAAGGCAAATCTGTTCGGGACAGGGCGATTTGTGCAACCTGCCGGTACGGAGCCGGCCCGCGACGAGATGGCGGACATGGGGGAGGCCGCCGAGGAGACGCGCCTCGCGCTCGCCGCGCAGAGCGGTGACGTCGAGGCGGCGAGCGTCCTCGGAGCCATGCTGCTGCGCCGCGGCGACCTCGACGGAGCCGAGCCCCACCTGCGCGCGGCCACCGCGGCCGGTGACCGGGCCGCCGCCAACAACCTGGGCGTCCTGCTGCACCAGCGCGGCTACCCGGAGGAGGCGGCCGGCTGGTGGCGGATCGCCGCCGTAGCCGGTTCCGCCGCCGCCGCGCACGCCCTGGGCCGCCACCACCGCGAGCGCGGGGACGAGCCCGCCGCCGAGTACTGGCTGCGCCAGGCCGCCGAGCAGGGCCATGTCCTCGGCGCCTACGCGCTCGCCGACCTGCTGGAGCACCGCGGGGACGTCGGCGCCGAGCACTGGATGCGGGCCGCCGCCGAACGCGGACACCGGGAGGCCGCCTACCGGCTGGCGCGCGCGCTCGACCGCACGGCCGTGCCGGGGGAGGAGAGCGCGACTGACAACGCTGTCGCGGAGGCCGAGCAGTGGTACCGGCAGGCCGCCGCGCGCGGTCACCGGCGGGCCGCGCTGCACCTCGGGGCGATCCTGGAGAAGCGGGGCGAGCTGAAAGAGGCCGGGCGCTGGTACCTGACCTCGGCCAAGGACGGCGAGCCCCGGGCCGCCTGCGCGCTCGGCTTCCTGCTGCGGGACGCCGGCGACACCGAGAGCGCGGCCGTGTGGTGGCTGCGCGCCGCCCAGGAGGGCGACGGCAACGCGGCCAACGCGCTGGGCGCGCTGCACGCCGAGCGCGGCGAGACCCAGACCGCCGAGCGCTGGTACCGGGCCGCGCTGGACGCCGGCGACGACAACGGCGCCTACAACCTCGGGCTGCTCTGCGCCGAGCAGGGCCGCACCGCCCAGGCCGAGCAGTGGTACCGGCGGGCCGCCTACGCCGGGCACCGGGAGGCCGCGAACGCGCTGGCCATCCTGCTGCTCCAGGGCGGCGACACCACCGGCGCCGAGCCGTGGTTCTCCAAGGCCGCCGAGGCCGGCAGCGTGGACGCCGCGTTCAACCTCGGCATCCTCTACGCCGGACGCGGCGAGGAGGAGACGGCGCTGCGCTGGTACGAGCGGGCGGCGGCCGCGGGTCACGCCGAGGCCGCGCTCCAGGTCGGGATCGCCCGGCTGCGCGAGGGCGACGAGCAGGAGGCCGAACGGCATCTGCGCTGTGCGGCGGGCGGCGGCAGCGCGGAGGGCGCATACCGGCTGGCCGCCCTGCTCGACGCGCGCCGGCCGCCGGAGCCCGCGCACGAGCTGGGGGAGACCGTCCAGGAGAAGACCGAGTGCGAGGAGTGGTACGAGCGTGCCGCCTCGCAGGGGCACCGGCGGGCGCAGGTCCGGGTCGGCATGCTCGCGGCGGCCCGGGGCGACGTGGTGGAGGCGGCGCGCTGGTACCGGGCGGCGGCCGAGGCCGGCTCCCGCAACGGCGCCTTCAACCTGGGCCTGCTGCTCGCCCGCGAGGGCAGTGAGCCGGAGGCCGCGGTGTGGTGGACCCGCGCGGCGGACGCCGGGCACGGCCGGTCGGCCCTCCGGCTGGCCCTGGTCTACGCGCGTCGCGGCGAACTGGCGGAGGGGCAGCGGTGGGCCGACCGGGCGGTGGCCCTGGGGCCGGCGGAGGTGGCGGAGCGCGCCGGGCGGCTGCGGGACGCGCTGCGCGAGGAGCTGTCGGCGTGACCTGGGGCACTGCCGTGAAGCGATTTGCATCCGGACGTAGGAGTCACGTAGTGTCGTGTTTACCGACGCGGGGTGGAGCAGCTCGGTAGCTCGCTGGGCTCATAACCCAGAGGTCGCAGGTTCAAATCCTGTCCCCGCTACTGAAGGCCGAGGGCCGGAATCCAGAGATGGGTTCCGGCCCTCGGTTTTTGTCGTGCGCGCATACGGCAAAGGAGCCCCGGCGGATGCCGGGGCTCCTTTGCGAAGCAGGTGCGCTACGCGCTCGCGCAGTTCGGGCACAGCCCCCGGTACGTCACCTCGACGTCCGACACCGTGAAGCCGAAGCGCTCGGCGTCGGGGAGGTCGGCGAGGGGGTTGCCGATCGGGTGCACGTCACGGATCGCACCGCACCGGGCGCAGACCAGGTGGTGGTGCGGCCGGTGCGCGTTCGGGTCGTACCGCTTGGCGCGCTTGTCCGTCGTGACCTCCAGCACCTCGCCGAGCGTGACCAGCTCGCCCAGGGTGTTGTAGACGGTCGCCCGGGAGATCTCGGGCAGCTTCGCGACAGCGCGCGCATGGACCTCGTCGGCCGTCAGGTGGACGTGCTCGCCGTCCAGGACCTCGGCCACCACGCGCCGCTGCGCGGTCATCCGCCATCCGCGTCCACGCAGCCGTTCCAGTAGGTCGCTCATGGCCACCAGCCTAACAGGAAGGAGTACCAGGTCGGGAATAGGTGTGACTTTGGATCGACGCTTGACTTAGACAAAGTCCATTGTAGGATCGGGAACGGCTTTGACCACAGGACAGGACTAGTCAGTGATGACGCAGGAGGCGCACGTGACGCAGGGACCGCTCACCACGGAGGCCGGTGCTCCGGTCGCCGACAACCAGAACAGCGAGACGGCCGGCGTCGGCGGACCGGTCCTGGTCCAGGACCAGCTGCTGCTGGAGAAGCTCGCCCACTTCAACCGCGAGCGCATCCCGGAGCGCGTGGTGCACGCCCGCGGCGCCGGCGCCTACGGCACCTTCACGGTGACCGCCGACGTCACGCCGTACACGCGCGCGGCCTTCCTCTCCGAGGTCGGCAAGCAGGCCGAGGTCTTCCTGCGCTTCTCGACCGTGGCCGGCAACCTCGGCGCGGCGGACGCCGTCCGCGACCCGCGCGGCTTCGCGCTGAAGTTCTACACCGAGGAGGGCAACTACGACCTCGTCGGCAACAACACCCCGGTCTTCTTCATCCGGGACGCGATCAAGTTCCCGGACTTCATCCACACCCAGAAGCGCGACCCGTACACCGGCTCCACGGAGGCCGACAACGTGTGGGACTTCTGGTCGCTGTCCCCGGAGTCGACCCACCAGGTGACCTGGCTGTTCGGCGACCGCGGCATCCCGGCGTCGTACCGGCACATGGACGGCTTCGGCTCGCACACCTACCAGTGGAACAACGCGACGGGCGAGGCCTTCTGGGTCAAGTACCACTTCAAGACCGACCAGGGGATCAAGAACCTCACCGCCGAGGAGGCCGAGGTCCTCGCGGGCAAGGACCCCGACTCGCACCAGCGTGACCTGCGCGAGGCGATCGAGCGCGGCGAGTTCCCGAGCTGGACCGTGGGTGTGCAGATCATGCCGGCGGCGGACGCGGCGACGTACCGCTTCAACCCGTTCGACCTGACCAAGGTGTGGCCGCACGCGGACTACCCGGTCGTCGAGATCGGCAAGCTGGAGCTGAACCGCAACCCGCAGAACGTCTTCGCCGAGGTCGAGCAGTCGATCTTCTCCCCGGCGCACTTCGTGCCCGGCATCGGACCGTCCCCCGACAAGATGCTCCAGGGCCGGCTCTTCGCCTACGGTGACGCGCACCGCTACCGCGTCGGCATCAACGCCGACCATCTGCCGGTGAACCGCCCGCACGCCACCGAGGCGCGCACCAACTCCCGCGACGGCTTCCTCTACGACGGCCGGCACGGCGCGGCGAAGAACTACGAGCCGAACAGCTTCGGCGGGCCGCAGCAGACCGGCCGTCCGCTGTGGCAGCCGTTCGACGGCTTCACCGGCGGCACCGGCGACCACCCGACGCCCCTGCACGCCGAGGACGACGACTTCGTGCAGGCGGGCAACCTCTACCGGCTGATGTCGGAGGCGGAGAAGGAGCGGCTGGTCGCCAACCTGGCCGGTTTCCTCTCCAAGGTCTCGCGCGAGGACATCGTCGAGCGCGCCGTCGGCAACTTCCGCAACGCCGACGCCGACTTCGGCAAGCGGCTGGAGGCGGCGGTGCAGGCGCTGCGCGGCTGAGCCGGCCGCCTTCGCGGCTGGGCGGGCCGGACCCCACGGTGCTCGGGGTCCGGCCCGCTTCGCGCGTTCAGGGCACGGGGGCCGGTTCGCGGGCCGGGGCCCAGCGGCGGACGATGTCGCGGACCGAGACGATCCCGGCCACCTCGCCCCGGTCGAGGACGACCAGGTGCCGGAAGCCGCCGTGGGCCATGGCCCGGGCCGCCTCCTCCAGGGTCCAGGTCGGGGCGGCGAAGACGACGTCGGTGGTGGTGTGGGCGTGGATGCGCTCCGCGTCCGGGTTCTGGCCCAGGCCGACGGAGTTGAGGATGTCGCGTTCGGTGAGGATGCCGATGCCGCCGGCGTCCGGGTCCAGGACCACGGCGGCGCCGATGCGGCGGGCGGACATCAGGGCGGCTGCCTGGCGGAGGGTGTGGGCGGGGCCGAGGGTGAGGATCACCGTGCTCATGGCGTCACGGACGAGCATGGATGGGCCACCTCCTAGGAATCCCCGGTCGATTCGGGGATTCACAAGTTCACATGTGGGGGTGGACCCAGAGTGCCAGGTAAAGGAAGAGTCAACAAGGGGGCGCGCGAGGCCCGTTGAGGGCGTACCGGGAGTACTCCCCTGCCTCACGGAGTCCCAGCGGCCCCTCGGCGGCATCTCATCGACGCGGCTGGAGGTACCCCAGCAGCTCGTCGTGGAGCAGGCCGTTGGAGGCCGCCGCGTTGCCGCTGTGCGGGCCCGGGCGGCCGTCGAGACCGGTGAACGTGCCGCCCGCCTCCGTCACGATGATCGCATTGGCGGCCATGTCCCACAGGGACAGCTCCGGCTCGGCGCAGATGTCCACGGAACCCTCGGCGACCATCATGTACGGCCAGAAATCACCGTACGCGCGCGTGCGCCACACCTGGCGGCCGAGCTCCAGGAAGCCGTCCAGGCGGCCCTGCTCCTCCCAGCCGGACAGCGAGGAGTACGCGAACGAGGCGTCCGCGAGCTTGCCGACCCGGGAGGCGTGGATGCGGCTCGCGGAGGTGAGGTTGCGGCCGGTGAACGCGCCGTGGCCCTTGGCAGCCCACCAGCGGCGGCCGAGGGCGGGGGCGGAGACCACGCCGACCACGGGCTGGTAGCCGTCCTCGCCCGCCTCCATCAGCGAGATGAGCGTGGCCCACACCGGGACGCCGCGCACGTAGTTCTTGGTGCCGTCGATCGGGTCGACGACCCAGCGGCGGGGGCCGGTGCCCTCGATGCCGTACTCCTCGCCGAGGACGGCGTCCCGGGGGCGGGCGCGCCGGAGCTGGCCGCGGATCAGTTCTTCCGCCGCCTTGTCCGCTTCGCTCACCGGCGTCATGTCCGGCTTCGTCTCCACCTTCAGGTCGAGGGCCTTGAAGCGGGCCATGGTGGCGGCGTCGGCGGCGTCCGCGAGGACGTGGGCGAGGCGCAGGTCGTCGAGGTAGTCGGGCATGTAAGGCACGGTATCCGCCGGGGCCGGTGCCGGGCTACAGGGGGCGGTGGCGGCACGGCCGTACGCGGTGTCGTACGCCCGCGTGAGAGCTGCCGACGACCCGCGTACGACGGGTGCGAACCCTTGACAGTGCATACGAGCGCGTCAAATCTGGGCGCAGAGTCGCTGTGCTCCAGGGAGGCGAGGATGCCTGCTGCCCGGGAATCGCTGTTGGACGCCGCGTACCGGGCGCTCCTGCGCCGGCCCTGGTCCGCCGTGCGGATGGTCGACGTGGCCGTGCAGGCGGGGGTGTCCCGGCAGACCCTGTACAACGAGTTCGGCAGCAAGGACGGCCTGGCCAGGGCGCTGGTGCGGCGGGAGGCCGACGGATACCTCGCCGGTGTCGAGCGGGCCCTCGCCGGCGCGGCCGGGGCGCGGGACCGGCTGACCGCCACCGCCGAGTGGACGGCCACGGCGGCCCGGGAGAACGCGCTGGTCCGGGCCATGCTCACCGGCTGCTGGACCGAGTGGCTGCCGAGTCCGCCGCTCACCGCCGTGCCCACCACCACCGCGGTACCGGCGCAGCGCCGGGCGGACGGGCCGCTGCCCGCGCCCCGCGACTTCGTGCGGATGGTCCGGGACCGCGCGGCGACCGCGCTGGCCGGCCCCGGCGCGGACCCGGCCGACACCGCCGAACTGCTGCGCTCCTGCGAACTGGTCGTACGCCTCGCCCTGTCCTGCGTGGCGGCCCCGCCCGGCGAGGGCGGGATGGGGGAGCTGGTGCGGGCGGCACTGCCGGGGCACCTGGTGTGAGGCCGGCCTCGGACGCCGTCCTCGTGGGGGCCGCTCCGGACGTACAGGGCCGCGCAGTGCCGGGGGCCGGTCCCCGTGTCCGTGCGCGGCGTCGGTGTCGCAGTGCCGGGAGGGATCCGTGCCTGCGGTGTTCCCCGGGACGGATCCGTGTTCCCCGTGGCCCCCCGGGAACGATCCGTGCCCCCGTGTCCCCCTAGTGCGCCGACCCCGACAGCTGAAGTCCGATCACCCCGACGATGACCAGGCTGATCGAGACGATCTTCAGGGTGGAGACCAGGTCGCCGAGGAAGACCATGCCGTAGATCGCGGTGCCCGCCGCGCCGATGCCGGTCCAGACGGCGTAGGCCGGGCCGACGTCCAGCTTCTTCAGGGAGAGGGTGAGCAGACCGAAACTGCCCAGGGCGAACGACGCGAAGGCGATCGTCGGCCACAGGCGCGTGAACCCGTGCGAGAGCTTCAGGCACACGGCGAAACCGGTCTCCAGCATCCCGGCCACTATGACCAGCAGCCACGCCATGTGCGTTCCTCCCGTTGGTCCGGATCTCCGGCTGGTGCGATTATGCACTTACCGGACTCACGCCACGGCAAACAACGCCAGGCTCAGCAGCCTTCCTCAGTCGCCTTCCCTGCGTTCCCTGGTGGACAGCAGCCGGCGCAGCGAGTACAGCCGCGCCGGGTCCGCGTGCCCCTCCTCGACCCACGTGTCCAGCGCGCAGTCCGGCTCGTCGTGGCTGCACGCGCGCGGGCAGCCCTCCGTGCCCGGTGCCAGGTCCGGGAAGGCGTGGATCACCCGGGACGGATCGATGTGGGCCAGGCCGAAGGAGCGGACCCCCGGGGTGTCGACGACCCAGCCCTCCGCACCGGTCAGCGGCAGGGCGAGGGCGGAGGTGGTGGTGTGCCGGCCGCGGCCCGTCACCGCGTTCACATGGCCCGTCACGCGCCGGCGCTCCTCCGGCACCAGCGCGTTGACCAGGGTCGTCTTGCCGACGCCCGAGTGGCCCACGAACGCGGTGATCTTGCCGTCGAGGTGGGCGCGCACCCGGTCCGCCGCGTCCCCGTTCTCCAGCTCGTCGCGGCTGGTGACGACGTACGGAATGTCCAGGTCGCCGTACAGCTCCAGCAGCTTGTCCGAGGAGGCCAGGTCCGACTTGGTCATCACCAGCAGCGGCTCCAGGCCGCCGTCGAACGCGGCGACCAGGCAGCGGTCGATCAGGCGCGGGCGTGGTTCGGGGTCGGCCAGGGCCGTGACGATCGCCAGCTGGTCGGCGTTCGCCACGACGACCCGCTCGTACGGATCGTCGTCGTCGGCCGTGCGCCGCAGCAGCGACGTGCGCTCCTCGATGCGGACGATCCGTGCGAGGGTGTCCTTGCTGCCGGACAGGTCGCCGACGAGGGCCACCCGGTCACCGACGACGGCCGCCTTGCGGCCCAGTTCGCGGGCCTTCATCGCCATCACGATCCGGTCCTCGACCAGGCAGGTCAGCCGTCCCCGGTCGACGGTGAGGACCATCCCCTCGGCCGCGTCCTCGTGCTTGGGCCGGATGTTCGTCCGCGGCCGGTTGCCCTTGCGGTTGGGACGGCTGCGGATGTCGTCCTCGTCGGTGTGCTTGCCGTAGCGGCGCATGGCGTACGTCCCTACTGCCCGAGCATCCCGGTCCACAGCTCGGGGAAGTCCGGCAGGGTCTTCGCCGTCGTCGCCACGTTCTCGATCCGCACCCCCGGCACGGCCAGGCCGATGATCGCAGCGGCGGTCGCCATGCGGTGGTCCTCGTAGGTGTGGAAGATCCCGCCGTGCAGCGGGCGCGGGCGGATGTGCAGGCCGTCGGCCGTCTCGGTGACGTCGCCGCCCAGCTCGTTGATCTCCTTGGTGAGCGCGGCCAGCCGGTCCGTCTCGTGCAGCCGCAGGTGGGCCACGCCCCGCAGGGTGGAGGGGGAGTCGGCGAGCGCGGCGACCGCCGCGATGCCCGGGGTCAGCTCGCCGACGTCGCCCAGGTCCACGTCGATGCCGTGGATCGCACCCGAACCGGTGAACTCCAGCCCGTACTCGGTGAGTTCACAGGAACCGCCCATCTCGGTGAAGATCTCCCGCAGCCGGTCACCCGGCTGGGTGGTGCGGGCCGGCCAGTCCGGGATCAGCACCTTGCCGCCGGTGACCAGGGCCGCCGCCAGGAACGGCTGCGCGTTGGACAGGTCCGGCTCGATCGTCAGGTCCCGGCCGAGCAGCGCGCCCGGCGTCACCCGCCACACGTTCGGTTCGCCGCCCGACTCCGGGGTGTCCACCTGGGCGCCCACCGCGCGCAGCATGTCCACCGTCATCCGGATGTGCGGCAGGGACGGCAGGCTCGCGCCGGTGTGACGGACCTCGACGCCCTGGTTGAAGCGGGGGCCGGACAGCAGCAGCGCGGAGACGAACTGGGAGGACGAGGAGGCGTCGACCGACACCGGGCCGCCGTCCAGGGCGCCGCCCCCGTGCACGGTCAGCGGCAGGGCGCCCCGGCCGTCGTCGTCGATCCGGGCGCCCAGCGCGCGCAGCGCGTCGATCACACCGTGCAGGGGACGCTCGTACGACCGGGGGTCCCCGTCGAACCAGATCGGGCCGTCGGCCAGCGCGGCCACCGGCGGCAGGAACCGCATCACCGTGCCCGCGTTGCCGACGTCGACCGTGGCCGGGCCGCGCAGCTCCGTCGGCAGCACCCGCCAGGCCTCGCCGGTGCCGTCGGGGCCCACCCCCTCCTCGATCTCGACGCCCATGGCCCTGAGGGCCCCGGCCATCAGCAGGGTGTCCCGGGACCGCAGCGGGCGGCGCAGCCAGCCGGGCTCGGCGGCCAGGGCGGCCAGGACCAGGGCGCGGTTGGTGACCGACTTGGACCCCGGCACGTGGACCGTCGCGTCGACGGCTCCGCTCGCGTGCGGGGCGGGCCAGAGGGCGGGAGAGGCGGTGTTCGGGGCCATGAGGCCACTTTATAAGGAGGGCCCGGTGTCAACCCTCCAGCAGCCAGCGGCCCCCGCCGATCAGCGAGCACAGCGACACCGCGTGGAACAGGAACAGCCACAGGCCCGCCGGTACGTGCGTCAGCCGCGACAGCTGGTCCGCGTCCGAGTCGGCCGCACCTCCACCCGACCGCTTGGCCTGCAGCTCGAACGGCGGCCGGACCCCGCCGAACAGCAGGAACCACACCACCGCGTACGCGAACGCCGCCTGCACCTGCGGTCCCGCCAGCCAGGACACCAGCAGGAACGCCCCGCCCGCGAGGACCACGGTCAGCACGCCGTACGCGTTGCGGATCATCACCAGCATCACCACCAGCAGGGCGGTGGCCGCCCACAGCAGGAGGGTGATCCGTCCGGTGGCCAGCAGCGCGGCCCCGCCGAGGCCCAGCAGGGAGGGCGCGGTGTACCCCGCGGCCGCCGTCAGGATCATGCCCAGCCCGTAGGGCTTGCCCCGGCTCACGGTGAGCCCGCTGGTGTCGGAGTGCAGCCGGATGCCGGTGAGCTGCCGGCCGGTGAGCAAGGCGATCAGACCGTGGCCGCCCTCGTGCGCGATGGTGACCGCGTTGCGGGATATCCGCCACACGGGGTGCGGGACGACCACGGCGAGCGCCGCGCCCAGGGTGGCCAGCACCACCCACAGGTCGGGATCGGGCTGGGTCCCGGTGAGCCGGTCCCAGAGGTCGGGCAGCGCGGTGGCGGCGAGGCTGTCCATGGGGGCTGATGGCTCCCTTTCCCTGTGCGGAATCTGGCAGTGTGGCACGTATGTGCGGACGGTTTGCATCGAGTCGTAGGCCCGAGGATCTCGCGGGAACCTTTGAGATCGAGAAATGGGAGCCGGAGGAGACTCTGGAGGCCGACTTCAACGTCGCTCCCACCAAGGAGGTCTACGCGGTCCTCGACCGTCCCCTGAAAGACGCGGACTCCCCGCGTCCGGTTCGCCAGCTGCGCAGGCTGAGGTGGGGCCTGGTCCCGTCCTGGGCCAAGACCCCCGAGGGCGGCGCCCGGATGATCAACGCCCGCGCGGAGACCGTGCACGAGAAGCCCGCCTTCCGGCGCGCCTTCGCCGCCCGCCGCTGCATCCTGCCCGCCGACGGCTACTACGAATGGGTCACCGGCAGACAGGAGCGCGAGCTGGAGGTGGAGGGGAGGAAGAAGCGGCCCCGCAAGCAGCCGTACTTCGTGCTGCCCGCCGACGGCTCGGTGTTCGCGATGGCCGGCCTGTACGAGTTCTGGCGCGACGGCACCCTGCCCGACGACCACCCCCAGGCCTGGTGGGTGACCTGCTCGGTGATCACCACCGAGGCGGAGCGGACCCCGCTGGCCGTCGCCCCCGCCGAGGGCCCGCACTCCCTCGCCGAGATCCACCCCCGGATGCCGCTGATGCTCACCCCGGACCGCTGGGACGCCTGGCTCGACCCCTCCCGCACCGACCCCGACGACCTGCGTGAGCTGCTCGCCCCGCCCCCGCCCGGCCTGATGCGCGCCTACCCGGTCTCCACGGCCGTCAGCAACGTCCGCAACAACGGTCCGGAGCTACTGAAGGAGCTCGAGGCGCCGGAAGAGGGCACACTCTTCTAGCGTGAACGAGATGGTCGAGACCGACGCCGGCACCGCCCGCGTCACCTGGCACGAGGCGGAGCGGGCACGGCTGGTGCTGGCCCTGAGCCACGGCGCGGGCGGTGGCATCGAGGCACGGGACCTGCAGGCGCTCGCCCGGGTGCTCCCGGGGCACGGGGTGACCGTGGCCCTCGTGGAACAGCCCTGGCGCGTCGCCGGGAAGAAGGTCGCCCCCGCCCCGAAGACCCTGGACACCGGATGGCGCGGCATCTGGCCCGTCCTGTCAGGGACGGGGTTGCCGGTGATCTCCGGCGGCCGCAGCGCCGGGGCCCGGGTCGCCTGCCGTACGGCGGCCGAGCTGGGCGCGCACGCCGTGCTCGCGCTCGGCTTCCCGCTGCACCCGCCGGGCAGGCCGGAGAAGTCCCGGGCCGGAGAACTGTCGGCCGCCTCGGTGCCGACGCTGGTCGTGCAGGGCGGCAACGACCCGTTCGGGAAGCCGGAGGAGTTCCCCGACGGTGACTTCGGGCTGATCGAGGTGCCGTACGGGGATCACGGGTTCGCGGTCCCCAAGCGGGCGGAGATCACCCAGGAGCGGGCCCTGGAGATCATCACCGACGGTGTCGTGGAGTGGATCGCGTCACTCGGGTGACCCCTGGGAATGCCGCGCGGCGGCCCTCTGTTGAGGCGGACAGAAGTGCTGAGGTCTCGGCACCGACGTAGTGGGAGAGGAAGTCCGCCGCATGGGTTCGACCATTTGCCCGAGCCGTACGCGCAGCGCCGACCTGGACTGGACGGTGCTGCCCGCGGCCAGGACCGCTCCCGTCCGAGCGGCGGCGGGCACGGGTCGTGTTCTATCCTCCGAAACGAGTGGGATCGGTTTCGGTCCCGCCCGGGATCTTGAGGAGGTGGGTCCGGTCACCGGTACCGACGCAGGGACCGACAACGGCCAGGCCGAGCTGCCCGAGGGCCAGGGCGCCGGCGCGGACGCGTCCGACGAGACGACCTCGGAGCGCAGCGCGCGCTTCGAGCGGGACGCGCTCGAATTCCTCGACCAGATGTACTCGGCGGCGCTGCGCATGACGCGCAACCCCGCCGACGCCGAGGACCTGGTGCAGGAGACGTACGCCAAGGCGTACGCGTCCTTCCACCAGTTCCGCGAGGGCACCAACCTCAAGGCGTGGCTGTACCGCATCCTCACCAACACCTTCATCAACTCCTACCGCAAGAAGCAGCGCGAGCCCCAGCGCTCCGCCGCGGAGGAGATCGAGGACTGGCAGCTCGCCCGCGCCGAGTCGCACATGTCGACCGGTCTGCGCTCCGCCGAGTCGCAGGCGCTCGACCACCTGCCCGACTCGGACGTGAAGGCAGCCCTGCAGGCGATCCCCGAGGAGTTCCGCATCGCCGTCTACCTCGCGGACGTGGAGGGCTTTGCCTACAAGGAGATCGCGGACATCATGGGGACACCCATCGGGACGGTGATGTCCCGGCTGCACCGGGGCCGCCGTCAGCTGCGCGGCATGCTGGAGGACTACGCCCGTGAGCGCGGACTGGTCCCCGCCGGCGCCGGAGAGTCGAACGAAGCGAAAGGCTCGGGCTCATGAGCTGCGGAGAGCCGCACGAGACGGACTGCAGTGAGGTCCTCGACCACCTGTACGAGTTCCTCGACAGCGAGATGCCGGACGTCGACCGCGACAAGTTCCAGCACCACTTCGAGGAATGCTCGCCGTGCCTGGAGAAGTACGGCCTGGAGCAGGCCGTGAAGAAGCTGGTGAAGCGGTGCTGCGGGCATGACGACGTGCCCGCCGACCTGCGGGCCAAGGTCATGGGGCGGATCGACCTGATCCGCTCCGGGCAGACCGTCCCCGAGCACGACGTCACCAAGGCCCCGACGGCACCGCAGGAGTCCTGACCCGCCTCCCGACCCGCCCGGGACACGGGAGGGGCGCATCACCCGAACGTGCTAATCCTCAGGTCATAGACCCCGCGCCCGCCGATCCCCGTCCTACGCTCCGAGCCTGGACGGGCACGGTCAGGGAGGTCGGGGAGGGGCGGGATGGACGCGGTACCGGCGAGGGCACGCGGCTATGTGACCGGTGTCGCCCTGCTGTCCGCCCTCTGCCTCCTGCCCCCGCCGGTCGCGCACACCAGCCCCTGGGGAGCGACGGCTCTGCTCGCCGCGCTGTACGCGGCCTGCGAGCACGTCGCACGCCGCCGCTTCGGCGGCCCCTTCTACCCCGTCCTGCTCGCCGGCGCGTTCCTGCTGCCCCCGTCGGCCGCCGCACTCGTCGCGGTGCCCGCCGCCCTGCTCTCGCCGGTCGAGCACGCCCCCGCGCTGCTGCGGCGCGTCTGGCGGGCCGCGCAGCCCGCGCTCGCCGTGTGGGCCGCCGCCCGGGTGCACGAGGGGCTCGGCGGCCGGGCCACGCTCGCCGGCTCGGACTTCCCGTGCACTCTGCCGCCCGCCGGCGCGGCCGTGCTCGCCTTCTGCCTGGTGCTCACCGCGCTCGACGGCGGGCTGCGCGCGGCGGCCGGGCTGGTGCCGCCGCGGCGGGCCTGGCGCGGGCTGCTTCCCCGCTTCCTCGCGCCCGTCGCCGTCCACGGACTCGCCGGCCTGATGATGGCCGTGCTGTGGCGCAGCCCGTACGGCTCGGTCGCCGCGCTGCTCGTGCTGCTGCCGATGTGCGTCTCCTGGTGGGTGTTCGCCCAGTACCACCGCGAACGCGCCGCCCACCAGGCCACCATCCGCGCCCTCGTGCAGGCCGTCGACATCAAGGACGGCTACACCCGCGGGCACAGCGAACGCGTCGGACAGGCCTCCGTGCTGATCGCCCGCGAACTCGGCATGGACGACGACCGGGTGGAGGTGCTCCGCTTCGCCGGCATCCTGCACGACGTCGGGAAACTCGGCGTGCCCACCCGGCTGCTGCGCAAGAACGGCCCGCTCACCCCCGAGGAGCGGCGGATCATCGAGCTGCACCCGGAGTACGGCCACGAGATGGTCCGCGGCATCTCCTTCCTCGGCGAGGCCCGCGCGGCGATCCTCCACCACCACGAACGGCTCGACGGCAGCGGCTACCCGTACGGCCTGAGCGGCGACCGGATCCCCGAGTGCGCGCGGATCGTCGCCGTCGCGGACGCCTTCGACGCCATGACCTCCACCCGCAGTTACAGCCGGGCCCGCCCGGTCGAGGCCGCCGTCGCCGAGCTGGAGCGCTGCGCCGGCGCGCACTTCGACCCCCGCATGGTCGGCGCCCTCGTCCGCGCCCTGCGCCGCTCGGGCTGGCACCCGGCGGTCACCGCCGACGAACCGGCCCACGCCGGCCCGCCCGTGGAGCGACCCGCCGGCACGGGAGCGTCCCGGTGAGGCCGACTTGTGGAGACGGTGGTCGGTGTCGGTGGAGTCCGGTGAGGCCGGTCCGCGGTGACGGTCGGCGGCACCGGAGAGTCCCGGTGAGGTCGGCGCGTGGAGACGGTGGTCGGTGTCGGAGGGGTCCGGTGAGGCCGCTCGTGAAGGGGGCCGTCGGCAGGGGAGGGCCATGGCGAAGCCGGCTTGTGGAGCGGGCCGCCGGCACCGGAGGGTTCCGGTGAAGCCGGTCCGGGGTGACGGTCGTCGGCGCCGTAGCGTCCCGATGGCGGTTCTGTGGCTCATCCACGGCGCCGCCGCCCTCCTCGCGGCCGGCTCCCTCGCCGGCACCCTGTGGACCGGCCTGCACGACCGGGGCGTCGCGCTGGCCTTCGGCGTGCTCGTCACCGTGGGCGAGCTGACCCGGTGGAGCGACGCCCACGGACGCCGGCAGGCCGCGCCCCTCGGTGCCGCCTGCTCCCTCGCGTACGCCCTGCTGGGCGACGACGCAGGGCAGCCCAGCCGGCACGGCGCCGCCCAGGTCGTCACCGTCGTCCTCGTCGCCACCGTGCTCGGCGCCGTCCCGCACATCTGGTCCGGCGGCAGCCCCACCGCCGACCACCTGGCCCGCCGTCTCCTCACCGTCGGCTTCGCCGTCGTCTGCTTCCAACCCCTCTACAACCGGGGCGTCTTCACCCCCTGGAGCGGCCCCGCCTACGCCCTGCTGCTGCTCACCCTGCTCGCCCTCACCTCCCTGTGCGGCGCCGTGCTGGCCGCCGCGCTCGCCCACTGCCGCACCCGCTGGCCGTTCGGCCCGCTGCTGCGCGAGGAACTGCGCGGGCTGCTCGGCATCGGCTCCGCCGTCTGCGCGACCGGCGCGGTGATGGCGCTCGCGGTCGCCGTCGTCGGCCTGTGGGCGCTGCCCGTGTTCTGCCTGCCCATGCTGCTCGTCCAGCTGTCCCTGCGCCGGTACGCGGCCGTCCGCGCCACCTACCGGCAGACCATCGCCTCCCTCGCCCGCGCCACCGAGATCGCCGGCTGCACCCCCGCCGGGCACGCCCACCGCGTCGCCGCGCTCAGCCAGGCCGTCGGCCGGGACCTCGGCCTGAGCGGCCCCGAACTGACCGTCCTGGAGTACGCGGCGCTGATGCACGACATCGGCCAGCTGAGCCTGGTCGACCCGGTGCCGGGCGGTGTCACCGCCGCCCTGCCCGCAGCGGAGCAGCGGCGGATCGCCCTGCTCGGCGGGGCCGTCGTCCGGCAGACCGGCGTCGACCCGGCCGTCGCCGTGGTCGTCGAGCGGCAGGCCGACCCCTACCCGGAGCAGCCGCTCGCCGCCCGCATCGTCCGGGCCGTGAACGCCTACGAGGAGAGGACCCGGGGCGCCGGCCCGGAGGGTCCGCTGCGCGCGCTGGAGGAGCTGCGGCTCGGCACCGCCGGCACCTACGCCCCCGAGGTCGTGGAGTCGCTCGCCCGGGTGCTGGCCCGGCCCCCCGGCACCCGCGAGCCCGCGCCGGTGAGACGAACGGAACTGTCTGACCCCGTGCCCGGCTGGGTAACCCATGGGTAATGAGCGCCTTTCCCGCCGTACGTGGTTGGATGCGAGGGAGAGGGTGTCCGGGGGCACAAGCCAGCCCACAGCGGGAAATGGAACTGGCAGGCGGGAATCGTGAGGATCTTCGGCAAGGGACGGCACCGGCCCTCCGCCTCCTGGCGGCAGGCCACCGACCGGGCGTTCACGCTCATCGGCGACGGCCGGTACGAGGACGCGGGCGAGCTGCTGACACGCGCCGCCGATCTGGAACCCTGGTTGTCGGAGTCCTGGTTCAACCTGGCGTTGCTGCACAAGTTCCGGCACGACTGGGAGCAGGCCCGCGCGGCCGGACTGCGCGCGGTGGCCCTGCTCGACCGGGAGACCGGGGCGCCCGACTGGTGGAACGTCGGCATCGCCGCGACCGCCCTGCAGGACTGGCCGCTGGCCCGCCGCGCCTGGCAGGCGTACGGACTGAAGGTGCCCGGAGGCGCCGCGGCCACCGCGGAGCCGGTCGGCATGGAACTGGGCAGCGCGGCCGTACGGCTCTCCCCGGAGGGCGAGGCCGAGGTGGTCTGGGGCCGCAGGCTGGACCCGGCCCGGCTGGAGGTGCTGTCCATCCCGCTTCCCTCGTCCGGGCGGCGCTGGGGCGAGGTCGTGCTGCACGACGGCGTCCCGCACGGCGAGCGCACCACCTCCACCGGGCACTCCTACCCGGTCTTCGACGAGATCGAGCTGTGGGCGCCGTCGCCCGTCCCCACCTGGGTGGTCCTGCTGGAGGCGGCCACCGAGGCGGACCGGGACGCGCTGGAGCAGCTGGCCGCGGACGCGGGATTCGCCGCGGAGGACTGGTCGTCCTCGGTGCGGCTGCTGTGCCGGATGTGCAGCGAGTCCCGGATGCCGTCCGACGAGGGCGAGGGCGTGCACCTCGACCCGCACGACCACAGTGAGCCGGGGCATCCCGGGCCGCTGGGCCACCGGACCGACGGGCAGCTGTGGGTGCCGGAGCGGGAGTGCGGGGTGGCCGCGCCGCCTTCGCTGGTCCGGGGGCTGCTGGACGGGTGGGTCGCGGACAGCCCGGACTCGCGTGACTGGCGGGATCTGGAAGAGGTCTGCTGACCGGTCGCCGTACCCTGTATCAGCATCACTCCCTGTTTTTCCGAGGAAGGCGTACGTCGGTCATGGCGCAGCAGGACACCGATCAGCAGCACGCGGGCGTGCTCCCCGTCGACGACGAGGGCTACGTCGTCGACACGGAGGACTGCGAGGAGCGCGAGAGGGCCTGGCGTGAGCGGGGCACCTCGCGGCCGATCACGGTCGTCGGCAATCCGGTGCTGCACAAGGAGTGCAGGGACGTCACCGAGTTCGGCGAGGAGCTGCAGCAGCTGGTCGCCGACATGTTCGCCAGCCAGCGCACCGCCGAGGGCGTCGGCCTGGCCGCCAACCAGATCGGTGTCGACCTGAAGGTCTTCGTCTACGACTGCCCGGACGACGAGGGCGTCCGGCACGTCGGCGTGGTGTGCAACCCGAAGCTGGTCGACCTGCCCGCCGAGCGGCGCCGGCTGGACGACAGCAACGAGGGCTGCCTGTCCGTGCCCACGGCGTACGCCCCGCTCGCGCGCCCCGACTACGCCGAGGTGACCGGCCAGGACGAGCGGGGCAACCCGGTCAAGGTCCGCGGCACCGGCTACTTCGCGCGCTGTTTGCAGCACGAGACCGACCACCTCTACGGCTACCTGTACATCGACCGGCTGTCCAAGCGGGACCGCAAGGACGCGCTGCGGCAGATGGCCGAGAACGAGCCACGCTACCCCGTGGTCTCCAACGACTGAGCGGCACCGCGTACTCGGGGCGCCCCGGCCGGGATCCTTCCTGGCCGGGGCGCTTTCGTGCGGCCACCGCCCGTTCGCGCGTGCGTCGTACAGTCGATCCCTTCCGTGCTCCTGGTGATCCCTAATCAGTCACACAAGGGGGATTCTCGGCACCTTGGGGTAGTGAGTGGAGCAAATCCGTTCCCACGGCGGTCAGTTGTGGTGCTGAATGGAAGTGCGGGGATACGCAACGGCGCACGCCCGGCACAACAGGAGGGGTGTGCGCTCCTGGCGGCTGAGAGGGGTTTGTTCGTGCAAGCTTTCCCACGCAGCACCACAGCGACACCGGCGGCGGTCGTAGTCCCACCCTCACTGGCACTCCCGGTGATCGAGTCCGCCTTTCCCCGGCGACTGCATCCCTATTGGCCGCGACTCCAGGAGAAGACACGGCTCTGGCTCCTGGATAAACGGCTCATGCCGGCGGACAAGGTGCGGGAATATGCCGATGGACTGTGCTACACCGACCTCATGGCGGGCTACTACACCTCGGCCCCCGATGAGGTCCTGCAGGCCATAGCCGACTACAGCGCCTGGTTCTTCGTCTGGGACGACCGCCACGACCGTGACATCGTGCACGGCCGGGCGGGCGACTGGCGGCGGCTGCGGTACCGGCTGCACACGGCTCTCGACGCACCCAGGCACCACCTGCTCCACCCCGACCCGGTCGTGGCGGGCTTCGCGGACAGCGTGCTGCGGCTGTACGGCTTCCTGCCGCCCACCTGGAACCAGCGGTTCGCCCGGCACTTCCACGCGGTGATCGAGGCCTACGACCGTGAATTCCGCAACCGCACCGAGGGGTACGTTCCGGGCGTCGAGGAGTACGTCGCCCTGCGTCGTCTCACCTTCGCGCACTGGATATGGACGGACCTGCTGGAACCCAGTGCCGGGTGTGAACTCCCGGACCGGGTGCGGAAGAACCCGGCTTACCGCCGGGCAGCGCTGCTCAGCCAGGAATTCGCCGCCTGGTACAACGACCTCTGTTCGCTGCCGAAGGAAATCGCGGGCGACGAGGTGCACAATCTCGGAATCAGCCTCATCACCCATGCGGGGCTGACTCTCGAAGAAGCGGTGGACGAAATCAGGCGACGCGTCGAGGAATGCATCGGTGAATTCCTCGAAGTCGAGCGGAGAGCCCTGGCGTTCGCCCGCGAACTCGATGACGGGACGGTCGGCGGCAAGGAACTCGGCGCCGCCGTCGAAACCTGCGTCGGCAGTATGCGCAACTGGTTCAGCTCCGTCTACTGGTTCCACCACGAGTCCGGTCGGTACATGGTCGACAGCTGGGACGACCGGTCCACGCCCCCGTACGTCACGAACGAAGCGGCAGGTGAGAAATGACCGTCGAGTCGGTGAAGCCCGGGACCCCCGGTACCCCCGGGACGCCCGCACTGAGCGAACCGCCCCTGGCCCAGGGCGCCGTACCGGTCCTCGGCCACGGCCTGAAACTGGCCCGCGACCCGTTGGCCTTCATGTCCGGGCTGCGCCGGCACGGAGACGTCGTACGCCTGAAACTCGGCCCCAAGACGGTGTACGCCGTCACCACGCCGGAGCTCACCGGAGCCCTGGCCCTGAGTCCCGACTTCAAGATCGACGGCCCGCTGTGGGAGTCCCTCGAAGGACTGCTCGGCAAGGAGGGCGTGGCCACCGCCAACGGCCCCCGGCACCGCCGGCAGCGGCGCACCATCCAGCCCGCCTTCCGGCTCGACGCGATACCGGACTACGGGCCGGTCATGGAGGAGGAGGCGCACGCGCTGACCGACCGCTGGAAACCCGGCGGGACCATCGACTGCACCTCCGAGTCCTTCCGCGTCGCCGTCCGTATCGCCGCCCGCTGCCTGCTGCGCGGCGAGTACATGGACGAGCGCGCGGAACGGCTCAGCATCGATCTCGCCACCGTCTTCCGCGGCATGTACCGGAGGATGGTCGTCCCGCTCGGACCGCTCTACCGGCTGCCGTTTCCGGCCAACCGCGAATTCAACCGGGCGCTGGCCGATTTGCATCTGCTGGTGGACGAGATCGTCGCCGAGCGGAGGGCCTCTGGTCAAAAGCCGGACGATTTGCTGACGGCATTGCTGGAGGCGCGGGACGACAATGGTGAGCCCATCGGGGAACAGGAGATCCACGATCAGGTCGTCGCGATACTCACCCCCGGCAGTGAAACGGTCGCGTCCACGATCATGTGGCTGCTGCAGGTCCTCGCCGAACACCCGGAACACGCCGAGAAGGTACGGGCCGAGGTCGAATCCGTGACCGGTGGCCGACCCGTCGGATTCACGCACATCCGCTCACTCACGCACACCAACAATGTGGTCGTCGAGGCCATGCGGCTCAGGCCCGCGGTATGGATATTGACGCGCCGCGCGGTGACCGACACCGCACTCGGCGGGTACCGTATTCCGGCCGGGGCGGACATCGTGTACAGCCCCTACGCGATCCAGCGCGACGCCCGCTCCTACGCCCGTCACCTCGACTTCGACCCCGACCGCTGGCGGCCCGAACGGGTCAAGGAGGTACCGAAGTACGCCATGAGCCCGTTCAGCGTGGGCAACCGCAAGTGCCCCAGCGACCACTTCTCCATGGCCCAGCTGAGCCTGATCACCGCGGTGATCTCGGCGAAGTACCGCTTCGAGCAGGTCGGCGGGTCCGACGACACCACCCGCGTGGGCATCACGCTCCGCCCGCAGAACCTGCTGCTGCGGGCGATGCCCTGGTAGGCCTGGTACCGGCGCGCGCTCAGGCGGCCTGCGGGCCCCGGAACGCGCGCCGGTAGGCGTTCGGGGTGGTCCCGAGCGCCCGGACGAACTGGTGGCGCAGCGCGGCGGCCGTACCGAACCCGGTGCGCCAGGCGACGGCGTCCATGGTCTCGTCCGTCTGTTCCAGCAACTCCTGAGCCAACAGCACCCGTTGCCGCAGGATCCACCGGTAGGGCGTGGTCCCCGTCTCCTGCTGGAAGCGCCGGGCGAAGGTGCGCGGCGCCATGTGGGCGCGGGCGGCGAGCTGTTCGACCGTGACCTCCTGGTCGAGATGGGCCTCCATCCACGCCAGCACCTCCCCGACCGTGTCGCAGGGCGCCTTGGGCAGGGGGCGTTCGATGAACTGCGCCTGCCCGCCGTCCCGGTGCGGTGGCACCACCATCCGGCGGGCGATCTTGTTGGCCACCTCCGGGCCCTGCTCCTTGCGCACGAGGTGCAGACAGGCGTCGATCCCGGCGGCGGTGCCCGCGGAGGTGATCACGGGGTCCTCGTCCACGTACAGCACGTCCGGCTCGACCGTGAGCCGGGGGTAGCGCCGGGCGAGCTGCTCGGCGTGGTGCCAGTGCACCGCACACCGCCGCCCGTCCAGCAGCCCCGCCGCGGCCAGCACGAACACCCCGGAGCAGACGCTGAGCACCCGCGTGCCCCGGTCCACGGCTCGCCGCAGCGCCGCCAGCAGCTCCGGCGGGTACGCGCGCTCCGCATAGGTCTCACCGGCCGGCACGGCGATCAGATCGGCCTCCTCCAGCCGCTCCAGGCCGTACGGCGTGGACACGGTGAACCCGCAGTGGGTGCCCAGCTCGGGCCCCTCCGCCGACACCACCGCGAAGTCGTACACCGGCAGCCCGTCATCGCTGCGGTCGATGCCGAACACCTCGCACACGACACCCAGCTCGAAGGGATGCACCCCGTCCAGCAGCACGGCTGCCACGTTCTTCAGCATGCTGCCAGTGTGCCTCGGCGGTGGCAGAAATTCGAGGGTCTACGGCAGTGCTGCCACTCCCGGTCAGCAGCGTCCGGCGCGACAGTGGTGTCATGAACGGAAACCAGATCGAAGGCCTGATCGGAATGCTCGTGACCCTGGGGATCCTGGTCCTCCTGATCCTCCCGTCCGCCCTCGGCGCCCTGCGCGAGCGGCGCGTCGACCGGCAGCTCAAGGAGGCGGAGCGCTCCCGCACCGCCGCCGAGCAGCCGGCCGGCACCGCGGGGCCCCTCAGGAGGCACCGGGGTGTGACCCGTCACGCCTGACCGGAAAGCGAACGGCGCCGCCCGCCACCGCACCCCCTCGCAGGCGGTACGGGCGGACGACGCCGAACGGGCTCCTGGCCGGTCAGAAGTCCTCGTCCAGGTCGACGGTGCCCTCCACCGCGACCTGGTACGCCGACGGGCGGCGCTCGAAGAAGTTCGTCAGTTCCTGGACGCCCTGCAGCTCCATGAAGGAGAACGGGTTCTCCGAGCCGTACACCGGGGCGAAGCCCAGGCGGGTGAGGCGCTGGTCGGCGACGCACTCCAGGTACTGGCGCATGGAGTCGGTGTTCATGCCGGGCAGGCCGTCGCCGCACAGGTCGCGGGCGAACTGCAGCTCCGCTTCGACGGCTTCGCGGAGCATGTCGGTGACCTGCTGCCGGAGCTGGTCGTCGAAGAGCTCCGGCTCCTCCTTGCGGACGGTGTCGACCACGTCGAACGCGAAGCTCATGTGCATGGTCTCGTCACGGAAGACCCAGTTGGTGCCGGTGGCGAGACCGTGCAGCAGGCCGCGGCTGCGGAACCAGTAGACGTACGCGAAGGCGCCGTAGAAGAACAGGCCCTCGATGCACGCGGCGAAGCAGATCAGGTTGAGCAGGAAGCGGCGCCGGTCGGCCTGGGTCTCCAGCCGGTCGATCTTCTCGACCTCGTTGATCCACTTGAAGCAGAACCCGGCCTTCTCGCGGATGGAGGGGATGTTCTCCACGGCGTCGAAGGCGGCGGCGCGGTCGTCCGGGTCGGGCAGGTAGGTGTCCAGCAGGGTCAGGTAGAACTGGACGTGGACGGCCTCCTCGAAGAGCTGGCGCGACAGGTACAGCCGCGCCTCCGGGGAGTTGATGTGCTTGTACAGCGTCAGCACCAGGTTGTTCGCCACGATCGAGTCGCCCGTCGCGAAGAACGCGACCAGCCGGCCGATGAGGTGCTGCTCCTCGGGCGTGAGCTTGGCGAGGTCGGCGACGTCGGAGTGGAGGTCGACCTCCTCCACGGTCCAGGTGTTCTTGATCGCGTCCCGGTAGCGCTCGTAGAAGTCCGGGTAGCGCATCGGACGGAGGGTCAGTTCGAAGCCCGGGTCGAGCAGGTTGGTGTTACGGGTGGACATTACTGGCAGGCCTCGCAGGACTCGGGGTTCTCAAGGGAGCAGGCGACCGCGTCGGGGTCGGCGGCCTGCTGCACGGGGATGGGCCTGGCGGACTGCGCCTGGCCCTGGGCGGCACGGGCGATGCGCGTCGCGGGGCGCGAACGCAGGTAGTACGTCGTCTTCAGCCCGGACTTCCAGGCGTAGGCGTACATGGAGGAGAGCTTGCCGATGGTCGGGGTCTCCAGGAACAGGTTCAGCGACTGCGCCTGGTCGAGGAAGGGGGTGCGGGCGGCGGCCATGTCGATGAGGCCGCGCTGGGGGATCTCCCAGGCCGTGCGGTACAGGGCGCGGATCTCCTCCGGGATCCACAGGAAGTCCTGGACGGATCCGTTGGAGTCGCGCAGGGCCTCGCGGGTGCGGGCGTCCCAGACGCCGAGCTCCTTGAGGTCCTGGACCAGGTAGGAGTTGACCTGGAGGAACTCGCCGGACAGGGTCTCGCGCTTGAAGAGGTTGGAGACCTGCGGCTCGATGCACTCGTACACCCCCGCGATGGACGCGATGGTGGCCGTCGGCGCGATCGCGAGGAGCAGCGAGTTGCGCATGCCGGTCTCCGCGATGCGCGCGCGGAGGGCGTCCCAGCGCTCGGGCCAGGTCAGGTCGGCGCCGTAGTGGTCGGGGTGGAGGATGCCGCGGGCGGTGCGGGTCTGCTCCCAGGCGGGCAGGGGGCCGTTGCGCTCGGCGAGGTCGGCGGAGGCCTCGTACGCGGCGAGCATGATGCGCTCGGCGATCCGGGTGGACAGGGCCTTGGCCTCGGGGGAGTGGAACGGCAGGCGCAGCTTGAAGAAGACGTCCTGCAGGCCCATCGCGCCCAGGCCGACCGGGCGCCACTTGGCGTTGGAGCGGCCCGCCTGCTCGGTGGGGTAGAAGTTGATGTCGACCACGCGGTCGAGGAAGGTGACGGCGGTGCGGACGGTCTCGTCCAGCCGCTCCCAGTCGATCTCACCACTGCGCACGAAGGCACCGAGGTTGATGGAGCCGAGGTTGCAGACGGCCGTCTCGCCGTCGCTGGTGACCTCCAGGATCTCGGTGCAGAGGTTGGAGGAGTGGATGACGTTGCCGGGCAGGGCGGTCTGGTTGGCGGTGCGGTTGGCGGCGTCCTTGAAGGTCATCCAGCCGTTGCCGGTCTGCGCGAGGGTGCGCATCATCCGGCCGTACAGCTCCCGTGCGGGGAGGGTCTTCCTGGCCAGGCCGGCGGCTTCGGCCTTGCGGTAGGCGGCGTCGAACTCCTCGCCCCACAGGTCCACCAGTTCGGGAACGTCGGCGGGGGAGAACAGCGACCACTGCTCGTCGGCGTTCACGCGGCGCATGAACTCGTCCGGGATCCAGTGGGCGAGGTTGAGGTTGTGGGTGCGGCGGGCGTCCTCACCGGTGTTGTCCCGCAGCTCCAGGAACTCCTCGATGTCGGAGTGCCAGGTCTCCAGGTAGACGGCGGCGGCTCCCTTGCGCCGGCCGCCCTGGTTCACCGCCGCCACGGAGGCGTCCAGGGTCTTCAGGAACGGCACGATGCCGTTGGAGTGCCCGTTCGTGCCCCGGATCAGCGAGCCCCGCGAGCGGATACGGGAGTACGACAGACCGATGCCACCCGCGTGCTTCGACAGCCGGGCGACCTGGTGGTAGCGGTCGTAGATGGAGTCCAGCTCGTCCAGCGGGGAGTCCAGCAGGTAGCAGGACGACATCTGGGGGTGCCGCGTGCCGGAGTTGAACAGGGTGGGGGAGGACGGCAGGTAGTCCAGGCGGCTCATCAGGCCGTAGAGCGCCGCGACCTCGTCCACCGCGCGGGCCGTGTCGTCCTCGGCGAGACCGCTCGCCACGCGCAGCATGAAGTGCTGGGGCGTCTCGATCACCTTGCGGGTGAGGGGGTGGCGCAGCAGGTAGCGGCTGTGGAGGGTGCGCAGGCCGAAGTAGCCGAAGCGGTCGTCGGCGGCGCGGTCGACCAGCGCGTCCAGCCGCTCGGCGTGCAGCCGGACGAACTCGGCGGTGCGGTCGGCGATGAGGCCCTCGCGGTGTCCGACGGCGACGGACTCGGTGAAGGAGGTCACGCCCTGGGAGGCGGCCTCGTCCCGGATGGTGAGGGTCAGCAGCCGGGCGGCCAGCTTCGAGTAGGCGGGGTCCTCCGCGATCAGGCCGGCGGCGGCCTCCGTGGCCAGCTCACGCAGCTCCGCCTCGTCGGCCCGCGAGGACCGGCCCCGCAGCGCGGCGGCGGCCACCCGGCCGGGGTCGGCGTCGGGCAGGTCGGCGGTCAGCTCGGTCAGGGTCCGCAGCAGTGCGGCACCGGGACCGTCGGTCTCCAGCTCGCTGACTGAAGCCGGGTCGGCTGGCGCGATGGTCACGTGGGGCTCTCCCTCGCTCGGCACGGGGCCCGGCGGAGGGCAGGGGGCAGCCACGAGCGCACACGGCGTCGCGTCCACCGGCCCACTCCACGAGGCCCGGACGTTCAGGAACCCACCCGGACCGGACGGCCGGGTGTGCGCTGTCGGCAGGTCGTCGGACTCAACAGGCGCGCGGATGCACGCAGGTACACCGTTGCGGGACAGTTCCGGACTCACACCGGATTCCCCTGCGGCGACAGCGAGCACGAGCATACATCTAGTGCCGCCTTGTCGTGGCACCCCCAGATGTTGTGCCGCTCTGCTCTCGGAGGGTCAACTCGTGGGCGGGGAGCGTGACACCGCCCGTGGTGCGCGGGCGGGCGCGGACGCCGACGGGCCGCCGATGGTCGTGCCATCGGCGGCCCGTTGCGGATGTCCGGTCGCGCGTGTCGTTCCGTGTGCCCCTCAGGGCGTTCGTCAGTGGCCGGCGCCCGCGGTCGCCGGGGGCAGCTCCACCTCGACCCCGGGGTCGCCGGCGTCGGCCGTGTAGTCCTCCGGCCGGGTCTCGTCGACGCCCTCGGGGGCCTTCAGGGCCTTCAGGACGACGGTGAGGACCACGGTGACCAGGACGTTCAGCACGAACGCCGTGAGGCCGATGTAGCCGATCTCGCCGATGCCGGGGATTTCCCTGGCGTTGCCGCCGAAGTGCTTCTGCGTCGGCGAGGCGATGCCGTAGGCGGCGGCGGTGCCGTAGATCATGCCGGCGGCCCAGCCGGCCAGCAGGGCCCAGCGGTGGAACCAGCGGGTGAACAGGCCGCCGACCAG